>NZ_RCVJ01000153.1 GCF_003667505.1 Micromonospora sp. BL4
CCCCGCTGCCGCCGGGCGCCGTACCGGCGGCCGGCGGGTACGACGCCGACCCGCGCCCGCCCGACCTGCCGGCGCCCGGCCTGCTGCCGCCCGGCCCGTCGCCCGCCGGCGCACCCGGCACCCTGTTGACCCACGGGTCGGCGGGGCGGGGGCCACTGGAGCCCTGGCCGGACACGGTCCGCTGGCAACGGATCTCCTCCGACCTGATCTGGGTGGAGCTGATCCGGCTGGCCGTGGTGCTCGCCATCGGGCTGGCGGTGACCGGGATCGGCTGGGCGTTGAGCGGTCAGGGCCTGTTCGGGCTCGCCCTCGCCGCCGTCCTGGTGTTCGGTGCGTGGCGGGCCGTGGCGATCGTCCGCGCCGTCAAGGCCTGGGGGTACGCGGAACGGGAGGACGACCTGCTGGTCCGGCACGGGTTGCTGATCCGGCGGCTCTCCATCGTGCCGTACTCCCGGATGCAGTTCGTCGACGTCAGCGCCGGGCCGCTGGAGCGCGCCTTCAACCTGGCCACCGTGCAGTTGCACACGGCTGCGGCGGCGAGCGACGCCCGGGTGCCGGGGCTGCGACCGGCGGAGGCGTCCCGGCTACGCGACCGGCTCACCGCGCTCGGCGAGGACCGGGCGGAGGGGCTGTGACCGCGCGACCGGGGGACCACCGGCCGCGCCGGAGGTCGACCCGATGAGCGACCGTCCCGCCGAACCGGGCACCGGACCGCCCCGGCCACCGGGCGGCGCGCCGCCCGCCGGCCCGCCCCCCGGCGGCGCGGTGCCGCCCTACGCGCCCGGCGGCGCGCCGCCCTACACGGCTGTGCCTCCCGGGGTGCCCCAGCCCTGGCCGGCGGCCGCCGCGGGTGGCGACGGCGAGCCGCGTCAGCGACTGCACCCGCTCAGCCCGCTGCTGCACGGGGCCAAATCGCTGGTCGTGGTGATCGCCGGGCTGTCCTGGTCGACGCTGTCCCGCGTCGGCTTCGGCTGGTTCGCGGCCATGGTCGTCGTGCTGGCGCTCGGCGCGACCGTGCTGTCGGTGGTCAGCTGGTACAACACCGGCTACCACGTGGTGGGCCGGGAGCTGCGGGTGTACGAGGGGCTGCTCTGGCGGCGTACCCGGGCGATTCCCCTGGAGCGGTTGCAGGCCGTGGAGGTGGTCCGGCCGCTGCTCGCCCAGCTCACCGGCCTGGCCGAGCTGCGGCTGGAAGTGGTCGGCGGGGGCAAGACCGAGGCGCCGCTGGCGTACCTCGGGGTGGCCGACGCGGCCCGGCTGCGCGAGCGGCTGCTGGCGCTCGCCGGCCGGACGTCACAGCCGCCCGAGCCGGGGCTCGCGGCGCCCGCGACGGCCCCGGGGACGGCGCCGCCGGCGGCGGCGGTGGGCCGCCCGCTGCACGCGGTACGCAACCAGAACCTGCTGGTCAGCCAGCTGCTCACCCCGCAGGCGCTCCTGCTCCCGTTCGGTCTGGCCTTCGTCGTGGTGCAGTTCCTCACCGCCGGGTCGTGGTCGTTCGTCGCGGTGGCGAGCACGCTGACCGCGATGGCCGGTGTGCTGCTGCAACCGATCCGCCGGGTCCTCGACGACTGGAACTTCCGGCTGGCCCGCGACGGCGGCACGCTGCGGGTGCACAACGGCCTGCTGGAGACCCGGGCGCAGACCGTGCCGCTGGACCGGGTGCAGACCGTACGGGCAACCTGGCCGCTGCTCTGGCGGGTGAAGGGCTGGCTGCGGCTGCGGCTGGAGGTGGCCGGGTACTCCGTCGCGGAGGCCGACGACCGCAACCGACCGGACCGTCTGCTGCCGGTCGGTGACCTGCCGACCGCGACGATGATCGTCGGCGAGGTGCTGCCGGGCGTACGCCTCGACGCGCTGGCGCTGAGCCCACCACCGCCCCGGGCCCGCTGGCTGCACCCGCTGGGCCGGGGCGCGTTCGGCGCCGGCCTGTTCGAGCGGGTCTTCGCCACCCGGTCCGGGCTGCTCACCCGGCAGGTGGCGATCGTGCCGTACGCCCGGATCCAGAGCGTGCGGGTGGTGCAGGGGCCGGCGCAGCGCCGGCTCGGGCTGGCCACCGTCCACGCGGACACCGCGGGCGGGTCGGGCGCGGCCGCCCAGGACCGGGATCTTTCGGAGGCATGGGGCCTGGCGGCCGAGCTGACCGCCCGCGCGCACGCCGCCCGCCGCGCCGGCTGACCCGGTCAGCCGGCGCCGACGGCGTCAGCGGTCGGCGGGTACCGCGGGCTGGTCGGAGGCGCCCGGCGCGACCCGCGCGGGTTGTCCGCCGGCCGGCCGTTCCGAGGTGGTTTCCGGCGGGTCCGCCGTGCCGTCCGGGCCGGTGATCTCCCCCGGCGGCGGCTCCGCGGCGACCGGGGCGGACCCGGCGCGTCGGGCCCGCAGCGCCGCCCACCCGCGCTCGGCCAGGCCGACCACCAGGAAGGTCAGCCCGACGTACGTCCAGCCGACCAGCACGTCGATCACGTAGTGCTCACCCGAGTAGACCAGGGTGAAGGTCATCGCCAGCGGGTACGCGAGCAGCAGCGGCCACCAGCGGCGGCGGGTGGTGTGCAGGAAGAAGAGCACCACGAACAGCGCCCACGCGGTGTGCAGCGACGGCATCGCGGCGACCGGGTTCGAGGCGATCTGGCCGGCGTTGAGCACGTTGCCGGCGCCGTGCATGCCGAACGCCTTCCACCCCCGGGTGGAGATCCGGGCGACCTCGGTGAGCAGGCCGTTCTGCGCCGCCCACCACGGCGGCGCAGCCGGGTAGAGGAAGTAGGTGGCCAGGCCGGCGGCGCAGAGGAAGCCCCAGCGCCGCATGTACGCCGCCCAGCGGTGCCGGTCCCGCAGCCAGAGCACGGCGGCGGCGGCCAGCGCGACCACGAAGTGCGAGAAGTACACCCAGCTCGCCGCGACGTCGTACCACTGCAGCTGCGGGTGGTAGAGGTGCTCCTGCAACCAGATGGTGGGCACCTCGCCGCCGGTGGCCCAGCCGAACATGAACCGGTCGGCGACGATCAGCTCCATCGCGTGCGGGGTGGCGCCGTTGTCGGCGAACCCTCGGGAGAGGTTGTACGCGGCGAGCAGCAGGACCACCGGCACCCAGTCCCGGGCGAAGCGCAGGTGACTTCGCCACGGCCGGTCGCTGTTCCAGGCGATGGTGCCCGCCCAGATCCAGACGAACGCGTACGCGGGGTCGGTGGGAAGCCCGATGCCCAGCCAGGCGGCCACGAAGGCGACCGCCCAGATCGTCATGGCGACGATGCGCCGACGGCCCCCGTCCGGGGACGCGGGCGGGTCGGTCCGGGCGGGGGGTTGGGGGTCAGTCACGACGGCCATCGCGGTCAAGGTTAACGACGGGTGCGGCATCGACCGACGGGGACCACCCGGAGGACCCGTTCGCAGGTGGGCGACGGCGGGCCCCGACGGGTGCGGCGGGATCGCCGGGCGAGTGCTCGGCGGGCTCGGCGAGCACCTAGGCTGGCGACCATGCAGGAGCAGCCCGAGCCGGCCTTCGCGCCGGGTCTGACCGCCCAGGTCGAGTTGACCGTCACCGACGCGGACACCGCCCAGGCGGTCGGTTCCGGGGACGTGCCGGTGCTCGGCACACCCCGGGTGCTCGCGCTGGCCGAGGCGGCCACCGTCGCGGCGACCGCGACCACGATGCCGTCCGGGTCGACGACCGTGGGGACCCGGGTCGAGCTGGAGCACCTGGCGCCGACCGTGGTCGGCCGGACGGTCCGGGCGCAGGCTCTGCTGGCGGCCGTCGACGGTCGCCGGCTGTCGTTCGAGGTGACCGTCACCGAGGGTGACGAGACGGTGGCCCGGGGTCGGGTGGAACGGATCCTGGTGGACCGGCAACGCTTCGTCGACCGTGCCGGGCGGGCATCATGACCGGCGGATTCGTCGAGGTCGCCGACCGGGTGCACGTGCTGCGCGAGCCGCTGCTGCGGGTCAACGTCACCCTGGTCGTCGGCGACGCCGAGGCGCTGCTGGTGGACACCCTCTCCTCGGCGGCCCAGGCCACCGAGCTGGCCGCCGCCGTCCGGGCGGTCACCGACCGTCCGCTGACGCTGGTCAACACCCACCACCACTACGACCACTGCTTCGGCAACGCCGTCCTGGCCGGCGACCCGCCCCGCCCGGTCTACGCGCACGCGCTCGCCGCCACGGCGCTGCGCGAGCAGCCGGAGCGGCTGCGCCGGGAGGCGTACGAGGAGGTGCGCGAGGAGCACCCCGCACTCGCCGCCGAGCTGGCCGACACACCGCTGCTCGCCCCGACGCACATCGTGCACACCGAGACGGCACTCGACCTGGGCGGCCGGCGGGTGCTGCTGCGTCACCCCGGGCGGGGGCACACCGACGCCGATCTGGTGGTGCACGTACCCGACGCGAACGTGCTGGTCGCCGGGGATCTGGTGGAGCAGAGCGGGCCGCCCGCCTTCGAGGACTCGTACCCCCTGCAGTGGCCGGACGCGGTCGCCGACCTGCTCCGGCTGGCCACCGTGGGCACGGTGGTGGTGCCGGGCCACGGCGACCCGGTGGACGTGGAGTTCGTCCGCGCGCAGCACGCCGAGCTGGCGAAGCTGGCCTGGCTGATCCGGGCCGGGCACACCGGTGGCGCGCCGCCGGAACGGGTCGCCGCCGAGGCGCCCTTCGGCGCCCGCGCCGCCGTCGTCGCCGCCCGCCGCGGCTACCGCGAACTCGACGGCGCGGTCGAGGTCTAGCTTCCGAAGCGGCGCTGGACGTCGTCGCGGGTGGGCATGGCGGTGGCGCCGCCCGGTGACTCGCAGACCAGGCCGGCCACCCGCAGCGCGAACGCCACCCGCCCGACCCAGCCCTCCGGGTCGGCCGGTTCACCGTCGAGGAGCAGATCGGCGATCAACGCGGCCATCACCGAATCGCCGGCGCCGGTGGCGTCGATCGCGTCGACCCGGGGCGCCGGCACCCGGACCGGATCGGAATCGGCGGCGGCCAGCACCGCGCCGGCCGCGCCGAGCGTCACCACGACCGTCGCGGCGCCCAGCTCGCGCAGGTACGCGGCCACCCCCTCGACCGGCTCACCCGGGTAGAGCAGCTCGGCGTCGGCGGTGCTCAGCTTGACCAAATGCGCGCCGGCGGCGAACTCGGCCACCACCTCGCGCAATCCCGCCAGCGCGTCCGGCCCGTTCAGGAGCCGGGGGCGCACGTTCGGGTCGAAGACCCGCAGGCCGGTGGCGAGCCCCCAGGCACGCCGGGCGGCCGCCAGCGTGTCGGGTCGCAGCAGCACGACGGAGCCGCAGTAGAGCACGTCCGCGCCCTCCAGCAGCGCCAGGTCGAGATCCTCGGGAGCGAGCAGGCCGTAGGAGGGCGGCTCCCCGTAGAAGCGGAAGTCGGGTTCCGGGCCGGCGAAGGTGACCACCGCGAGGGTGGTCGGCGCCGGCACCGTGACCGCGCCGGCCAGCTCGACATCGGCCGCGGTCAGGAACGCGCGGATCCGGCCGGCCAGCACGTCGTCGCCGAGTGAACCGACGAACTGCGCCGCGCCACCGAGCCGGGCCACCCCGACGGCGACGTTGAGCGGCGCGCCGCCGATCGCCTGCCGGTAGACCCGCTCGCCGTCCCGCTCGGTGTCGAGCAGATCGACGAGCGCCTCGCCGAGCACCACCGCGTATCCCATGCCGGTCCCTTCGTCGTCGCCAGCCGCCCCACCGCCCGCCTCGGCGATCGGCGTGGCACCAGGCTGGCACAGCGTGTGGCCCGGCGGGTCCGGAAGGCGCGGTCCGGCCCGACCGGGGCACCGCCGCAGCGGCCCGTGCTATCCCGCCCGGTGGATCGGCCCGCCGGACGCGGTCAGAGGACGGCCGCTCCCACCCCAACGGCTCGCGACGATCTGCGCGGCCACGCTCACCGCGGTCTCCTCCGGGGTACGCCCACCGAGGTCCAGCCCGATCGGCGAGGCGAGCCGAGCGAGCTGCTCCGGGCTCAGCCCCGCCTCGCGCAGCAGCTTGTGCCGCTCGTCGTGGGTGCGCCGCGAACCCATCGCGCCGACGTACGCCAGCTGGTGCCGCAGCGCCAGCGCCAGCAGCGGAATGTCGAACTTCGGGTCGTGGGTCAGCACGCAGACCACCGTCCGCCCGTCGACCCGGCCGGCGTCCAACTCGGTCCCCAGGTAGCGGTGCGGCCACTGCACCACGACCTCGTCCGCCTCGGGGAAACGCCGAGGGGTGGCGAAGACCGGACGGGCGTCGCAGACGGTCACCCGGTAGCCGAGGAACGTGCCGATCCGGGCCACCGCGGCGGCGAAGTCGATCGCCCCGAAGACGATCATCCGGGGCGGGGTGGCGTAGGCGGTCACGAAGAGGCTCAGGCCGGCGCCTCGACGCTGCCCGTGGTAGCCGTACCGGAGCACCCCGCTGTGCCCGGCGGCGAGCAGCCCGAGGGCGTCGGCGGTGGCGGCGGCGTCCAGCCGGTCGTCGCCGAGCGAGCCGGTCACCCGCTGCCCGGTCAGCACCAGGCGGCGTCCCAGTCGCCCCGCCGGGTCGGCGGGCGCCGCGCCCGGTGGGTCGCCGGCGTCGGCCGCGACGCAGGTGACCACCGCCACGGGTCGGCCGGCGCGGCGTGCCGAGTCGACCGCGTCCAGCTCCACGAGACGGCCGGCGTCGATCCGCTCCACGAACACGTCGAGCTCCCCGCCGCAGGTCAGGCCCGCGGTGTACGCGGTGTCGTCGCTGACGCCGTAGCGGGTCAGTTCGGGGGCGCCGGTGTCGAGCACGCGGCGGGCCCGTTCGTAGAGGTCGGCCTCGACGCAGCCGCCGGAGACGCTGCCGGTGACCGCGCCGTCGGCCGCGACCAGCATGCTGGCGCCGGGCGGCTGCGGCGCGGACCGCCAGGTGGCCACGACGGTGGCCAGGGCGACCGCCTCGCCGGCGCGGCAGCGGCGGTGCGCCTCGTCGAACACGTCCGGCACGCTCCGCCGCCTCTCCGTCTCTCCGTCTCGCCGCCGCGTCGGCCGGCCCGTGCCGGCCAGGCCCGTCGGTCCGGCGACATCGCCATGAAAGCGGCAAACAGTCCTTATGCGAAGGATATGGTCGGTTTCAACTGGAGGAGGTGCGAGTTGGTGAAGTCCTACCAGGCGCTGCGTACCGCGCCGAGCCCCGACCACGCGGTGGTCCGCGGTCCCGGCGCCGTCGAGGTCCACCTCATGGTGAACGGGGAATCCCGGACGACGACCGTCGAGCCACGGGTCAGCCTGCTCGACGCCCTGCGCGACCGGCTCGAACTGACGGGGACCAAGAAGGGCTGCAACCAGGGCGCCTGCGGCGCCTGCACGGTGTGGGTGGACGGACGCCGCGTGCTGTCCTGCCTCACCCTGGCGATCACCTGCGAGAACCGCGAGGTGACCACGATCGAGGGACTGTCCGACGGCGACACCCTGCACCCGGTGCAGCAGGCGTTCCTGGACTGCGACGCCTTCCAGTGCGGCTACTGCACATCCGGGCAGATCATGTCCGTGGTGGCGCTGCTGGCCGAGGGGCACGCCGGCGACGACATGGAGATCCGGGAGTGGATGAGCGGCAACATCTGCCGCTGCGCCGCGTACCCGCACATCCGTGCTGCCGTCCGCCAGGTCCGCGACCAGGGAGGCACCGCCGATGCGGCCCGTTAGCTACTCGCGCGCCACCGACGTCGGCAGCGCGATCGGCGCGGTGAGCGCCGACCCGGAGAGCACCTTCCTGGCCGGTGGCACCACCCAGATCGACCTGCTGCGCATCTACGTCGAGCAGCCGCGCCGCCTCGTCGACATCAACGACCTGCCGCTGAACCGCGTCGAGGAGCTGCCCGGCGGAGGGCTGCGGCTCGGCGGACTGGCCCGGATGAGCGACGTGGCCGAGGAGCCCGAGCTGGTTCGCCGTTACCCGATGGTCGCCGAGGCGCTGCTGCTCGGCGCCTCCCCGCAGCTGCGCAACATGGCCACCCTCGGCGGCAACCTGTTGCAGCGGGTGCGGTGCGGCTACTTCCGCGACACCGCGGCGGCCTGCAACAAACGCGTCCCCGGCAGCGGGTGCAGCGCGATCGAGGGGATCAACCGGGGGCACGCCGTGCTCGGCACCAGCGAGCGCTGCATCGCCACCCATCCGTCCGACCTGGCCGTCGCGCTGGTCGCGCTGGACGCCGTGGTGCAGACCGAGGGACCGGGCGGCCCGCGGAGCATCCCGATCGACGACTTCTTCCTGCTTCCCGGCGAGACCCCGGAGCGGGAACATCCGCTGGCCCACGGCGAGCTGGTCACCGGGATCGACCTGCCGCCGGCACCGGTCGCGGCCACGTCCCGGTACATCAAGATCCGTGATCGCGAGTCGTACGAGTTCGCGCTCGCCTCGGTCGCGGCGGCCATCGCGATGAGCGGCGGCCAGATCACGGAGGTACGGCTGGCCCTGGGCGGGGTGGCCACCAAACCGTGGCGGGCCCGCGCGGCCGAGCAGGTGCTCGTCGGCGCTCCGGCGACCACCGAGTCGTTCCGCCGGGCGGCGGCGGCCGAGCTGGCGCCGGCGGTGTCGCACGGGATGAACGCCTTCAAGATCGAGCTGGCCCGGCGGACGATCGTCCGGGCCCTGGAGCAGCTGACGCAGCGGGAGGTGGCGGCATGAGCCCGGCGATCGGCGCGACGCTCAACCGGGTGGACGGGCGCGCCAAGGTACGCGGCGAGGCGCGCTACTCCGCGGAGGTCCCGGTGACCGGCCTGGTCCACGGCGTGCTGGTCGGCGCCACGGTGGCCAGCGGCCGGATCACCGCGATCGACACCGTCGAGGCCGAGCGGGCCGACGGGGTGCTGGCCGTGTTCACCCATCGCGATCTGGACCGGGTCGCCACCGTGCCGAAGCTGCTCCCGTCGCTGGCCGGGCTGGCCGCGCCGGGCCAGACCTTCTTTCCGATGCAGGACGAGACGATCCACTACGCCGGTCAGCCCATCGCCCTCGTGGTCGCCGACACCATCGAACGTGCCGAGCACGCGGGCACCCTGATCCGCGTCGAGTACGCCGCCACGCCCGCCATCACCCTGATCGACCAGGCCCGGGACCAGGCGTACGTGCCCGAGCGGATCTTCGGCGGGCTGCTGCCCGGGCACGGGTCCCGCGGTGACGTGGCGAAGGCGCTGGCCGAGGCGGAGGTGCGCGTGGACGCGACGTACCGGTTCGCACCCAACCACCACAACCCGATCGAGGCGTCCGCCAGCACGGCCGTGTGGGAGGACATCGACCGGTTGACCGTCTACGACTCGACCCAGGGGCCGAACGCCACCCAGTTCACCGTCGCGGCGCTGCTCGGCCTGCCGCCGATCTCGATCCGGGTGGTGAGCCACGCCGTCGGCGGCAGTTTCGGCTCCAAGGCGATGATCTGGCACCACCCGGCGCTGGCCGCGCTCGCCGCCCGGCAGGTCGGCCGGCCGGTGCGGCTGGCGCTGACCCGGGAGCAGATGTTCACCTCCTGCGGGCACCGCGAGGAGCAGGAGCAGCGGATCACCCTCGGGGCCCACGCGGACGGTCGGATCACCGCGCTGCGCCACCACAAACTGTCCCTCACCTCCCAGTTCGACGACTGGGCCGAGCCGTCGTTGCAGAGTCCGGCCGTGGCGTACACGAGCCCCCACTACGAGGGGGTCTACCACCTGATCCGGGGCAACACGATCACCCCGACCTTCATGCGCGCCCCCGGTGAGGCGACCGGCATGTTCGCCCTCGAATGCGCGATGGACGAGCTGGCCGAGCGGGTCGGGATCGACCCGGTGGAGCTGCGGCTGCGCAACTGCTCCGACACCGATCCGGAGAGCGGGCACCCCTGGTCCAGCAGCGGGCTGAAGGAGTGCTACCAGCGGGCGTCCGAGCTGTTCGGCTGGGCCGACCGCGACTCCCGGCCCCGGCGCGAGGGCCAGTGGCTGATCGGCAGTGGCATGGCCAGCGCGCTCTACCCGGTGACCCAACCGGTGAACCCGCAGCGCGCCCGGGCCCGGCTCTACAACGACGGGACCGCGGTCGTCGAGGCCGGCGTGTCGGAGTTCGGCACCGGCGTCTACACCGCGATGACCCAGGTCGCGGCGGACGCGCTCGGCCTGCCGGTGGAGCGGGTGCGGTTCGTCGGCGGGAGCAGTGACCTGCCGAACGTCACCGCCGCCGTCGGCTCCGCCGGCACCAGCGCGGTCGGTTCCGCCGTACACCTGGCGGTGACCCAGCTTCGCGACGAGCTGATCGGGCGCGCGGTCGCCGACGACCACTCGCCCCTGCACGGCGCGGACCCCGCCGGGGTGGTCGTGCAGGACGGCCGGATGGCACGGCGCGACCGGCCCGACGTCGGCGAGACGTACGCCGATCTGATGCAGCGCACCCTGACTCCGGACGTGGAGGTGCTCGGCACCTGGACGCCGCCACCGCAGGACGCCGGGTACGGGGTGCACACCTTCGGCGCCCAGATGGCCGAGGTGGCGGTCGACGCCGACCTCGGCGTGGTCCGGGTGCGCCGGATGGTCGGGGTGTTCGCGCCCGGCCGGGTGCTCAACCGCAAGACCGCGCACAGCCAATTGATGGGCGGCATGCTGTGGGGGCTCGGCCAGGCGCTGCTGGAGGCCACCCGGATGGATCCCCGGTCGGGTCGTTGGACCAACGCCAGCCTCGGCGACTACCTGGTGGCGGTCAACGCGGACGCGCCGGACGTGGTGGTGGACACCATCGAGGTGCACGACGAGGTCGTGAACCCGCTCGGAATGAAGGGCGTCGGGGAGATCGGCGTGGTGGGTGCGGCCGCCGCGATCGCCAACGCCGTGCACCACGCCACCGGCCGTCGGCAGTACGAGCTGCCGATCACCCTGGAGAAGCTGCTCTGACGACGGCCTGACACATCGAGAACGGACTATTGCGTTGCGGCCGGGCGGCATGGTGGGATGACGCGTACCGGGCGGTGCGAGGGCTGCCGCGCCGCCGGTTGCCGGGTTCGTTCGACGCGAGGGCGCCGGTCCACGACAGGGACCGTTGACGGCGCGTGTCCACCGGCCGGTCCCCTGCCGGGGCACGCACCGTGATCGTCGCTTCCGTTCCTTGCAGCGGGGCGATCAGGCCACATCCCCACCCGATTGCGGCGGGGCGGCTCGGGCGGCGCGCCTCGCGAGTCAGGAGAACCCGTGAACCGTTCCCGTACGGCCGCGTTGCTCACCGCAGCCGTGGCCCTCAGCCTGGGCGCCGTCGCCCTGGCGTCCAGTCCGGAGCCGGCCGCCGCGCACGGCGCGGCCATGACCCCCGGCAGCCGCACCTTCCTGTGCTGGCAGGACGGCCTGAGCCAGACCGGCGAGATCCGGCCGAACAACCCTGCGTGCTCCGCCGCCGTGGCGCAGAGTGGCGCGAACTCGCTCTACAACTGGTTCAGCGTGCTGCGCTCCGACGCCGGCGGCCGGACGGTCGGCTTCATCCCGGACGGGCAGCTGTGCAGCGGCGGCAACCCCGGCTACCGGGGCTACGACCTGCCCCGTACCGACTGGCCGCTGACCCACCTGACCGCCGGCGCGCGGCTGGACTTCCGGTACAGCAACTGGGCGCACCACCCGGGCACCTTCTACTTCTACGTGACCAAGAACAGCTGGAGCCCGACCCGGGCGCTCGCCTGGGGCGACCTGGAGGAGCAGCCGTTCCTGACGGTGACCAACCCGCCGCAGCGTGGCGGGGCCGGCACCAACGAGGGGCACTACTACTTCAGCGGCAACCTGCCGTCGGGCAAGAGCGGCCGGCACATCATCTACTCCCGCTGGGTGCGTTCGGACTCGCAGGAGAACTTCTTCGGCTGCTCCGACGTGACCTTCGACGGCGGCAACGGCCAGGTGACCGGCGTGGGTCCGGGCGGCACCCCGCCGCCGAACCCGACGACTCCGCCGCCCAACCCGACGACTCCGCCGCCCAACCCGACCACTCCGCCGCCGAACCCGACCACCCCGCCGCCGCACGGCGGTGACTGCATGGCGGTCTACAAGGTCGTCAGCGCGTGGCAGGGCGGCTTCCAGGGCGAAGTCATGATCATGAATCACGGCAGTACGCCGTTCGCCGGCTGGACCGCGAGCTGGACCTGGCCCAGCGGGCAGTCGATCACTCAGATCTGGAACGCCACCCAGAGCTCGTCCGGCTCCTCGGTGACGGCCACCAACGTCGCGCACAACGGCACGGTCGCACCCGAAGGCACCACAACCTTCGGCTTCCTGGCAAGCACCACAGGCACCAACACCCTCCCCACAGTCACCTGCGCCCGCCGCTGACCCACTCCCACCCGCACTGGAAATGATCAAGAGGTTTGCGTCACCGGAACGACTCCGGATGACGCAAACCTCTTGATCAACAGGGGTGGGGTCGGGAGGTCAGCGGACCATGGAGCCGACCACCGGCTTCGTCAGCAGGGCGGACTGGTTGCGCTGGATGCCCGGGTCGAGGGTCTTGGCCACGAAGATGGCGTGCCAGATGCAGAAGATCAACACGGTCCACACCTTGCGGGAGTGGTCGGCCTCCTCCCGCTTGTGCTCGTCGAGCAGCCGCAGCGCGTACGACAGGTCGAGCAGGTCGCCCGCGCCCGAGGTGCTCAGCACGTGCCGGGCCCACTCGTACATCTCGCCGCGCAGCCACACCCGGGTCGGGGTCGGGAAGCCCAGCTTCTTGCGGTTGACGATGGCCGGCGGAACGACGCCCTGCAACGCCTGACGCATCGCGTACTTCGTGGCGTCCGAGCGCGGCGGCAGCTTCAGGTCCACCGGGATCTTCGCCGCGACGTCGAACACCGCGCGGTCGAGGAACGGCACCCGCACCTCCAGCGAGTGGGACATCGAGATCCGGTCGGCCTTGACCAGGATGTCCCCGCGCAGCCAGGTGTAGAGGTCGACGTACTGCATCTTGGTGACGTCGTCCAGCTCGGTGCACTCCGCGTAGATCGGGGCGGTCACGTCGGTGTAGCGCACCGAGGGGTCGTAGCGGCGCAGGAGCTGCTGCTTCTCCTCCTCGGTGAACATCCGCGCGTTGCCGTAGTACCGCTCCTCGATCGGGGTGGTGCCGCGCTCCAGGAAGCTCTTGCCCTTGACCCCCTGCGGGATCGCCTTGGAGACGGCGCGCAGCCCCTTCTGCACCCCGCCCGGCAGACCGTTGACGGTGCCCAGCGACAGCGGCTCGCGGTAGATCGTGTAGCCGCCGAAGAACTCGTCGGCCCCCTCGCCGGAGAGCACCACCGTGACGTGCTCGGCGGCCTTCTTCGCCACGAAGTAGAGCGGCACCAGCGCCGGGTCGGCCACCGGGTCGTCCAGATGCCAGACGATCTTCGGCAGCGCGTCGATCATGTCCTGCGGACCGATCTTGGTGGGGATGGTGGTGACGTCCAGGTGCCGGGCCGAGTCCTGCGCGACGTCGATCTCCGAATAGCCCGGCACGTCGTAGCCGACGGTGAAGGTCAGGATGTTCGGGTTGAACTCCCGGGCCAGCGCGACCACCGCGGTGGAGTCGATGCCGCTGGACAGGAACGAGCCGACCGGCACGTCGGAGCGCATGTGCATGCGCACGCTCTCCCGCAGCGTCTCCCGGATCTCGTGGTACAGCTTCTGCTCGTCGTCGACCGGCGCCGGCCGGAACACCGGCCGGTACCACCGGCGGACGTCGATCCGCCCGCCCGGGGTCCAGGTCAGGTACTCCCCGGAGCCGATCCGGTTGATGCCCTTGTGCAGGGTGCCGGGCTCGGGGACGTACTGCAGGGTCAGGTAGTGGCTGAGGTTGGCCGCGTCGACGCCCGCGTCACCCTGGTAGCTGCTGTGCGCGAACGGCAGCAGCGCCTTCTTCTCCGAGGCCAGGTAGAGCCCGTCGGCGGTCTCCAGGTAGTGCATCGGCTTGATGCCGAAGTAGTCGCGGGCGCCGAACGCGCGCCGCTCCTGCCGGTCCCAGATGACGAAGGCGAACATGCCGCGCAACCGGGTGAGCACCTGCTCGCCCCAGAAGTGGTAGCCGGCGACAATCACCTCGCCGTCACCGGCGGTGGCGAACTGGGCGCCGAAGTCCCGGACCAGCTCGTCGCGCAGCTCGATGTAGTTGTAGATCTCACCGTTGAAGGTCAGCAGGTAACGGCCGTTCGCGTAGGGCAGCGGCTCGTGACTCGACGCGACGTCGATGATGGCGAGCCGCTTGTGGGCGAACACTCCGTCCGCGTACCGGCCGGAGGCGTCGCCGACCACCTCGACCCCTGTCTCGTCGGGGCCGCGGTGGTGCAGGCATTCCAACGCTCCGGCGATGTGGTCGCGGTGCGCGGCGGCGTTGCCGTTCGCGCTGAAGAAGGCCAGGAGTCCGCACATGGTGGTCATCTTCCCACGCGCGCCGGAGGCCCGTCGCAGCCGTCCGTCGATCCGGAGCGCTCCCGGGCGGCGCCGGCGCGAACCGGGCGCGCGGTACCGTCGGGACCAGCAATGACACGGAGGGAGCGGCGCAATGACCGAGGGACGCACCGACGGTACGCCGACGGACGGTACGGAATCGCACGATCCGGACTTCCCGGAGGCGTTCCTGTCCTTCATGCGGAAGGGCTGGCGGGACAGCGCGCTTCCGGTCGCGCCCCGGCCGGAGGCCCCGAACTACGCCAAGCGGCGGGCCACGCTCTCGGCGGCCTTCCCGGGCGAGACGCTGGTGATCCCGACCGGCTCCGAGAAGGTCCGGGCCAACGACACCGCCTACCCGTTCCGGCCGGGCAGTGATTTCGCCTACCTGACCGGCGACCGCGACCCGGACAGCGTGCTGGTACTTCGCCCGAACGGCTCCGGGCACGACGCCACGCTGTACATGCGGCCCCGCTCGTCGCGGGAGACCGACGAGTTCTTCCGCAGCCGGCACGGCGAGCTGTGGGTGGGCCGGCGGCACACGCTCGGCGAGAAGTCCACCGAGCTGGGCCTGCCCACCGCCGACCTGACCGGCCTGGAGGCGACGCTCGCCGACCTGCCGCCGGGGCGGACCCGGGTGCTGCGCGGCTTCGACGCCCAGGTGGACGCGGCGGTCCGGCCGTACGACGGGGTCCGCGCCGAGGGGCAGCCGCCCCGCGACCGGGAGCTGGCGATCGCCATCTCGGAGCAGAAGCTCGTCAAGGACGAGTGGGAGATCGGCCAGCTCCAGGACGCGATCGACGCCACGGTGCGCGGCTTCGAGGACGTGGCCCGGATCCTGCCGGCGGACCGCGCCGTCTCGGAGCGACTGCTGGAGGGGATCTTCGCGCTGCGCGCCCGGCACGACGGCAACGACGTCGGGTACGGCTCGATCGTCGGCGCCGGCGAGCACGCCACGATCCTGCACTGGGTGCACAACCACGGCGCCACCCGGCCCGGTGACCTGCTGCTCATGGACATGGGTGTCGAGGGCCGCAACCTCTACACCGCGGACGTGACCCGGGTGCTGCCGGTCAGCGGCCGGTTCACCGCCCTGCAACGCCAGGTCTACGACATCGTGTACGCCTCGCAGCAGGCCGGTATCGAGGCCATCCGGCCCGGGGTGAAGTTCAAGGACGTCCACCTGACCTGCATGCGGGTGCTCGCTGAGGGTCTGGCGGAGCTGGGTCTGCTGCCGGTGAGCGTGGACGAGGCGATGGACGAGAAGTCCTCGATCTACCGGCGGTGGACGCTGCACGGCTTCGGCCACATGCTCGGCATCGACGTGCACGACTGCTCGAACGCCCGCAAGGAGACGTACCGCGACGGCACGCTGGGCGAGGGCTACGTGCTCACCGTCGAGCCAGGTCTGTACTTCCAGCCCGAGGATGAGCTGGTTCCGGCCGAGCTGCGTGGGGTCGGCGTGCGGATCGAGGACGACGTGCTGGTCACCGCCACCGGCGCGGTGAACCTGTCGGCCGGCCTGCCGCGTACCGCCGACGAGGTGGAGACCTGGCTGGCCGAGCAGCGCGAGGCAGGGCCGCGCCTGCCGGGCTGACCCCCACCACCTGCACGACCACGGCGGACCCCGCCGCCGGGCAGCGACGTTTCGACGTCCGCGCGCCCGGCGGCGGGGTCCGTCGGCGTTTGGGCTGCTCACGCACCTTCCTGTCGACCCGGGCCCGTTCACCGGCTCCTGCCCTGACCTGAGGTGAATGCGGGCTTTTCTCGGATAAGTCCGCATCGCGAGGATGGTTCTCATACGGTGGGGATCAGAGGCTGCAACCTATTTGTAGCTGGTCGCGCGCCTTGGGCGGTGCGATCCCGTCTGGTACCAGGAAAGGGCGGAAGGCTCTGATGTCCAACGACGTAACGAGTACCGACGGCGGGGCCTCGACGGCTCCGCCGACACGACGACGGCGGGCGCTCTGGGTCGCCGGCGTGGCCGGGCTGACCGGCGTGGTCGGCCTAGCAGCCCTCGGCGGCCTGGCCGCCCGGGACGACAAGCCCGACCCCGCCCGCGTGTCCGACGCGCAGGCGCCGACCAACCGGCAGAACGTCAGCGACGCCGGTGGCGAGAACGCCGACGACGCCAAGGAGAACAGCGGCCAGGACCCGGGTGACGAGTGGAGCGGCGGCGACTGGAGCGGCTTCGACGACCAGGGCAACGACGGCAAGGACGGCAAGGACGACGACAAGCGCGACGACAAGGACCGCAACAAGCAGGTCCCCTGTGACACCGACAAGCTGATCCAGGCGATCGTCTTCGCCAACAGCAAGGACGGCGGTGTGCTGGAGCTGGCCAAGGGCTGCACCTACAACCTGACCCGCAACGACTACGAGGGCAACGGCCTGCCGGTGATCACCGAGCGGATCACCCTCAAGGGCGAGCACACCACCATCGGCCGCGACGCCACCGCCGACTACTTCCGGATCCTGAACGTCGGCCCCGGCGGGCACCTCACCCTCAAGGGCCTGAGCATCAAGGGCGGCCAGACCCTCGAACGGGCGATGACCATGGATCCGGCGACGGTCTGGGCGCCGTACTCGCCCTCGGTCCGGGCGACCGCGGCGACCGCGACGGCGGCACCGAAGCCGGGCGCGGCGGCCAAGCCGGCAGCCCCGGCGGCCAAGCCCGCAGCGGCGGCAGCCAAGCCCGCAGCGGCAGCGGCCAAGCCCGCAGCAGCGGCAGCCAAGCCCGCAGCGGCGGCAGCCAAGCCGGCAGCGGCAGCGGCCAAGCCGGCAGCGGCGGCAGCCAAGCCCGCAGCCAAGGCGGCCAAGCCGGCGCAGTCGGCGGCGGCCAAGCCCGCGGCGGCGACCGCCAAGCCGGCGGCCGGTGCGGTAGCCAAGCCGGCGACGGCCGGGCCCGCGGCGGTGCCGCTGGTGGAGGAGCCCGGGTTCAACGACGGCGCCGGGGTGCTGGTGCAGCCCGGTGGCCGGGCGGACATCCTGGACAGCGAGCTGCTGTACAACCAGTCCGGCGGCAACGGCGGCGGGCTGGCGAACTTCGGCACCGCCCGGCTCATCAAGACCACCGTGGCGCACAACACCGCCTTCTTCTTCGGCGGCGGCATCTTCAACGCCGGCGTACTCGAGGTCAACGAGTCGAAGGTCAAGGACAACAACGCGATCATCGGCGGTGGCGGCATCGCCAACGGCGCTGCGGAGATCTTCACCGACGACGTCGACGGCGGCTCGGTCTGGGTCTACAAGAGCGAGGTCTCCGACAACCGGACGCTCGGCTTCGGCGGCGGCGTCCTGGACGTCGAGGGCACCACGACCCTGCACGAGACGAAGGTCAGCAACAACACCGCGCTGCTCGCCGGTGGTGGCGTCGCGGTGGCCGACAGCCAGCTCACCCTCAAGCACGCCACGGTGGCCGGGAACAGCACCGCCGGCGTGGGTGGCGGCCTGGCGGTGGCCTTCGACAGCACCGCGACCGTGGAGAACAGCTGGATCAAGGACAACACGGCCGGGTTCTTCGGCGCCGGCCTCTTCAACGAGGACAGCGTCACCACCCTGCGCGACAGCGAGGTCGTGGGCAACCGGGCAGTCGGTCCGCTGGCCCGCGGCGGCGGCATCTTCAACACCAACCGGGGCGAGGTCACGCTCCACCGGACGAAGGTGGCGCACAACTTCGCCACTCTCCCGCCCGGGGGCATCTTCAACAACCTCGGCAGCACCGTGACCCTGGACGACAAGTCCGCGGTCACCGCCAACCGTCCCACCAACTGCTTCAACGTTCCGGACTGCTTCGCCTGATCGGTGGGGCTGATCCACATAGAGGGTGCGCCCCTCCGAGCCGGTGACGGCGCGGAGGGGCGTACCTGTTTGGGCAGGTCACGGGGGGCGACGAGCGCCTTGGGTGGGCCTGTGCCCGGGCGGGGCGTCCGGCCCGTCGAGGACGAACACGAACCGAATGTGGGCTTCTTTCGGATAAGCCCGCGAGGCGAGGATCCTTCTCATACGGTGTTTTTGGGAGCTACAACCGATTTGTAGCAGGGGACGCCCGCCTGAGGGCGGCGACCCTGTCTGGTACGAGGAGAGGGCAGAGAGCTCCGATGTCCAACTACCTAACGAACAACGAAGCCTCCGGGCAGGCGTCGGCCAAGCGCCGCCGCAAGCTCTGGCTCGCCAGTGGCGTAGCCGGATTGACGGGCGTGATCAGTCTCGCGGCGGTGGGCGTCGCGGGCAGCGCCGGCGCGGTCGGCGGCCTGAACTGGAACACCGCACAGGTCAGCAAGGACGGCGACCAGCGCGGTGACGAGGGTCGCGAGTGGGACAAGGACAAGAACCGGGACGACAAGGACCGGGACAAGGACAAGGACCACGAGCGCGGGAAGGAGGTGCCCTGCGACACCGACAAGCTGATTCAGGCGATCGTCTTCGCCAACAGCAAGCACGGCGGTGTGCTGGAGCTGGCCAAGGGCTGCACCTACAACCTGACCCGCAACGACTACGAGGGCAACGGCCTGCCGATCATCACCGAGCGGATCACCCTCAAGGGCGAGCACACGACGATCGCACGGGAGGCCACGGCCGACTACTTCCGGATCCTCAACGTCGGCAGCGGTGGGCACCTCACGATCAAGGGCCTGACCATCAAGGGCGGCCAGACGCTCGAACTGTTCAACAGCGTCCAGCCGGCAGACGTCTGGGCGTCCTACTCGGACTCCGAGGCGATCGCCGCGCAGGTGAAGGCGGGCGTTCCGCTGAACCAGGCGCTCGCCACCCGCCAGGCCAACCCGAAGGCGGGCCTGAAGGCGGCGCCGAAGGTCACGCCCAAGGCCGCCCCGGCCGCTCAGAACGGCGTCGTCACGCCGCTCGTCGAGGAGCCGGACGCGAACGACGGCGCCGGCATCCTGGTCCAGCCGGGCGGCACCGCCGAGATCCTGGAGTCCGAGGTCGTCCTCAACCAGGCGGGCGGCAACGGAGGTGGCGTGGCCAACTTCGGCACCACGAAGATCTGGCACAGCACCATCGCCCGCAACACCGCCTTCTTCTTCGGTGGCGGCGTCTTCAACGCCGGCCTGCTCAAGGTCGAGGAGTCGAAGATCAAGGACAACACCGCCATCATCGGCGGTGGCGGCATCTCGAACGGCGCCGCGGAGATCTTCACCGATGACGTCGACGGCGGGACCGTCGAGCTGAAGAAGAGCGAGATCAGCGACAACGAGACGCTGGGCTTCGGCGGTGGCCTCCTCGACATCGAGGGCAACACCACCGCGTACGGGACCAAGTTCGTCTCGAACACCGCGGTCCTCGCCGGTGGCGGCATCGCCGCGGCCGAGAGCCAGATGAACCTGCACGACGTCACGGTGGAGAAGAACAGCACCGCCGGTGTCGGTGGTGGTCTGGCCATCGCCTTCGACAGCGCGGTCACCGTCGAGAAGAGCTCCATCAAGGACAACACCGCCGGCTTCTTCGGCGGCGGCGTCTTCAACGCGGACAGCGTCCTCACGCTGCGCGACAGTGAGGTCGTCGGCAACCGGGCCATCGGGCCGATCGGGGTCGGCGGCGGCATCTTCAACATCTTCGGCGAGGTCAACCTGTCGAAGACGAAGGTCGCCCACAACTTCTCCACCTTCGCTCCGGGCGGTGTGTTCAGCTTCTTCGGCGAGGTGAACGTGGACAACAAGTCCGCCATCACCGCGAACCGTCCGACGAACTGCCTGGCCATCCCGGGCGGCACCATCGAGAACTGCTTCGCCTGATCACCCTCGGGTGACGTGCGGCCGGTGACGGCGGCACGACGGCCAGCAGACAGGGACCGGCCCCCTTCCGCACGACGCGGAAGGGGGCCGGTTCACGTCGTGACCGGCTACCTCTGCACGAAGACCGCCACGCTGCGCGCCGGCACGGTGAACGTGCCGGCCGCCCGGTCGAACGAGGCCGTCCGCAGCAGCTGGTCGGCCGAGTTCACCAGCACCGGGTGCAGTGCCACGTCCGCGCCGCGCAGTCCGGTCAGCGTCTGCTTCGCCACTTCCGGCGTGCTGTTGAAGACGACGGTGACCGACTTCCACGTCCCGCCCAGCCCCCGGGCGTCCAGGGTCATCGTCAGCACGCCCGGTGTCTCCTGCGCCCCGGACAGCGGGAACGCCACCCGCTTCTGCACCTGCTCGGCGGTGCTCAGCCCGAACACCGGCGAGGACGCCCGGATGCGCAGCAGCTCGGCGTACCGGGCGTCGGCGGTGTTGACCGCCGTGCAGTCCGGCACCAGCGCCGGGTCGGCCAGCAGCGGCTTCGCGTACGGCCACTTGTCCTCGTTGTCCTGCACCGGCGGCAGGCCGGCGCCGAACCCGTTGCCGTCCGCGCAGCCCCAACGGATCTGGTTGAACCAGTCACCGGAGTTGTACGAGTTGCGGTCCAGCGACTTCGACCGCAGCCGCTCGGTGCCGGCGGTGACGAACCCGCTGCCCTGACCCAGCACCACCGTGCCCAGCGCCAGCACCTGCATCCGGGCGCGGTCCACGGCAGCGGTGGCCTGCGGCAGCTTGTACGCCAGCGCGTCGTACAGGATCTCGTTGTCGTGCGCGTCGACGTAGGTGACCGCCTCGCCGGGCGCGGCGGTGTAGCCGGCCGGCGAGCCGTTGTAGTCCACCTGCGCGCCGGTGACCTGCCGCCCGGCGGAGTCGGTGAACCGGTACCCGCGCAGGTTGCCGGTGAGCCCCACCTTGATCAGGTCGTGGGCGTGCAGCAGCCGCGCCTTCTGCTCCGCCGGTGACCCGTTGACCGGGTCACCGTTGGGGTCGGTGTAGAGCCCGGAGGCGAAGCCCTGCGCCCGAGGGTTCGCGTCGAACGGCCCGCCGCCGCGCACCGCGTCGCGCAGCCGGTCGTTGAAGGTGCCGATACCGGTGCCGGCCATGTTGGCCTGGGTGGCCTGCACGAACCGGGCGTCGTTGGCGACCTCGCCGAAGTTCCAACCCTCGCCGTAGAGCAGGATCGACCTGCCGTCCACCCCGTCGCCGGCCACGGTCAGCCGGTCCAGCGCCTTGCGCACGGCCAGGATGTTCGCCTTCGGGTGGTGGCCCATCAGGTCGAACCGGAAACCGTCCACCTTGTAGTGCCGGGCCCAGGTGACCAGCGAGTCGACGACCAGCTTGCCCATCATGGCGTGCTCCGGCGCCGTGTTGGCGCAGCAGGTGGAGTTGGCCACCGTGCCGTCCTCCAGCAGCCGCTGGTAGTAGCCCGGCACGATCTGGTCCAGCACCGACTTCTCGTCGACGCCCGCGGCCGAAGTGTGGTTGTAGACCACGTCCATGACCACCCGCAGGCCGGCGTCGTTCACCCCGGCGACCATCCGCCGGAACTCGGTGGTCCGCGCCGCGCCGACCGGGTCGACCGCGTAGCCGCCCTCCGGCACGGTGTAGTGCAGCGGGTCGTAGCCCCAGTTGTAGCCGTCGGCCTCGGCGACCGCCGCCACGCACTTCTGCTGCTCCTCCGAATCCGGCGGCAGCGCCGCCAGGTCACAGGCCGGCTGACGCTGATCGGCCCGCTTCTCCGGGATCGTCGCGAAGTCGAACGCCGGCAGGAGGTGCAGGTGGGTGACCCCGGCGTCGCCGAGCGCCCTCAGGTGGGTCATGCCGGCGGTCTTCGGGTCGGTGAAGGCGAGGAACGTCCCCCGCCGCTCAGCCGGCACGGTGTCGTCGGCGATGGAGAAGTCCCGCACCGACAGTTCGGAGATCTGCGCCTTCGCCGCCGGCACCGGGGCCGGTTTGCGCAGCGTCCGCCAGCCCGCCGGGGCCAGCGCCGGGTCGTTCAGGTCGACCAGCTGGCTGTGCGTGGAGTCCGCCGCCAGGGCCACCGAGTACGGGTCGGTCACCGATGCGGTGACCATCCGCTGCGCCGCCGGCTGCCACGCCCGCACCTGGTACCGGTAGTACTTCCCGGTCCAGGCGCGGCTGCCGCGTACCGACCAGACGCCGGTGCGGTCGTCGCGGCGCATCGGCACCGTCGTCGGCTGCGCGGTGGGCGAGTCGAACAGTTGCAGCGCCACCGTCCGGGCGGTCGGCGCCCAGAGCGCCAGGCTCGGCGTGCGGCCGTCAAAGGTCGGCCCGAGGGTGGCGTCGGTGGCCCGGGAGTAGACGTCGTCGAGCACGCCGGGAATCTGCACGCCGGTGGCGGCGAGCAGGCCGCCCTCGGCGTCGCGTTCGGTGACGAGCACCTGCCCGCGCAGCGCCGCCGGCACCTTGGCCAGGTCGCGTCGGTCCAGCGTGAAGCCGCGGTACGACCACAGGTGCGGGAACGCGGTGCGCTGGGCCTCGGTGAGGCCGTTGCGCTGCGCCCGCAGCGGCAGCGTGGTGTACGTCCCGGTCAGCTCCCCGTCGACCACCCCGACCCCGCCGGTGGGCGCGGTGACCAGCGCGTACGTCCGACCATCGGTCGGGCCTGCCTGCCAGGCCACGGTGGACCGGTCGATCCAGTGCGCCTTCTGTTTGCTGATGTCGGTGTCCCGGCCGGCGCCGGTCGCGGTCGAGGGCAGCAGCCGGCCCGGGGTGGCGGCGAGCAACCACACCTCCCGGCCCGCGCTGGCGAAGTCGAGCCGCTGGTCGTCGGGCAGATCCTTGGTGTCGCCCCGGTGCAGGATGTAGTTCAGCCCGGTCGCCCCGGCCGCCAGCGGCACCCGGAACACCGCTCCGAACGCGTCGACGGAGGTCGGCTCGAACGGTGCGGACCACTCGGTCGGGTTGGCGGCGCCGTCCCACAGGTGCAGGCCCCACCCGTCGTAGTTGCCGTCGGCCCTCCGGTAGTGGATCACCGCGGTGCCGTCCTCGACCGGCGGATCCGGTTCACCGGTGGCCGCCTGCCGGGTCGGGTGGATCGCCGGGTCGCCCTGCTTGAGCCAGACCTCCCCGGTCCGGGTGACGTCGATGCTGCGGTCCGCGTCGACGTCCTTCGTGCCGTTCTTGTCGACCACCAGGAAGCTCACCGACTTCGCGCCCGGCTTGAGCTTCACCCAGGCGAACCGGCCGTACGAGTCCTCCCCGGAGAACGGCTGGCCCTTCGGCCACTCGGTGACGTACGCCGGGTCGATGTCACCCCAGGCGTACAGCCCCCAGTCGTCGTACCCGCCGGCGGGACGCTGGTAGTGCACCACCGCCCACTCCCGCGACGCGCCCTGGGCCGGCGTGCCCACGATGGCGGCGGACCGGGCGGTCGCGGTGCGGCCCCGCCCGTCGCGGACCACCGCCTTGTACTCCACCGGCGTCCCGCCGGCCAGCCCGGTCAGGTCGTGCTGCACGGTGTACGGCGCGTGGTCGGCGCTGCCCAGCAGCGTCCACCGGCCGCCGGCGACCCGGGCCGCCACGGTGACGGTGGCCAGCGGGTCCCCGGTCACCTGGGCAGTGACCGCCGCCCGGGTGGCCAGCGGCGCGCCCGGTGCGGGAGAGGTGATGGTGATGGTCGGTTCGCCGGCGGGCCGCGCCACGGGTGTGCCGGCCCGCTGCACCACCGCCGACAGCGGCGGCACGGTCAGGGTCAGCTTGCCGTCGGCCCCAGCCTGTCCGGTGGAGCCGCCGCCGTAGATGCCGGTGAAGGTGGCGCCGGCCGACCAGGTGTCCACGGTGACAGTCTGCGCGGTGTCGGCGTTGTTCACCGCCACCACGTACTCGATGCGGTCGGCCGGGGCGATCCGGGAGGCGGCGAAGACGCCCGGGCCGTCGGCGGCGTACCGGGTGACCTGCACGCCGTCGCGCAGCGCGGGGTGCGCCTGGCGCAGCCGGCCCAGCTCCGCGATGGTCCGGTACAGCGGGTGGGTGGGGTCGAACTGGTCACTGGCATGGGTGCGGTCCGTGCCGAGCAAATCGTCGTCGAGGTAGTCGGGAACCTTCGAGGCGAACATGTCCTGCCGGGCGTCCTTGTCGCCGCCGGGGCCGGTGAAGCCCTGCTCGTCGCCGGAGTAGATCACCGGCTGGCCCCGGGTGAGGAACATCAACTGGTGCGCGAGCTGGTCCCGGCGCAGGTGGCTGGCCGGGTCGGTGCCTCCGCCGGCGATGAACGAGCCGATCCGGCCCATGTCGTGGTTGCCGAGGAAGGTGGTGAGCCGGCCCGCGTCGGTGTCCCGGGCGGCGTAGAGGTCGTCGCGGGCGTACACGTCGGCGAGCGCCTTCGCCGAGCCGGCGGCGGCGGTGTAGCCCCGCGCGGCCTCCTGGAACGCGAAGTCGAGGGTAGCGGGCAGGCCACCCTGCCGGACGTAGCTGGAGCTGATCTCCGGGTCGGCGCTGTACACCTCGCCGAACATGAAGAAGTCCTTCTTGCCGGCCTTCTCGGCGGCCCGTTCGATGCCCTGGCTGAACTGCGGCCAGAAGTCCATGTTGACGTGCTTGACGGTGTCCAGCCGGAAGCCGTCGACGCCGGTCGCGCCGATCCAGTCCCCGTACGCCTTGGTCAGCCCCCGCACCACCTCGGGGCGCTCGGTCCACAGGTCGTCGAGGCCGAAGAAGTCGCCGTACTCGCTGTTCTCGCCGGCGAAGGTGGAGTCGCCCCGGTTGTGGTACATGGTGGCGTCGTTCAACCAGGCCGGGACCTTGACCGTGGCGTCCTTCGGCTCGGCGAACGTCGGGGTGTACGGGAACGACGTCTGGTTCACCGGTGGGAAGGCGCGCGTGCCGTCGGCGTAGTTGCGGTCCTCGAACGCCCGCCCCTGCGCGTCGGTGTACGGCGAGGTCGCCTTGTCCACGTAGGCGTACTTGTCCTCGGCGTACTTGATGACGTCGGCGGTGTGGTTGACGATCACGTCGAGGTAGATCTTGATGCCACGCTGGTGGGCGAGCTTGACCAGCCGCTTCATCTCCTCGTTGGTGCCGAAGTGCGGGTCCACCTGGGTGAAGTCGGTGATCCAGTAGCCGTGGTAGCCGGCCGAGATGTCGTCGCCGGAGCCCTGCACGGGCCGATTCTTGAAGATCGGTGCGAGCCAGATGGCCGTGGTGCCCATCCCCTGGATGTAGTCCAGCTTGTCGATGACGCCCTTCAGGTCACCGCCGTGGTAGAAGCCCTTGTCGGTCGGGTCGAGGCCGGTACGCAGCCGGTCACCGGGCAGGCCACCCCGATCGTTGCGGGGATCGCCGTTGGCGAACCGGTCCGGCAGGACGAAGTAGAACTGCTCGGCGCGGGCGGTGTCGCTGCCCGCCTTCAGCAGCGCCTCGGCGGTGGGCTCGTCGCGCCACTGGACGGCGCCGGTGACAGCGAGGGCGTCGGTGTCGGACGGGCGGGGGTCCGCGGCGGCGGGACGCACCGCGACCGGACTGCCGACGAGGGTGAGGGTGAGCAGGGAGACGAGGGCGAGCAGGGCGGTGCGCGGTGTCGGCGGGGGTTTCATCGACGGCCTTCCTCTGGTCGTGATTGGCCGCACGCTAACCCTTGCCGAAACAATCTGCAATACCTTGCAAACAAAGTCGTAACAGAGCAGCCAGCTTGCGGAAGCGCGGCACACCAACCGTGCGTCCATCCACGACGGCCCAGGTCAGAACCCGGTGCAGCGCACCCCGTCGACCGTGCACGCGCGCGGCGTGGTCGACGCCCGCTCCAGGTGGAACCGCAACGTCGCCGACCCGCCCGCCGGCACGTCCACCCCACTGACGTACGTGAAGCCGCCGTCGGTCTGCCGCACCGTCCCCTGTGGCACGCCCTCCACCCAGGCGGTCACCAGCCGCCCGCCGGTGAAGTCCAACCGCACCGTCCAGCCGCGGTCCGCGCCGGCCGCGTTGACGATCAGCACCTCGCCGATGAAACCCCCGTCGAAGCTCTGCACGACCCGGTACCGGCCACTCACCCCGGGCGCGACCTGCGGTTGCCGGGTCGGCGGCCCGCTCGACGTCGGCCCGGCCGTCCGGCCGGCCGTCGGCTGCCGCGACCCGGCCGCCGCGCTCGGTGACGGCCCACTCGCGCGCGGGGACAACCCGGGCCGCAACGGCGACGCCGACGATTTCGCAGGCGTCGGCGTCGCGACGATGGGCGGAACCGTGCCCTGCGGCAGTGGCAGCGCCGGCGGCGGCGCCGACACGTCGTCCGGCGCCGGGCTACGTCCCCGATACGCGCCCAGGGCCACGAAGAGCAGGACCACCATCACCACGACGCCGGCGAACACCACGATCCAGGGCGACGACGCGACAGCGGCCGGACCACGGGACGGTCGCGGGGCGCGACGCATGCCGGACATGTACCTCCCTCAGCGGGCCGTCCGGGCAGCGTAGCCACCGACGGCCCGACCCGGAAGGCTCCCGCGACGGCCCACCGAACGGGGCGCCAGGTCAAGCGAGCTGGCAGTCGACCCCGTTGACCGTGCACCGGTGCGGCCGCTCCCCCGAGTCGTCCCAGCCGAGCCGCAGCCGCAGCGTCCGGGTGTCACCCGGGGCCAGCGCACCCGTACCGCGCAGCACGAAATCGCCGTCGCCGCGCGCCGACACCGAGACGTCGGAGTCCCCGCTGACCCGCAGCCCCCGCACGTCGTCGTCGAATGCCAGCTCCACCCGCCAGTCCAGCGTTCCACCCGACTCGTTCGTGACCGACAGCACCGCCTCGTCCCCGTCCCAGCCATCCGTTCCGACCTGGTACCGGGCGGTGACCGTCCCGTCCGCCGGGCCCAACGGCGCCGCCGGCGCCGCCGGGGCCGCCGGGGCGCTCGTCCGGCTCGGAGCCGGCGAGCTGCTGCTGACCCGCGGCGACGGCGTCCGACTGCTGCGCGACGGCTGCGGCGACGCCGTGCGCCGCTCCCCCGCGGTCCGCGTCGGAGTCGGAGTCGGAGTCGCCCTGGCCGTGGCCGTGGCCGAGGCGGCGGCCGGCACGGTCGGCAGGAACACCGGCGGCGCGGCCTGCGACGTGGCCTCCCGCTCCCGGGTACGGAACGACAGGAGCGCGACCACCAACAACACCACCAGCACGCAGACGCCGAGCAGCACCACGATCCACGGCACCGACGCCAGCACCCGAGCCGCCCGCGCACCCTCCGCACCGTCCGGCCGCACCGCCATCAGGTCTCCCCTCGTCCCCCACCGACGCGCCAGCGTAGCCAGCACCGACCAGACCGGAAACCGGGTGGGTACGGATCGGACCGACCAGCCAACCCGCAGCGGAAAACGGCTCGATCGAGCCGGTTGGTCAGGCCGTCCGGACGACCGTGGAGATGACCGGCCCCTCACTGGTGGTCCGCAGCAGGTAGCTGTACCGCTCCCCCGGCACCGCGTGCCCCTGACTGTCCAGGAATTCCCACTCCACCGCCACCATCGTCAGCAGCGCGGACATCGGCCGAACGTCCTCGATCCGCGCGTGCGCCGCCACCAGTTCCCGGTCCTGGTAGTCGGGTGCGGCGCCCACGAAGGACAGCGCCACCGCCGCCGGCGAGTTGAACGAGAAGCTGTAGGTGTCGGCCACCACCAACCCGGGCAGTGCGTAGCAGCTGGCGATGGCCGGCAGGTCGCCGGAGGTCAACGCCACGCCGTACCGGTCGAAGAAGTCGGTCAGCGCGTCGAGATCCGTGGAGGCGTTCACGGCCCAGGAAATTGCCGGTCACCGGGCCGGTCAAACCTCAGCGCGGCGGAACCTGGACCTCGATCTCCGCGCCCAGCCGGGCGTCGGCGGCCAGCCCCAGGTCGTCCCCACTCCAGAACCGCCCCGGGTCATACCAGTTCGGTCGCCGGCCGGCGGGCAGCAGCCCCATCGCCTCGTAGGTCACCGCCACCACCTCGGCGCAGTACGCCGTTTCCAACGCCCGGTCCCGGGTCGCCGCCGACCCGCCCGTCGACGGGGCCGGAGTCGACCGCGGCGCCGACCGGCCGGGTCGCGGCAACGACGGCACCCGACCGCGCACCCACCGCCAGGCCAACTGCGCGGTGGACGGGAACGGCGTGCCGTCCAGCCGAGCGATCGTCCGCAGCACCGCCCGTTCCATCTCCCCGTCCGCCGGTGGATCGAGCTGCCGCAGCCAGGCCCGCTGGCCGTACCGGTTGGCCCAGACGCAGACCGCGTCCCGCAGGTCGTGCAGCTGCACACCGCGCTGGTGGGTGCCGGACCACAGATCCGGCAACGACCTGCCCAGCTCCGCGTGCCACATCAGCGGCGGCATGTCGTCCAGCACCACCGCCATGCCCACATGGTTGACCGGACTGTTGGTGGTGATCTGGATCGCCCGGTCCGGCACGCTGCGACCCCGGAACACCCACACGTCGCCGGTGCGGGTCAACTCGACGGCCTCGTCCAGGCTGATGCTCATGAGGGTCTAGCCTAGGCCGATGCGGCAACGAATGCGGTGGTGGAAGGTCCTCGGGTTGGCCGGCCTCGCCGGCGTCGCGGCCACCGGTGTGGTCATCGCCCGGGCCGAACGACGTCGGCGCGCGTACACGCCGGAGGAGATCCGGCAGCGGCTGCTCGAACGGCACGCCCAGGCGAGCGACGCCGAGAAACCAGCCGACCCGGCCTGACCACCCGCCTCGACACCTTCCGGCGAAAACCGAAACCTCCCGAACGCCTTCCGGACGCCACTGCGTCGGGAAGGCGTTCTGTCTTTCCGCGCGCGGGTTTCGCGCGCGCGAGACCCGCGGCTGTCCGTTACCTGACGTCCGCCGACGACGTGTGCAACCGACCTCGATACCCGGGCGTGTGTGGTGCAACGGCCGCGCAGAGCCGCACACGGGGAAGAGAGGCGCGTGATGTCATGGTGGCCCCACAGATGGTCCTGACACCGGACGGCACCCAACCGTCCGATTTCGACGAGTTCTACCGCGCCAGGTTCCAGGGCCTCACCCTCCAGCTGTACGCCTACATCGGTGATCTGGCTGAGGCGCAGGACCTGGTACAGGAAGCCTTCTGCCGTGCCTTCGTCCGGTGGAAGAAGATCGGCACCTACGACGACCCCACCAGCTGGGTGCGCCGGGTGGCGTGGAACCTGGCGAACAGCCGGTTCCGGGTGCGGCGGAGCGCCCGCGCCTTCCTCCACGGACAGCGCCAGACGGTCGTGCCCGGACCGGACCCCGACCGGGTCGCGCTGGTCCGGGCTCTCGCCACCCTGCCGCCCCGGCATCGCCGAGCGGTGGTGCTGCACCACATGGCCCAGCTGTCCGTCGGCGAGATCGCCGTCCAGGAGGGCGTGGCCGAAGGAACCGTCAAGTCATGGCTGAGCCGCGGACGTGCGGCGCTGGCCGCGCAACTGAGAGGAGACCTGTGATGAACGAGTACGACGATGAGCAGCTCGTCGACCGGGCGTTCGCGAGCTTCACGTCGGACCCGGGTGCCGTTGTTCAGGCGCCGGGCGGGGTGCGGGACACGGTGAGCCAACGACGCAGAATGCGGGTCACGACGATGCTCGTCACCGCGGGACTCGCGACCGTTCTGCCGCTCGGGATGTTCATGGGGACCGGACGCGGGCAGCCCGACGCGACCGGGGCGAGCGCGAACGCCACCGCCAGCGGGACCGAAGGACCGAGCACGCCGACCGCGAGCCCGTCGCCGACCCCGACGCTGACCCCGAGCGCCGCGCCGAGGACCTCGGCGCCCCCCGACCGTTCCATCAGCCTCGCTCAGCTGACCGCCGGGCCGGTCGGCGTTCCGAAGTGGCCGTGGAGCGGCTCGGCCGAGGTCACCTGCGCCAGCGGACGGGTCACGCTACGACCCACGGCCGACGTGAGCGGAGCCCGAGTCGGCGTCGTCGACCTGGTCCGGACCAACCTGGACGACGACCCGGAGGCGGAGACCGCCGCCCTGCTGCGCTGCGGATACGGGGCGGAGCAGGTGGTGGCATTCGACCGGGACGACCACGGAACGATCATCACCCTTGGCCGGGTCGCCGCGACCGACCAGTCGACGCCGGCCATCGTGAAGGCGACGGCGCGGTCGCGGGGTGGCGTGACGGTCACCGTCGCCGACACCCGGGCCTCGGACGACCAGCGGCGCCAGGAGCGGTCGTTCGCCTGGAACGGCTCGTGGTTCGCGCACGTGGGTGGGCCGACGGCGTTCCCGCCCCGGGTGCGTGCGGCTGATCTGGGCCTGACCGTGGCCACCCCGGTGGCGGCACCAGTGTCCGGGCCCTGCGAGGGGAAGTACCGGAAGGTGTCAGTGACCTTCACCGTCACCAACCACAGCACCCAGACCTCGGGGCGCTTCCACCTGGAGTGGCGCGGCGGCATGTTCCTGCCGAACGGCACATACGACTCGCCCTACTGGCTGGACACCCCGGGAGACCCGGCGGAGGACAGTGGCTACCGCGGCCTGAAGCGCGGAGAGAGCGTGCAGCTCACCTACACGTTCACGACCGACGCGTGCGTGAACGAGTGGGGCTTCACGACCGACATCCGCAGCAACACGCCCGACCCGGACGAGTCGAACAATCACGTCCTCTGGTGGCTGCGAATCCAGTAATCGTCCGGACGGTAACCGCACGATCGACGGCCGGTCTCCCGTGACGGGAGACCGGCCCTGTCGTGGGGCGGCCCTGTCGTGGGGCGGCCCGGTCGCGGGACGGCCCGGTCGCGGGACGGCCCGGTCGCGGGACGGCCCGGTCGCGGGACGGTTTGGTCGCGGGGCGGCATCCGCACCGGAGAGCGTGATACCTCAGAGTCATAAATATGCCTCACAGGTATACGGCTCGACTGCCTACTACCCGGGCCCGCTCGAACGCCGCGAATCGTGGCTGCGGGGGGGGGTGGGACTTCCGAGGGCTTGATGTCCGGTTCACGATGGGCGCGACTGGCCTCTTTGTCCGGTTTGAGAGGCGGATGTACCGTGGCCGGGCACCCGTGGGTGGAATCCAGGGCCGGCCGGGTTCGTTATACCTGGCAGATCACCGCGGCCCCCGGGCCCGGCGCGGCAGGCTCCGGGAACACCCGCCGGGCCGCCGCGGTTACATCCCCCGTAGCCGGCGACCATGCGGCAGCCGTCGGGAACACCCGCCAGGCCGCCGCGGTTACATCCCCCGTAGCCGGCGACCATGCGGCAGCCGTCGGGAACACCCGCCAGGCCGCCCCGGTTACATCCCCCGGACACCCGAGCAGGTCCCCCGATCGCCGGGTCTCCCCCTTGAACTTTCCCCCCGTTTTCACGTGCGACGCACACCCCTTCTGTGTGTCGCGCGTATCCCCCGATGCAGAGGAGCACGCCATCATGCGTACCGATCTGATCCGCAAGACCGCTCTGACCGCCGCTGGCCTCGCGTTCACCGGCGGCGCCATCGCCGGACCCATCACCGCCGCCTACGCCGCGTCCGACGCCAAGCCGGCCACCCAGACCCAGACCGACCGCAAGCCGTCGGGTGAGCGTCAGCTCGGCGTGCGGTACGAGGCGCAGCCGAACTTCTACTACTGCGGCCCCGCCGCCACGCGTAACGCCCTGAGTGTGCAGGGCAAGGACATCAGCGTCGACGCCATGGCCAAGGAGATGGGCACCACCGAGGCCGGCACCAACAGCATCAACGACATCACCCCCGTGCTGAACAAGGAGACCGGCAAGAACGACGCCTACCACAGCGTCGAGATCTCCAGCCCCAGCGCTGACGGCAAGCAGACCGACACGCTGCGCGCCGACATCGTCAAGACCGTGGACGACGGTCGGGCTGTGGTCGCGAACATCGCCGGCACCAGCGTCGACACCGACGGTGGGGTGCACTCCTTCGAGGGCGGGCACTACATCAGCGTGGTCGGGTACCGCGACGGCGGGAACGTGGTGAAGATCGCCGACTCGGCCGATCCGAACACCGCCTCCTACGAGGTCACCGTCGAGCACCTCGCCGACTGGATCGCCACCCGCGGCTACGCCACCAGCTGACCCACAAACAGCACGATCGACAAGGGCCGGACCCCCAACAGGGGTCCGGCCCTTTCGCGTCGTCATTTCCACCAGGTGCGGCACGTATTGACAAGCGTCGACTTGAGGGTGACGCTGGATCCGTGAGAGCGCTCTCTCTCATCCCGGCTCAACAGACCGCCACCAGTCTGGCCAGGGGAAACTCCGATGTCTTCGGCGGCGGCGCCGGAGCTGTCCCTGACCCGTCCCCCCGACAGGAGTCACGAGATGGACAGGGCCGCACCCCTCTCCGGCATCCCCCGCCGGCTGCGCCTCGCCACGGCGATCGGCGCCCTGCTGGCGCTACTCGGCACGTACATGGTCTCCACCACGGCTCGGGCCGACGCCGCCCCGGGCGCGAACGCCATCCGGGTCGCGGAGTTCCCCGCCGACTGCACGTACAGCCACCGGCTGCCGGACGACCCGATCATCTTCCCCGGGCTGCCCGGGGCCTCGCACATGCACAGCTTCTTCGGCAGCACGGTGACGAACGCCCACACCACGCTGCGCGACCTGGTCAACTCTCCGACCACGTGCAACCCGCGGACGGACGTCTCGTCGTACTGGGTGCCCACCCTGTACAACAACAACGTGCCGGTCGAGCCGACCATCGTCACGTTCTATTACCTGGGTGAGGGCGTGCGCGCCGATGTCGTCGCGGCCACCCAGCCCCTCCCGCAGGGGCTGCGGATCGTGGCGGGCAACGCCAAGGCGGCCGGGCCGAACGAGAGCATCGCCCGCTGGTCCTGCCTGCACGCCGGGCAGGTGCCACCGTCGAAGAACTTCGTCACCTGCCCGGCCGGGACGATGATGGAGTCGTACCTGGACTTCCCGCAGTGCTGGAACGGCCGCGACCTGGACTCGCCCGACCACAAGAGCCACATGGCGTACCCGGTGAATCAGGCCTGCCCGTCAACGCACCCGGTGCACGTGCCCAAGCTGCGGCAGGTGCTGCGGTACCCGGTCAACGGCAACCCGGCGCAGTTCCGGCTGGCCTCCGGTCCGGGTTACACGATGCACGGTGACTTCTTCAACGCCTGGCCGGTGGCGGAGATGGCACGTCGCGTCCAGGACTGCATCCGTCCGGTGATCAAGTGCGGGCACGACGGCCGACCGATCTGAGCCGAGACGTTCGCACCCGAGGGCGGGCCCGGTCACGCCGGGCCCGTCGTCCCGGGTGGAGAGGAGGCCGGATGCGTGCGCTCGTCGCGGCGCCGTCCACGCTGCTCATCGCGGCTCTGCTCGCCGCCGGCTGTGCCGCCGGACCGCCGGACGCCGCCGGCACCACCGCACCGTCCGTCGCCGCGCCGACGGCTGTCGCAGCACCGAGCACGGCACGAGCCACGGGTACGGCAGGACCGTTCAGCCCGACCGACATCGCCTGGCTCCAGCTGACGGTGGCGATGGCCGAACGGGTGCTGCCGGTGCTCGACCTGGTGCCGGCCCGGACCACCGATCCGACCTGGCGGCGCCTGGCCGCCCAGATCGAGACCACCGAGCGCGCCAACCTGACCGTGTCCCGCCGGCTGTTGGGTGACTCCGGTGCACCGGCGACCAATCCGCACGAGGGTCATGACATGCCGGGCATGATCGGCGCCGACGAACTGGCCGCGCTGCGGTCGTCCACCGGGAAGGCGTTCCAACGGTTGTTCGCCGGGCACCTGCGTGCGCACCTGACGCAAGCGGTCCGGATCGCCGCCGCGGAGCAGCGGGGTGGCGTTCACCCGGAGACCACCGCGTTGGCCGCGGCGGTGGTCCGGCGCGGCACCACCGACCTCGCGCGGCTCGACCCTGCGGTCCCAGACGGGCGAGGCGCCGGTCAGGCGGCGTAGCGGGCGGCCAGGTCCACGGTGCGCCGGGCGGCGGCGACCATCGCCCGGTCGGCGAAACGGCCGTCGGGCAGCACCACGGTTCCCGAATCCCGTCGCTGCGCCTCGGCGATCGCGGCCAGCAGCTCCGCGGCGCGGGCCACCTCCCGCTCGGCCGGCCGGAACGCCTCGACGATCACGGGCAGCTGGCGCGGGTGGATCGCCGCACGGCCGAGGAAGCCGAGCCGCCGACCGACGGCGCAGGAGGCGGCCAGACCGGCGACGTCGGTGACGTCGGCGTACACCGACATCGCCGGCGGGAGCAGGCCGGCGGCGCGGGCCGCGACCACCACCCGGCCGCGAGCCCAGAGCAGGCCGTCGTCGTCGCTCACCCCGAGGTCCGAGCGGAGGTCGGCCTCGCCGAGGCCGATCGAGGCCACCGCGGGATGGGCGGATGCGATCGGGTACGCGGCCTCCAGCCCGAGCGCCGACTCGACCAGCGGGTGCAGCGGTACGTCGACCCGCTCGGCGAACGCCGCCACCGTCGCGGCCGACTCCACCTTCGGCAGCCGTAGCCCGGCCAGCCCGGGTCGACCGGCCACCGCGGTCAGGTCGGCGTCGACGTCCGGGCCGGTCAGCTCGTTGACCCGGACCTGTACCGGCACGGGGTGCGTCTCGGCGAGGAACTCGGCGACCGCCTCCCGGGCGTACGCCTTGCGCCCGGCGACGACGGCGTCCTCCAGGTCGAGGATGACGGCGTCGGCGCCCGAGGCGACCGCCTTGGCGAACCGGTCCGGGCGGTCGCCGGGCACGTAGAGCCAGCTGAGCAGCATCAGAGCACTCCCCGCTCGCGCAGCGCGGCCAGCTCGTCAGCGCTCAGGCCGAGCGCGCCGAAGACCGCGTCGGTGTCCTGGCCGTGCCGCCGGCCGGCGTGCCGGATCTCCCCCGGGGTGTCGGCGAGCCGGAACGGCACGTTCTGCATCCGTACCTCGCCCAACTCCTCGTCCGGGACGGTGCGCACGGTGCCCAGCGCCGCGTACTGCGGGTCGGCGAGGATGTCGCGCACGTCGTAGACCGGCGCGACCGCCGCCTGCGCCTCCTCGAACGCGGCCACCACCTCGTCGCGGTCCCGCTTCGCCACCCAGGCGCTCACGGCGGCGTCCAACTCGTCGGCGTGCGCGGCCCGGCCGCTGCCGGTGGCGAACCACGGCTCGTCGATCAGCTCGGGTCGGCCGACCAGCCGCAGCACCCGTTCGGCGATGCTCTGCGCGCTGGTGGAGACGGCCACCCAGCGCCCGTCCGCGCACCGGTACGTGTTGCGCGGGGCGTTGTTGTTGGACCGGTTGCCCAGCCGGGGCTGGAGGTAGCCGAGCTGGTCGTACCAGGTGATCTGCGGGCCGAGCATCGCCATGATCGGCTCGATGATGGCGAGGTCCACCACCTGCCCGGTGCCGGTGGCGTCCCGCGCCCGCAGGGCCAGCATCACCGCGTACGCGGCGGCGAGCGCGGTCACCGAGTCGGCCAGCCCGAACGGGGGCAGGGTCGGTGGGCCGTCCGGTTCCCCGGTGGCTGCGGCGAAGCCGCTCATCGCCTCGGCGAGGGTGCCGAAGCCGGGCCGGCGGGCGTACGGGCCGACCTGCCCGAACCCGCTGATCCGGGTGACGACCAGCCGGGGGTTGACCGCGTGCAGCTCGGCCGGGCCGAGCCCCCACCGCTCCAGCGTGCCCGGGCGGAAGTTCTCCACCAGCACGTCGGCGTCGGCGAGCAGCCGGCGCAGCAGCGCGGCGCCGTCCGGGTCGGACAGGTTGAGGGTGACCGTCCGCTTGTTGCGGCCGAGCACCTTCCACCAGAGGCCGACGCCGTCGCGGGCCGGGCCGTGCCCCCGCGACGGGTCCGGCTTGGCCGGGTGCTCCACCTTGATCACGTCGGCGCCGAAGTCGCCGAGGAACGCCGCGGCGAGCGGCCCGGCGAAGAGGGTGGCCAGGTCGACGACCTTGATCCCGTCCAGCGGGGCGGTCATCGGGTCACCTCCGGGTCGCCCACCAGGTCGGCGGCGCAGCGGAAGCCCACCTGGTCGGAGCGGGTGAGCCCGGCGCCGGTCAACAGCAGCTTCACCGAGACGTCCGCCGGCTGCGGTCCGCCGTCGAGGTACCAGTCGGAGCCGTCCGCCCGGTGGTCCGCGCCGCCCTTGAGGATGACGAACCGGGTGCGCCCGTCGGAGTGTTCGCTCTCGGTCAGGTTCCACACCAGCGGTTCCCGACGGACGACCAGCCCCGCCTCGGCGGCCACCTGCCACTCGTCCTCGGTGGGCAGTCGCAGCCCGGCCCACGTGGCGTACGCCCGCGCGTCGGCCAGCTCCACCCCGGTCACGGGGGCCTCGGCCGGCCCCTGCCCGGCGGTGAACCGTTCGGGGCGCACCGGCCGGTAGCCGGTGGCGCGCAGGAACTCGGCGTAGTCGCCGTGGGTCACCTCGTGGGTGGCGATGGCGTACCGACCGAGCCGGACGCTGCGGCGCAGCGTGCCGGTGTGGTGCAGCCGCGGCGGCAGCGGCTTCCACTCGTCGACGTAGGGCGCCTCGCCGTACAGCCCGGTCTCACGCACCCGGTGCCGGACGACCAGTTCCCGCCGGCCGGCCTCGACGGCCGCCATGCCCCTGGGCACCTCGGACCGGGGCGCCCACGGGGTCCGGGCGCGCACCGCGGCGCGGGCCGGGAAGGACGGGTCGCCGGTTGGTGGCTCGTGCGCGGGCACGGCGGCGTCGGTCACCGCCACGGCGGCGATGGAGCCGGCCGGCAGCGGGCCGCCCACCGCCAGCCGACCGTCGGCGGTCTCGGTGACGCGCAGCTCGCCACCGGTGACCAGGTCGACGAAGCGTCGGCCGGCCCGGGCGTCGGTGACCAGCCACGGCCCGTCGTGGTCCGCGCCCCGGTTCACCACCATCCACAGTGGCTCGTCGTCGTGCGTCCAGCGGGACGCGTACACCTGACCCTCGCCGGGGTGGTCGGCGAGCGGGACCCAGTCTTCGGCGCGCAACCACGCGGCGTGGCTGGTCTGCACCCGGCGCATCGCCCGCAGCACCGCCCGATCCCGGTCGTTCCAGCCGACCCAGACCCCGAAGACGCTCTCCCACACCAGCACGCCGACGCCGTTGAGCCAGGCGGAGTGCAACTCGTCGAGGTGGTCGCGGTGCCAGCGGCGGGTGTGGTGCAGCACGTGCCGCCGCTCGAACCACTTCGCCCGCAGCACGCCGGGCACCTCGGAGTCGGCGAACCACTGCGCCCAGGACATCGCGTGGTCGGCGATCCGGGCCAGCGGTACGCGGCTCTCGCCTTCCAGGACCATGCCGGGGCGGACAGCGTCCAGCGCGGCGCGCAGCTCGCCGGCGCCCTCCTTCAGGGTGTCCAGGAAGACGCCGTCGACCCCGAGCTTGCCGGCCAGGGCCGCGACCTCCTCCGCGTCGCTGCCCGGTTCCCGGCGGGTGCCGGTGTCCCAGGGGTTGTAGTCGATGAAGACCCGCACCCCCCGCTCCTGGAACGCCCGCACCACCTCGGGCAGCTCCGGCACGTCCCGGTACCAGTCGAACTGGTTACGGTCGTCCAGGCCGATCACCGGGTACGCGTGCCAGAGCACCACCCCGTCGAAGCCGCCGAAGTCCCGCCCGGCCGCGGCGAGGAACTCGTCGACGGTGAAGACGCCGCGCTCGTGGTCGTAGAGCGCCTCGTCCCAGAGCCACGCCAGGCAGACGCTGAAGCAGTCGCCGGCGATTTCGTCGTAGTGGGCGCCGGTGTAGCCGATGCGCTCGCGGGCGTCGGCCCGCCAGTGGGTGAGCTGCTCCCGCCAGGCCGGCCAGTCGGCGGGGTCCGCCGGTGCGGCGAAGATCTTCGCCTCGTCCAGGGTGGTCAGATCGGCGTGTGCGCCGAGCGGCACCTCGGTCGGCCGGTCGATGGGGCGCGGGACGTACGGGTTGAAGCTCACGGGGTACCTCGGTAGGTCGCGTCGTAGAGGGCGTCGATGGCGGACCGCTCGGGCAGGGCGGTGGAGGCACCGGGCCGCTGGGCGCAGGCCGCTCCGGCGGCGCACGCCCAGCGCAGGCTCGCCAGCACGGTGTCTTCGGTGGTGGCGCCGCCACGCTCGGCCCAGCCCACGGCCAGCGCACCGGTGAAGGCGTCGCCCGCGGCGGTGGTGTCCACCGCGTCGATGCTCGGGGCCGGGACCGACAGGCGCAGACCGCGCCGGTCGGCGTACGCGGCGCCGCGCGCCCCGAGGGTCAGCACCACCCGGGGCACCAGCTCCAACAGGGCGTCGAGCAGCACCAGCGGATCGTCGGAGAAGACCCCGGCCACGACCGCCGCCTCGTGTTCGTTGACCACCAGCACGTCGACCAGGTCGAGCAGCTCCGTCGGCAGGACCGCGGCCGGTGCGGCGTTCAACACGACGGTCGTGCCGTCCGCCCGAGCCCAGTCGGCCGCCCGGACCACGGCGGCCAGGGGCACCTCCAGCTGGAGCAGCAGCACGTCGGCCGCGGCGATCGTCGCCCGGTCGTCGGCGGCCAGCTCGGTCAACGTGCCGTTGGCGCCGGGCGCGACGACGATGAAGTTCTCCGCGTCCCGGTCGACGGCGATCAGCGCGATGCCGGAGGGACCGGCGACGGTGCGCAGGCCGCGAACGTCCACCCCCGCGCCGGCCAGGCTCGACCGCATCTGCGTACCGAACTCGTCGTCGCCGACCGCGCCCACGAAGTCGCAGGCGGCACCGGCGCGGGCGGCGGCGACCGCCTGGTTGGCGCCCTTGCCGCCGGGCACGGTCCGGAAGTTGTCGCCCAGCACCGTCTCGCCGGGGCGGGGCAGCCGCGACGCCGTCACCACCAGGTCCAGGTTGCTGCTGCCCACCACCGCCACGCGCGCGCTCATGCCGTGCTCCTTCCCGTCCGTCCGTGCCGCGTCATGACCCGCTCCCCGCGTGGGCCAGGGCCCGGGTCCGCTCGGCCAGCTCGTCGAAGCCGATGCCGTCGAAACCGGCGATGCTGCTGGCCAGCCGGTTGCGCAGCGGGGCGACCCACCGCGTCGGCAGCCCGGACGCCCCGGTGAGCGCCCCGGTCACCGCGCCGACCGTCGCACCGGTCGAGTCGGTGTCCCAGCCGCCGCTGACCACCGCGGTGATCGACCGCTCCAGGTCGCCACGGCCGTACGCGAGCGCGGCGGCCACCAGCGCGGCGTTGTTGCGCACGTGCACCCAGTGCAGGTGACCGTGCCGGGCGTACAGCTCGTCGACCACGCGTTCCCAGTCGTCGGCGCCCGCACCGAGGGCCCGCGCTTCGCGGACCGTGGCGGCGAACCGGCTGCGCGGCGGCAGCACCGCTTCGGCCGCGTCCAGCACCTCGTCGACGCTGTCGGCGACCGGCGCGGCGGCGGCCAGGGCGGCGGCCCACACCGCGCCGTGCACCCCGCCCCGGACGTGACTGACGGCGGCGTCCCGGACGGCCAGCTCGGCGGCCCGGTCCGGCCGGCCGGGGTTGACCCAGCCGTACACGTCGGTGCGGATCTGCGCGCCGATCCATTCCCGGAACGGGTTGTGCCGGCGGGCGCTCTGCGGTGGCGCGAGCCCGAGCAGCAGGTTCCGGTACGCCACCCGCTCGGCGGTGAAGACCCGCCCACCGGGCAGCCAGTCCAGCCACGCCTGCGCCACGTCGGCGCTGGTGAAGTCGCGACCGTGCGCCTCCAGCACCCGCAGGGCCAGCAGCGCGTAGTTCAGGTCGTCGTCCTCGGGCATGCCGTGGATGTTCTCGGCGAGGCTGGTCGGCGCGCTGCGCTTGTTCCACGGCCAGCGGGCGGCCACGTCGGCCGGCAGATCCTTCGCGGTGAACCAGTCACGCAACGGCCACCGGCCGGTGGCGGTGAGGATCTCGCGGATCCCCTCCCGGGGGATCTTCTCCACCGGCTTGCCGAGCAGGCAGCCGACCGCCCGGCCGAGCCACGCGCCGTGCAGCCGGTCGTACGTCACCTCGGTCGGCAGCGACCAGGTCGCCGGCCATCCGGCCCGCAGCCCGGCCAGGCCGTCCGGCTCGTCGTCGGTGGCGACGGCGGGCAGCGCGTCGGCGGCGTCCAGCAGCTCCGCAGCGAGCGCCCGCAGCGCCGGCGAGGCCGGGGTCGGCGACGCTCCGCTGACCGGTGGAGTCAGGTCCCCGCCGGCCTCCGTCCACCGCCGGGCGAGGGCCGCCACGTCGCGGCCCTCGTCCCGGCTGGCCGCCAACTCGTGCGGCAGCAGGTCCTCCGGCTGGACCCAGGTGATCCTCACTGGACCGACTCCCCGTGCGACGTGTGCGGCACGCCCCGGTCGGCGCCGCCGGCCAGGCCGGCGAAGCGCTCCGCGCGCCGGGTGAACCGGGCCTGGTCCCGCTCGAAGACCTCGCCGGCCACCGCCGCGAGGACCCGGGCAGGCTCCACCAGGTCGGTCCTGGAGGCGGTGGCGACCACCTCGGACCACTCCGCGGGCACCGCGGCGGCGCCGCCGAGCGCCCCGGCGATGGCCGCGGCCATGGTCGCGGTCGAGTCGGCGTCCCGGCCGTAGTTGACCGCGCCGAGCACCGCCGGGCGGAACTCGCCGCCGGCCACGACGAGCATGCCGATGGCCACCGGCAGCTCCTCGATGGCGTGCAGCCGGCTGGGCCGCCGCGCCCCGAGCCCCGGGCTCCGGTACTCCTCCCCCACCGTGTCGAAGGGGGCGACCGCCGCGCGCAGCGCCGGGATGGCCTGCTTCCAGTCGTGGTGGCCGCGGGCCTCCTTGACCACCGCGTCGATGGCCGCCCGGGTGCCGTCGCGGGCCAGGTCCAGCGCCGCGGCGACGACATCCTCGACACCCGCGCCGGGGGTCGCCGCCGCGGCGACCGCCGCCGCGAAGACGGCGGCGGCCTCCCTCCCGTAGCTGTGCTGGTGCGCCCCGGCGATCTCCACCGCCTCGGCGTACGCCCCGGCCGGATCGCCCGCGTTGACGATGCCGACCGGAGCCATGTACATGGCCGCACCACAGTTGACGATGTTGCCGACCCCGGCCTCGCGCGGATCCGCGTGGGCGTGGTGCAGGCGGGTGACCAGCCACCGCTCGGCGGCCGCGAGCCGGTGGAAGGTCACCCCCTCCCGCTCCAGGTCGGGGATGTAGACCACCCGCTCGATCAGGTCGGGGACCAGCAGCTCCACCACGTCGTACGCGTCGAGGTGGTCGCGTTTGGCCGCGTAGGCGCGGACCAGGGCGTGGGTCATCAACGTGTCGTCGGTGATGTGCCCGTCGCCCTTGTGGTACGGCGCGAGCGGTCGCGCGGTGGCCCAGTCGGCGTGGTACGGGGGCACGATGCCCTCGACCCAACCGCCGAACCGTGCGCGGATCTGCTCCGGCAGTGCCGTTTCGGTGGCGCCACCGAGGGCGTCTCCGACCGCGGCGCCGACCAGGCAGCCGACCGATGTGTCGAGCAAGAGTGACATGTCTACCTCAGAACCTGCTTGCCACCGTCGACCAGCTGCGTACCGAGCTGATCAAGGGTGATCTTGTTGGCGAAGTACTGCTGGAGAGCCGGGGTGGCGTACTTGGTCTTCCACTCCGGGTAGCCGTCGGCCTGCTGGAACGGGGCGACGGTCAGGTCGGCGGCGCTGGCCGCGGCGACGTCCCAGCCCTGCTTTCCGGCGGTGAGCTTGACCAGCTCCTCGTTGGCCTGCTTGCCGGTCGGGACCAGCCAGTCACCCTTGGCCAGCGCGGCCATGTTCGTCGGGTTCAGGAAGTACTCGAGGAACTGCGCGGCCTGCTTCTTGTGCTTGGAGTCCTCGGAGACCGAGAGCGTCTGCGGGTTCGCAGCCTGCTTGGCGGAGAGCCCCTTGACCGGCGGCAGGGTGACCCACTCGAAGCCGGCCGGCGCCTGCTCGACCATCTGCTGACGCAGCGACACCGAACCGGGCAGCATGGCGTACTTGCCACCGAAGAAGCCGGGCAGGGTGTCCGCGCCGCTCATGCCCAGCGCCTCCGGGGACGCGGACTTCGCGGTGTAGATCATGTCGTGGATCCGCTTCGGGATCTCCTTCTCCGCGTCACCGACCTTGACCTCGGTCCTGCCGCCGTCGGTGTAGAAGAACTTCCCGTCGTAGTTGAGCGCCAGGTTGAGCACCCGGTTGGTCGGCGACTTCAACGCCCAGGCCACGCCGTACTGGCCGGGCGTGGTGAGCTTCTGCGCGTTGCTCTGGAACTCGTCCCAGGTCCAGCCGCCGTCGGCGGGTGGCACCGCGACGCCGGCGGCGTCGAGCAGCTTCTTGTTGGCGATGACGACCTGCGACTCCAGCAGGAACGGCACGCCGGCGACCTTGCCGTCGAAGGTCGCGGTGTCCCAGACACCCTGGTCGATCTGGCCCTTCAGGTCGCCGGAGACGAGCCCGGAGAGGTCAGCCAGGTAGCCCTGCTTGCTGAACTCGCCGATCGAGGACGCCTCGTAGTGCACGATGTCCGGCGCGTCGCCGCCCTCGAAGGAGGTCAGCAGCTGGTCGTGCACCGAGTTCCAGTCACCCTGGACGTACTCGACCTGGATGTCGGGGTGTTCGGCGTTCCACTTGGCGACGAGGTCCTTGTTGACCTGGAGCGACTCCTTCTGCCACGCGAGGCTGAGGAAACGCAGTTTGACCGGGCCGGATGTGGCCTCGTCGCCGCCGCCGTCACCGCACGCGGCGAGCGCGCCGAGGCCGACGACCGCGACCGCGGTGGCCGCGGCCAGTCGACGGAATCGGGTACGGAGCATGGGGGGTTACCTCCTTGGTGGTGGGTGGGGGGACGGTTCAGCCCTTGACCGCGCCGGCGAGCGACCCGGACGAGAGCCGGCGTTGCATGAACGCGAAGAAGATCAGGCTGGGAAGCGTGGCCAGCAGCGAGCCGGCCGCGAGGGGTCCGAGTCGGGCGGTGCCCTCGATGCCGACGAACCGGGCCAGCGCCACCGGCAGGGTGGCCAGCTCCGGCGTCTTGATCAGCACGAGCGCGAAGAAGAACTCGTTCCAGGCCGAGATGAAGGAGAAGAGCGCGGTCGCGACCAGGCCCGGGGCGAGCAGCGGGAAGACCACCCGGCGCAGGACCTGCACCCGGCTCGCCCCATCCACCGACGCGGCCTCCTCCAGCTCGCGGGGGATGTTGCGGACGAAGCCCTGGAGCATCCACAGCGCGAACGGCAGCGCCCAGACCACGTAGATCAGCACCAGTCCGGCGTGCGTGTTGGCCAGGCCGACCTGCCGCAGCACCAGGAAGATCGGGATGATCAGCAGCACGAACGGGAAGAGCTGGGACAGCAGCACCCAGCCCAGCGCCGCGGTGCCGAGCTTGGACCGGAACCGGGCCAGCGCGTACGAGGCCGGCATGGCGACCAGCACGGTCAGCACCGCCGAGGCGAGCGAGACCTGGAGGCTGTTCAGCGCCGCCCGGCCCAGCTCCTGCTCGGTGAAGGCCTGGACGAAGTTCTGCACGGTCGGGTCGCTCGGGATCAGCGTGGGGTGCAGCCGCACCAGCTCACGCGGCGGCTTGAACGCCGTCGAGAGCAGCCAGATCAGCGGGAACCCGAGGAAGATCAGGTAGCCGGCGAGCGCCAGATACTGCAGCACCCGCCCGGTACGGCTGGGCTTTCCGAACATGTCAGTTCGCCTCCCTCAGCCGGCGCCGGAGATAGACGGCGAGCAGCGCGACGATGAGCACGACCATCACGTTGCCGAGCGCGGCGGCGTAGCCGTAGTTGCCGTAGCGGAACGCCTCCTCGTAGGCGAAGAGCATCGGCAGCATGGTCTTGCCGCCCGGCCCGCCCGCGGTGAGCACGTAGACCAGGCCGAACGAGTTGAAGTTCCAGATGAAGTCCAGCGACGTGATCGCCACGATCACCGGGGCCAGGGCGGGCAGTGTGACGTGCCGGAACCGGTGCCACGTGCTGGCCCCGTCCACGGCGGCCGCCTCGTGCAGCTCGCGGCCAACCCCCTGGAGGCCGGCGAGCAGGACGACGGTGGTCTGCGGCATGCCGGCCCAGACCCCGACCAGGATCACGGCGGGCAGGGCCGTGCTGAAGTCGCCGAGCCAGTTGGTCCGCAGCCCGTCGGCGCCGATCCGGTGGAAGAACTCGTTGAGCAGGCCGGCGTCCGGGTGGTAGACGAGCTTCCAGAGGATGCCGACCACGACCGGCGGCATCGCCCACGGCACCACGGCCAGCACCCGGGCCACGCCCCGGAACCGCAGCTGCTGGTTGAGCAGCAGGGCCAGCCCGAGGGCGAGCAGGAACTGGAGCACCGTCACCCCGACCGCCCAGAGCAACCCGATCTTGAACGAGTTCCAGAACAGCTCGTCGCCGAGGAGTTCGCGGTAGTTCGCCAGGCCGGTGAAGGACACCTCGACGTTGCGCCCGGCCCGCGCATCGGTGAAGCCGAGGTAGATGCCCCGCAGCAGCGGAAACACCGACAGCACCAGGATCGGCAGCAGCGACGGCAGGAGCAGCAGGTAGATGGCGGTCCGGTCGGAGCGGAACCGGTTCGGCCGGCGGGCCGGTCCGGGCCGTTCGACGTCCGGCCGCTCGGCCAGCGTGGTCATGAGGTCACCCCTTCGCTGGTCGGGTGGGTGGTCGGCGGGCCGCCCGGCCGGGGCGCCGGCAGCGGCGTGCCACTGGAGGCGCGGATGGCGAGGCTGGGTGGCACCTGCTCGCGGCGCGGCGGCAGGGTCGGATCGGCGATCCGTTGCAGGAGCAGCTCGGCGGCTCGGCGACCACGCTCGGTCGAGCCGAGCGAGACGCTGGAGAGCTGGGGAAACATCATCCGGGCGAGCTCGGTGTCGTCCATGCCGACGACGGCGACGTCCTGCGGCACCTGACGCCCGGCGGCGAGCAGTGCGTGCAGCGCCCCGACCGCGATCAGGTCGTTGGCGCAGACCAGGGCGTCCGGGTCGGCGCGGGCGAGCAGCCGCTCGGTGGCGGTCCGGCCGGCGGCGTACTGGAAGTCGCCGACCTCGATCAGGTCCTCGTCGCACCGGATGTCGTGCCGTGTCAGCGCTGCCCGGAAGCCGGCGTCGCGCGCGGTTCCCGGAACGGTGTCGAGCGGGCCGTTGACGAAGCCGATCCGACGGCGGCCGGTGGCGACGAGGTGGTCGACGGCCAGCGCGACGCCGTGCCGGGAGTCGGTACGCACGTTGTCGACGGCCGCGTCCGCGCCGAGCTGTCCGACCACCACCACCGGCACCGGGCTGTCCACCAACGCGGTCAGGTGGTCGTCGGTGACCCGGATCGGCGAGACGATCATCCCGTCCACGTATCGGTTGGCCAGCCGGCGCAGCAGGGCGGTCTCGTTGTCGATCCGTCCGCCGGTGGCGTGCACCAGCAGCTGCCGCCCGGAGGAGGCGACCACGGCCTCGATGGCGCGCATCATCTCGACGTAGACCGGGTTGCCGATGTCCTCGACGGCGAGCGCGACGAGGCCGGTGCGCTGGGACTGCAACGACCGGGCGATGGCGTTCGGCACGTAGCCCACCTCGGCGGCCGCGGCGCGTACCTTGCGGATCGTCTCCGGACTGCCGCCGATCCCGTTGAGGACCCGCGAGGCGGACGCGATGGAGACACCGGCGCGGGCGGCGACCGTGTGCACCGTGGGCCGGCCGTCAGCCGGTTCCTGTAAACGTTTACGACCCACGTTCTGCACCTCCACCCGATAGCTGTAAACGTTTCCGGGAGTCTGCTCCGCGCATGGCGGAGAGGTCAAGAGCCCGTTACGAAAACGTTTCCAACACCCGAAGCCCCGCCCCTGCCCTGGTGATCCAGCCCTGCCCTCGTGATCAAGAGGTTTGCGTCATCCGTTCGGCGTCTCCTGACGCAAACCTCTTGATCAACGAGTTGGGGGGCGGGGCGGGGGCGGGCTACGTGAGGGTGATTTCGCGGTTGGGCCAGCTTGAGCGGAGGCGGCGGTCGTGGCTGGCGATGATGATGGCGCCTGGACCGGTGGCCAGGGCGTCCTCCAGTTCGTCGCAGAGTCGCGGGGAGAGATGGTTGGTCGGCTCGTCCAGCAGGAGCAGGTCCGGCGGATCGGCGACGAGCACCGCGAGGGCCAGCCGTCGGCGCTGGCCGACCGACAACTCGCCAACCGGTCGGTCGAGATCCGCGGGCGCGAGCAGCCCGAGCGACGACAGCGGCACCGTCTCGGCCCGCTCCGCACCGACGGCCGTCGCGAAGGTCTCCCGGGCGGTCCGGTGCGGATCAGCGAGAACGGTGTCCTGGGTCAGCAGTCCGACGCGCAGGTCCGACCGCCGCCAGACCGCTCCGGTGCCGTTGACGTGTCCGGCGAGGACGGCGAGCAGAGTGGACTTGCCCGCACCGTTCGGCCCGCTCACCAACAGCCGGTCGCTGGCCGTGACCTCGAGCTGCTCCACCCGTAGCCGGCCGGGGACCTCCACGTGGCGCATCGTGACGATGGCGTCGTCGCCGGCTCCGATGGCGAGAACGGGTGCGTGGAAGCGCAACGGCTCCGGCGGCGCGGCGACCTGAAGGCGCTCCAGCGCCTCCAACCGGCGCGCGGCGTCGCGTACCCGGCGGGAGATCTGGTTCTGCACCCGGCCGGCGGTGTGCCCGTACCCCATCTTCTCGCTGTCGCGGGGGCCGCGGCCATGGGCGACCTGATGCCCGGTCACGGCGGCGGCCCGGCGCAGCTCGGCGAGCTGCACCTGCTCGTCGTCGTAGCGCCGACGCCAACGATCGGCCTCGGCGCGCTTCGCCTCCAGGTACGCGGTGTAGCCGCCGCCGTAGCGCACCGGCCCCTGCACCGCCGGGTCCAGGTCGACGACGTCGGTGCACACCGCGTCCAGGAACGCGCGGTCGTGACTGGCCACCACGACCACTCCGGGCATCGCCCGGAGCTGCTCCTCGACGAACGTCGCCGCGGCGTCGTCGAGGTGGTTGGTGGGTTCGTCGAGCAGCAGCGCGGCCGGTCGACGGATCAGCATCGCGGCCAGCGCGAGGCGTCCACGTTGCCCGCCGGACAGTTCGGCCAGCCTCCGCTCGTGCGGCGTCCCGGCGAGGCCGAGGCCGGCGAGCACCGTCAGCGCGCGCCGGTCGGCGTCCCAGGCGTCGCGGTCCTGCGCCCGCTCCAGGGTCTCGCCGTACGCGGCCAGCAGCTGGGCGTGCCGCTCCGTGTCCTCGGGAGAGTCGGCCAGCGCGTTGCCGAGCCGGTCCAGCTCGGCCAGGTCCGCTCTGGCCGCACGCAGCGCGTCGTCGAGGACCGCGGCGACGGTCGCGGACGGGGCGTACGGCATCTCCTGGTGCAGGAAGCCGAGATCCGGTGGGCGGACGACGGTGCCGGAGTCGGGTTCGTCGACGCCGGCGAGGACCCGCAACAGGGTTGTCTTGCCGGTGCCGTTCTCGCCGATCAGGCCGATCCGGTGGCCGGGCGCGGCGGTCAGGGAGACACCGTCGAGCACTCGACGGTCGCCTCGGATACGTAGCAGGTCATGGGCGATCAGCGCGGGTCGAACAGACAAGGGGACCTCGGGAAACGGAGACCCGGGCGCACACGGGCGGCCCGGCGGGAGCAGGGCATGACGACAGGGGCCGCGGCGACGGCGCGGTCACGCGCCCGTCTGCGGCCAGTCCGGGTTCTCACCCGGAGATGTCGTCGTCACCTGCCACGCCTGCTCCGATCTCCGGCAACTCGCGTCAAAGATTAACTCACCGTCGGCGGCCCCGGCGTCATCCGCCGCCCATGCTCGACGAGCTGTTGTCCGACGAGTTTCCCGGCCGCGACGTGTATCGACCGGCCAGCCGCCCGGCCCGCGCACGACGCCCGAGCACGACGATGATGGACAGCAGCAGCACCGCGAAGAGCAGGATCGACCCGCCCAGCAACGCCGCGATCACTCCAACCGACATGCTCGACCGCCCCTTTCCAACCCGCGACCGGTACGGCCGGATCGGCCGATCCTGACACGATCAGGCCGTTCGGGCACCCACCCGGAGCGAGTCGATGGTCAGGTCCAGGGCGGCCTCGAGATGATCGATCTGTCCGGTGGAGAGCAACAGCAGCACGCCACCCTGGATGCCGGCCAGCAGCGCTGCGGCGGCGCGGTCGGCGTCCACCTCGGGTGCGATGTCTCCGGTCGACTGCATGTGCCGGATGCCCTCGGCGATCGCGTTCTGCCAGCGCCGCATGAGCCCGGTCACCACCGCCTGGGCGCCAGGACCACGCCGGCTCGCCTGGCCGAGCAGGCTGTTGAGCGGGCACGTCACGCCCTGGGCGAGGTAGCGCTCGATCAGCCGGTCGCGCCACGCCAGCCAGGCCGGCCAGGACGTCAGGTTGCTGAGCATCGGCTCCTGGTCGCTGAGCACCTGGTCGGCCTCGTGCTGGGCCACGGCGAGCAGCAACTCCTCCTTGCCCCCCGGGAAGTAGTGGAACAGCTGGCCCTTGCTGGTGCCGGTGCGCGCCATCACGTCCTCGAGGCGTGTCTCGTCGACGCCGCGCTCACGGATCTCGGCGGCGGCGCCGGCGACGATCCGGGCTCGGGTCGCCTCTCCCTTGCGGGTCAGCGCGCGTGTCATGAGGCCTCCGTCACCGTTCCTCGTACGGACCTGGAAGTCCGACCCTAGCTCGGCTTTTGGACTTGCAGGTCCATTTTTGGCGAGCAAAGGTCTGGACACGCGGTCCGCTCCGGGCCGGCGAGCGATCGGGAGGGCGCAACGATGAACCAGTACTACCTGCTCGGGCGGTCCGGTCTGCGGGTGAGCCGACTGGCGCTGGGCACGATGAACTTCGGCGTCGACGGGTTCCACGCCGCGTACGGCAGGACCGAGGAGGAGGCGGAGCCGATCTTCCGCCGCTACCTGGAGGCGGGCGGAAACCTCATCGACACGGCGGACTTCTACACCGCCGGTGAGAGCGAACGCATCCTCGGCCGACTGATCGACCGGGCCGGTGCCCGGGATCGGCTCGTGCTGACCAGCAAGGCCACCAACACCACCGACCCGACCGACCCGAACGCCAGCGGCAACGGGCGCAAGCACATCGTGCGGGCGGTGGAGGCGTCGCTGCGCCGGCTCGGCACCGACTACCTCGACCTGCACCTGCTGCACACCTGGGACCGGATCACCCCGGTCGAGGAGGTCGTGCACACCCTCGACGACCTGGTACGCGCCGGCAAGATCCGGTACGCCGGCCTCTCCGACGTACCAGCCTGGTACGCGGCACGGGCGCAGAGCTACGCCGAGGCACACGGGCTGGCCCCGATGATCACCGTGCAGCTGCCGTACTCCCTGGTCACACGCGACATCGAGGCGGAGTACGTGTCGATGGCCCAGACCCTCGGCATGGGCCTCACCGCGTGGAGCCCGATCGGCGGCGGCCTGCTCAGCGGCAAGTACCGGCGGACCGGCGAGGGCATGAGCGGGACCGGGCGGTTGACCAGTCCCGACGCCCCGGGTCGGGAGATCAACCCCAGGGACTGGCGGGTCATCGAGGTGCTGGAGGGCGTGGCCGCGGACCTGGGCCGCAGCATGGCCCAGGTCGCGATCAACTGGGTGGCCACCCAGCCGGCGGTCGCGTCCGTGGTCATCGGGGCGAGCAACCCCGAGCAGTTGGACAGCAACCTCGGCGCGCTCGACTTCGAGATCCCGGCGGACGCCCGTCGCCGGCTCGACGAGGCCAGCGCACCACAGCTCGGGATGCCGTACGGGATGTTCACCCCGCAGTACCAGTCCTGGGTGGTGAGCCCCGGCCTCGGCATCGGCGACAAGCCGGCCGGATACGCCCCGCCGGTGTTCAACGGCGCCACCCGGCCCACCGGCTGAGGGAGCACGACGCGGCAGGGCCTTCGGACAGCAGGGTGGTGGCGGGGACGCACGCCCCCGCCACCCCGTGCTCCGACGGCTAGCCGCCTCCGCTGGTCGTGCCGGCGAGCCCGGACGTCGGCTCGGGCTCTCCCTCGTACAGCGCGACGTACCGCCGGCGCAGGTCGGATTCGTCCGGGCCGAGCGCGGCGAGGTCGAGCACGTCGTGGCGGAGACCCAACGACTCCGGCAGCTCGTGGACGCGGAGCGTGATCCCGTTCGCCTCGGCGATCCTCGCCGGCACCGCCACCGCCGCCCGACGGTCCACCACGCCGTCGAGCGGGCTGATCGCGACCGCCGCCGTCACCAGACCGCTCCGGCGCGGTGGACCCGGGAGGCCGCGCGCGATCGCCAGGTACTGCGTGACCGCGGACAGCGAGTAACCGCGCGACGTGACGCGGTCGGGCAGGATGCGGCGGCCGTACAGCACGATGAGCGGCTTGACGGCGAACGCCGGCGCCTGCCGCGGGTCCGGGCCGAAGAACGGCGACAGCAGCAGGAGGCGCCGCACGACGTCGCCACGGACCTGGGCCAGCCAGGCGGCCAGGACCGCCCCGCCGGAGATCCCCACGACGCCGACCTCGTCCCCGAGACCCGCCGCGACGGTCAACGCCCGGGCGGCGTACGCGGTCAGCTCATCGGCCTCGACCTGGTGATGAGCCCGCCGGTCGACGGTGCCGTGCCGGGGGGCGCGCGGAAGCCAGACGTTGTAGCCGCGGGCGAAGAACTCCTCGGCCAGCTCGTCGTACTGCTCCGGCGCGTGGGTGTATCCGTGCAGCAGCAGCACGACCCGGTCGGTACGCGAGCCGTGGCTCAGCAACCGGCTGCGCGACTCCGGCCGGAGGAGCGGATCCGCGGCCTCGGCCGCCATGATGGTCTCGGCGACGCGGGTGGCGGCGGCGAAGTCGAGCGGGTGCCCGGCTGCCCGATGAGGTTGACGGCGGCGTAGCGGCCAGAGGTAGAGCCCGACGACCGCCGACACGAGCAGCGTCAGCCCGGCTCCGACGAGGGCCAGGCAGTAGTCGAGGAAGCTCTGCTGGTCACCGATCAGGTCCATCGACGTCGGCCCTGGTGGTGGGTGCTGGCAACGATCTTCGGCACCGCCAGATCCTCTCACCGGCGATTCGATCGATGCGGCGCCGGGGACGCCGTACGCCCTGGTGGCGCCGCTTGGGCGACTGCCGGCGCGAAGACGACCCGCGACCGGAGCTGTCGGAACCCGGTCCGTTCCAACTCCGCCAGCACCGCCACCCGGTGGGCGTCCACGTCCGCGATCACCTCCCGGGCCCCGCCGGCTGCCAGCGCCCGGACGGCCTCGACCAGCAGCTCACTCCGGACGGCCTCGTCGAGCAGACCGAGGTACGCGATGAGCGGGTAGCAGGCGTCCCCCGCTGGTCCGACCAGACCGACCGGTTCCCCGTCGGCCAGCGCGATCCGCCAGTCTCCCGCCGGACCCCGCAGCCAGGCCAGCGGGTCGGTGGCCAGGTCGACGCCGCCGACCGCCCGCGCTATCTCCACGCCGGTCAGCACGTCCGGCTCGACGATCCGGGCGATCAGTGCGTTGATCTCCGCCGGGTCGGCCGCCGGGCGGAAGGCGTACCGTCCGGACGTGGCCGGCAGGGGCGTGCCCGTCCAGGAGCACCTCACCCGCTCCCCGCGCTCGACCAGGCCGGCGAGCCGGGCCGCCGCCATCGGCGCCTCCACCACGGAAAGCACCTCCGGCCGACGCCGCCAGTGGGCCGGCATGGCGGCGAAGTACAGCCCGGGACCGCCCAGTGCCTCGTGGGCGGCGCGCAGCAGCGTGGCGCCCACCTCCGGCTCGGCGTCCAGGTCGAACCGCTCCAACCAGGGTGCGCCGACGGCACCCGGCGGAAGGAGCCAGGCCGCCCTGCCGACCACCCGGCCGGCTCGCAGGGCGATCCAGGTGTTCTCAGGTCGGTAGCCGCCGCCGGCGATCCCGTCGGCGTAGCCGACCTGGCGCAGTTGGGGCAGCGGGTCGGGCATGGAGTCGAACAGGTGTTCCTCGCCCGCGACGAGCGGACGGATGACCAGGTCGGTCATAGGGTGATCCTCCGGGAGAGCGAGCGCCCCGGGTCAGATCCGCGTGGACGCCGGAGCGCGGAGGGGGCGCAGAACATCGGACATTGTTCTGACCTCCTCCCGGCTCGACGGCGTGCCCGAAAACCTAGCTGAGGTGCTCGCCGCCCCGCAAGGCCGCATTCGGGTTGCCGTGTCAGCCGGAGTCGGGCACTGGCAGCCCGAGCGCCGGCTACAGCTGCGGATTGGTGTCCGATTCACGCCGATGGGCGTGCCCGTCGAGAATGGCGATCACGGCCAGGATCGAACTGGCGGTGACGACCGCCGCGATCGGGGGAAGGACCACCATGGGCGGCGCTGTCACGGTCAGCGCCAGCGCGCCGAGCAGCAGTATCCGGCAGCGCGACCCGGTGGAGGTCAACTGCTCCAGATAGGTCCGCCCGATCAGGAACAGCACCGGGCCGCCGAAGACGACGACCACCAGGGCCCAGTCGATCGGCGGGTCCGGATTTTCCATGATCTGTCCGAAGCCGACCGCGAGGCAGATGATGCCGCCGACGATGAGCAGCAGGCTGAAGCTCGCCCACCGGGACAGTTGCATCCCCTCGCCGGCCGAGCTGGCGGTCGTGTCCCGATCCGGGCCCGCGTGGTAGAAGTAGATCCGCCAGAACGCCACCACCGCCACGAACGAGGCGACAAGGGTGACGGTCCGCAGGGTCGAGAAGCCCGGGAAACTGATGGTGAGGCCGGCTTCGAGCACCACCTCGGCGAGCGCGATCATGAAGAACTGGTTGTACCGCTCGGCGAGGTGCATGGAGGAGACCTCGGACAGGGCGTCGCGGCGTGCCCTGGCGAACCCGAGGGCGGGCCAGTTGGCGGCCGCCCCGATGACCTCGATGACGAGGGCGATGGTCCAGAAGACGCCGCGGCCCAGCCCTCCGCTGATGCCGCCGCCGATCCACAGCACGCCGGACACCGCGTGCCAGCTCAGCACCCGGACCGAGACCTCCCGCATCGGGTGACCCCGCAGGGCCCACGTCAGGTACAGCGGGCGGCCGACCTGGATCAGGACGTACGCGCAGGCGAAGATCACACCGCGCTGACCGAACGCCTGCGGCAGCGTGACCGCCAGGACCAGCGTGCCGAACATCGTCGCCAGCAGCACGATCTGAATGTCGGTGCGACGCGGGTCGTAGGTGCTCGCCATCAGGGAGTTGAGCGACCAGATCATCCACATCGCCGCGAAGAACAGCAGGGTCTGACCCGCCTCCGACAGCAGCGAGTGCCGGACGATGGTCAGGTCGTCGGCGACCCGTCCGGCGAGGCGGGCGAGCGCGAAGACATAGACGATGTCGAAGAGCAGCTCCAGGACTGTCGCCCGGGGCGGGCTCCTGCTGTCGCCGAGCCCTCGAACCGCTGCGCCCGTCACCACGGAGGGTTCAGCTACCGGCCGAGGCCGCCGGCACGGGCACCGGGGCGTCCGGTCGCCAAGCCGGGCAGCGATGCTGGGTGATTCGCTCCATCGTCCCCGCGCCTCCTCGCCGGCAGTCCAACTCATCCATGATGAGGTATTTTATCCCTTTGGCCGGTTCCGCACGTCCGAATCCGGGCGGCCGGATCACCGCGCCACGGGACGGGCCCCGGCCGGTTCGACGCGCTCCGTCGCGCCGCCACCGGCGGTACGCCGGATCATGCGGGGCGTCACCCTGCGGTAGGAGCGCGGGTCGACGGGCAGCAACCACTGCCGGGCCCGTGTCAGCCGACCGAGGTTGAGCCCGAGCTCATCGAGCACCTCGTCGATGTTGTGCATCGAGAACGGGATGACGTTCGTACCCCGGGCGTGCCGTCCGTTGGTCCGCGCCGCCATCCATGCCACCCGCTCGCGAACCTCCTCGCGCATCCGATCCGGGGGCGGCAGGGTGACCCCGCCGCGCAGGTGGGCGGCGGTCCAGACCGCCGCCATCTCCGCGCTCAGCGGGCTGAAGAACGACGAGTTGTAGCCGGCGAAGGTCAGGTGCGGAACGTCGATCGGCAGGATCTGGCGGTAGAGCATGAAGTTGCCGGCGGCGTCCTGGAGCCGGGCGTGCAGCGCGTCATCGAAGAACGGAACGTGCTGCCGGAAGCCGGTGCCACAGATCACCAGGTCCGCGGCGAGCACCGTACCGTCGCCGAGGCGGGCGGCCGGTCGACCGCCGTCGACCACAAGCTCCCTGATCGTCTGGTCCCGGTGAACGGTGATGCGGCCGTCGGCGACACGCTCGAAGAAGCCCTCGGTCGCGAGGCTGACGGTGCTGCGGGCGATGTCCTGGAAGGTGCCGTTCGGCACGAGGCCCAACTCGCGCAGCTTGAGCTGCCTGGTCGCTACCGACCCGACGCTGTCGAGCAGCGTACGGCGCAGACCGTCTCCCGGACCGTGCAGGAACCGCTCGACGCCCTTGAGGCTGAGGTAGCGGAACAGCGCCTCACCCATCCGGGTGAGCAGGAGGTACTTGTAGTTGAGCGCGCCGCCGAGCTTCCGGGGCATCTTCCAGAGCAGCTCGCGGGCCACCAGGTGGGTCTGTGCGGCGACATCGCTCAGCGGGACCGTCACGTCACAGGAGGACTTGCCGTAGCCGACGACCAGGACGTTCTTTCCCCGGGCCTCCGCGAGGTCACGGAAGTCGCCCGCCGCCAGGACGCGTCCCCCGGCGGCGGTGAAGTCCTCGCGGCCGTCGAAGGACGGGACCAGCGGATCGGAGAAGATGCCGTTGGCGACGATGAGGTGGTCGTACCGCTCGACGGTCACCGGGTCCGCCCCCGCCGGGCGGGACGTGAGCAGCCACCCGGTCTCGTCGTCCAGAAGCGCCGCGGAGACGACCTCGGTGGAGAGACGCAGGACGGCGCCGAGCCCGAACATCTCCACATAGCTCTCCAGGTACTGCTGGACCTGCTCCCCCGTCGGCCACTGCGGGTAGTGCGCGGGCATCGGAAGGTCGGAGAGGTGGTAGGTGCCCTTGTCGTTCTGGGTGCGAAGGCCGGGGTACCGACGGGTACGGCTCCAGACCCCGCCGACGTCGGGCGCCTTGTCGAACACGGTGACGTCGAAGCCACTCTGCCGCAGCACCTTCGCTGCGCTCAGGCCGGCGAATCCAGCGCCGACGACGGCAATCCTCATGGCAGCCTCCGGTGAGTGTGTGACCCGCTGGCGAGGTACGACGGCAGCAGGGGCGCCGACGGTGTCAGCACGCTAACGGGGGCGGCGGAGGGTCCGCTATCCGCTGCGCGCGGGCTGTGTCCGCTGTGCGCAGTCGGCAGCCGAGCTGTTCCTTGTCGGGTCGGCGGCTTTCCTGTACGGCCCGGCCGGGTCGCGTCCTAGGGTCAGCGCAACAGGGCGCCGCGGGAGGTGTCGGATGGATGCTGTGACGGTCCGGACGGACGACGTCGAGCACGCGCGTGCCGAGGTGGGTCGCGTCTTCTGCCCGCACCGGCTCACACCACAGGCGGGAGTCCGCGACGTTCGGCTGCGGATGGCGGCACGCCGCCTGGACGGCGTGGGCGTCATCGACCTCGACTACGGCCAGGCGGTGCGGATCCAACCCGGCCCGCTGGAGACCTTCTACCTCGTGCAGATTCCACTCGACGGCAGCACGATGGTCCGGCACGCCGGCGACAGCGTGACCTCGACGCCCGACGTCGCCTCCGTCCTCTCCCCCTACGAGGCGTCGGACATGCACTGGTCCGCCGGTTCGCCGCACCGGATCTTCTACGCCGACCGGCGCACCGTCGACCGGGAGCTCGGCCGTCTGCTGGGTCGTCCGGTGGACGGCCCGGTCCGGTTCGACATCGGCATGACCATGACCACGGCCGCCGCGAAGGCGTGGACGCGCGGTGTGGACTTCCTCGCCGACGAACTCTCGCAGCCGATGGACGCTTCCCTGCTCGACCACCCTCAGGTCGCCGCCCGGTTCGAGCAGGGACTCATCGGCAAGTTGTTGCTGGCCCACCGGCACACCTACACCGACCAGCTCGCCGAGCCGGCGCGCCACGCGTCCCCCGGGCGTCTCGTGCGCCGGGCCTGCGCCCTGATCGCGGACCACCACGACGAGGCACTGACCGTCGGGGATGTGGCGGAGGCGCTCCGGGTCAGCGTACGAACGCTGCAGGACTGCTTCCGCCGCGAGTTGCGGACCACGCCGACGGCGTACCTGCGGGGATGCCGCCTCGAGGCGGTCCACCGTGCGCTGCGCGCGGCCGGTCCCGGTACGTCCGTGACGGGCATCGCCGTGCAACACGGGTTCGTCCATCTTGGCCGCTTCGCCAACGACTACCGGGTGCGCTTCGGCGAGTCGCCGTCGACGACCCTGCGGGGCTGACGGTCTCCGCCCCTCGTACGTCAGCGGTGCATGTGCAGGCGGATCGTGGTGGCGCCGGGCACGGTGTGGATGCGCACGAGATCGCAGAGTTGGTTGACCAGGAGGAGGCCTCGGCTGCCGGGCTGCTGCGGCGGCACGGGGAGCCGGCCGGCGAGCGGATTGGCGATGTGCCCGGTATCGGTGAGTTGGCAGATCAGCCGGGTGTCGTCGGTCCAGATCGCGAGGGTGCCGCCGGCGGCGGTGTGCTTGATCGTGTTCGCGGCCAGTTCGCTGACCGCCAGGGTGAGGTCGGAGACCCGGTCGGGGGACAGGCCGGCCGCGAGGGCCTCGGCGGCCACCACCCGGCGGATGACCGAGAGGGCTTGCAGGTCGATGGCGACGGTGATCGCCTGGGCGGGCGGGTCCTCCAGCGGCAGATTGAACCCCGCGGCCACCGCGATCGGGTCCGCGTAGTGCGGGCTCACCCGCACCGCGCTACCCATCTGCACGACGGGATGGGTGCGGCGGGCGTCGTCGAGCCAGCGTCGGTCCAGGTGACCGGTGTGGTAGGGGCAGAGGATGGTGGCCTGCCGGCCGGCGAACGCGGCGTTGATCAGTGCCTCGTGCTGGGCACAGGCGGGATATTCGGTCGCGGTACGCCCGGCCCAGATCGGTTCACCGATGATGCGCACCCGCTTGCCGGCGTGCGCGGCGGCGAAGGCGAGCAGGACGCCCGGAATGATCCGCCCGGGGTTGCGCCCGGCCACGCTCATGTCGTGCAGCTGCACCCGGACCGCGTCGGCGCCGAGCGCGGCCCGGATGTGGTCGAGGCTCTCCCCCGGGACGGCGACCATGACCGGCTCGTCGGCGGCGAGACCGGCCCGGATGAACGGCAGCGTGCCGGCCAGGTATTCCTCCTGGTCCGCGTAGAAGAGAGCGGGATGCACGAAGCTGTCGATCCTGGTGGCGACGGAGATACTCAAGCGGTGGCCTCCGAGGTGCGTGATCCGACCGCCTCGTCGGCCCCGACAGGATCAGGCCGGGGACCTGCGTGGCGCCGGTCAGGTGCAGTGTACGGGCGACAGCTCGGGAACAGCCGGTCAGAGTCGTTCACTGGATACGTCCGCCGGCTGAGTGGATGGCCAGCAGGGCGATGTCGTCGGTGGCCTGCTCGCGGGCGAGCATGGTCATGACGCGGGCGCAGACCTCCTCCGCGGGACCTGGCTCGATCGCCTCGCGGAGTCGATCGATGCCGATGTCGATGATCTCGCCGCGGCGTTCGACGAGCCCGTCGGTGTAGCAGATCAGCACCGCGTCGGAAGGGAACGCGACCTCGGTGCACCGACGCACCGGCTGACGCGGACCGATACCCAGTGGAAGATCAACAGGAATGCTCAGCGTGTCGGCCGGGTGTCCTGGCGCGGCCAGGACGGGTTGCAGGTGCCCGGCGAGGGAGACCCGGATGGTCGCGCGATCCGGGGAGATCATGGCGTAGAGGACCGTGGCGAGGTTGCCGGTCTCGAAGTGTTGGATCTTCCGGTCGAGCAGGGTCAGCGCACTGGCCGGGTCGTCGCAGACCAGCGCGTAGGCACGCAGTGCGCTGCGGAGACGCCCCATGACGACCGCCGAACGCAAGCCGTGGCCGGACACGTCGCCGATGACGACACCCAGCCAACCGGAGGGCAGGGTGAACACGTCGTACCAGTCGCCGCCGACGCCGGCGTCGTGACCGGGTACGTAGCGGGCCGCCATGTCCACACCGGGCGCGTCGGGCAGGTGGGTGGGTAGCAGGCTGCGTTGCAGTGCGAGGGCGGCGCTGCGGTCCAGGCCGCTGGCCTGCGTCCGACTGGCGAGGCTCGCCCGGTCGGCGGCGAGTTGCAGCAGCCGCACGTCGTCGTCGGTGAATCGGTGCGGCCGCAGGCAGCCGACATGCAGGACGCCGATCAGCTCGCCCCCGGCGAGCATGGGAACACCCAACAACGAGCGGACGCCGCGGCCGATCAGAGCTGGGTCGTCGGCGTCGGCGGCGTCGTCCAGTACGACGGGCTGCTTCTCCTGGGCGATCCGGCCGGCGAACCCGCGGCCGACCGCGATGCGGGCGCCTACCTCCCCCAGGCCCTTCGTCGCGGTGACCACCAACTGCTGAGCGTGCAGGTCCAGCAGCAGGATCGCCGCGGTGTCGACCCCCAGCACCTCTCCGACACGGTCGAGGAGCTCCTCCAGAAGGTCCTTGACGTCAAGCTGTGACAGCGCGGCATCGGTGACCGCCTCGATACGGCGCAGCCGCTCGTCGCTCCCGCTCCCCTGCACGTCAATCACGTGCAGGAGCCTAACTCGTCGCAGCCCCGGAGCAGCTCATGAGGATGTCCGCATCGTCACCCGCTGGCGAACCGCAGCGAACGTCGCCGACACGACGCGGGCCGTCTGGATGGGCAGCGCCCTGACCACCCTTTCTGGGCGGTCACTGCTGAGCGACATACCTCTGAGGCATATTTGTGCCCCGGAGGTGTATCGCTCGTTGGCGACCCAATACCCGGCATTCGCCAGAAAGACCGACCCTGATGGCGCAATGTCGGGCTGTCCGCCGTCCCGTGAACGGGCTTTCGCCAATCCGACCGGCACCGGCCGTGATGACGATTACGTTCGTTGACGTGACCGACTCACGGTTTGCCGCCGTCACGCTCAGCGCCGCGCTGGTCCTACCGGCCGTGACGATTCCGCCACCGATGCCGGCCTCCGCCGCGCCGTACGTGGCGTGCCCGGCCGTGAAACCGTCCACACCGCCGCCCACCACACCATCCCCGCCACCCGTCGACCCCACTGACCGGGCGGTCGGGGGGCAGGCGCTCGCCACGGCAGGACTGGCGATTCCCGCGCACGCGCCGCCGGCCCCGGCGCTGACCGCCACCTCCTGGCTCGTGGCGGATCTCAACAGCGGCGACGTCCTCGGCGGGTGCGGCCCCCACGAGCGCCGAACGCCGGCCAGCGTCCAGAAACTGCTGCTGGCGGCGGCCCTGATGCCCCGCCTGGATCCGAACCAGATGGTCGAGGTGACCAGGTCGGATCTGCGCGATCTCGACCCGGCCAGTTCGCTGATGGGAGTGACCGCCGGTGGCCGGTACTCCGTCGAGAGCCTGTGGCTGGGGCTGTTGCTCAGGTCGGGAAACGACGCGGCCAACGTGCTCGCCCGGCTCGGCGGCGGTGGTGCGGGCAGGCCGGGCGGCGTCGAGGCGATGAACGACGAGGCTCGTCGGCTGCACGCGAACCAGACCCACGCCGCGACGCCGTCGGGCCTGGACGGCCCCGGCCAGTACACGAGCGCGTACGACCTCGCGCTGATCGCACGGGCCACCTTCGCCCGGGAGGATTTCCGGCGGTACGTGGCCACGAGGGCGGCGCAGATACCGGCACAGCCCGGAAATCCGGCATTCGTCATCACCCACGACAACACGCTGCTGGGCCACTATCCCGGGACACTCGGGGGGAAGACGGGCTTCACCGACCTGGCACGGCAGACGTACGTCGGTGTGGCCGAACGCGACGGTCGGCGGCTCGCGGTGACCCTGCTCGGAGCGGAGACCGCGCCGCTGGGGAGCCTGGGAGAGGCTGCGGCGCTGCTCAACTGGGGCTTCGCCCTGCCCCGCGACGCCTCGGTCGGCCGCCTGGTGACACCCGACGAGAAGAAGCACGACAGCCCCGTCGTCCCCGTCAAGGGCGAACGCCCTGTCCCGGCGGGCAGGTCGTCAATCCCGGTGCACACCGGGCTGGGTCTCGGCGCCGCCGTCCTGCTGGCCGTCCTGGTCCTGGCCGCGCCGTGGCGACGCAGAGCCGCACGACAGGATGCCGGCGGGCAGTAGCGAGCGGGTCGCGGTCACACGTTGTGGCGGTCGTCGGCCGGCAACTGCGGCGGCTCCGGAGGTTCCGGGGCCTGGTCCGGCTGACCGAGCTGCGCGACATGGGTCGGGTCGAGGACCCGGGAGAGGAACGAGCGGGTGCGTTCGTGCTGCGGCGCGCCCAGCACCTCTCGCGGCGGCCCCTGCTCGACCACCACCCCGCCGTCCATGAACACGACCCGGTCGGCGACGTCCCGGGCGAACGCCATCTCGTGGGTGACCACCATCATCGTCATGCCGTCCTCGGCCAGCTTGCGCATGACGGTGAGCACGTCGCCGACCAGTTCCGGGTCGAGGGCGGAGGTCGGCTCGTCGAAGAGCATCAGCTTGGGCTCCATCGACAGCGATCGGGCGATCGCCGCGCGCTGCTGCTGCCCACCGGAGAGTTGCGCCGGGAACGCGCCGGCCTTGTCGGTCAGGCCGACCCGCTCGAGGTTGTCCCGCGCGATCCGCTCGGCCTCGGCACGGCCACGGCGCAGCACCCGACGCTGGGCGATGGTGAGGTTGTCGAGCACGGTCAGGTGCGGGAAGAGGTTGAACGACTGGAAGACCATGCCGATGCCGCGGCGTACGGAATCGATCTCGACGTCCGGGTCGGTCACCTCGACACCGTCGACCCAGATCTTGCCGGCGGTCGGCTCCTCCAGCAGGTTGACGCAGCGCAGCAACGTCGACTTGCCGGAACCGGACGGCCCGATGACGCAGACCACCTCGCCGTGGCCGACCTCGAAGTCGATGCCCTTGAGCACTTCCAGCGGCCCGAACGACTTGTGCAGATCGCGGATCTCGACGGCGGGCCGGGGTTGGGTAGTCGTCATGCGGATCACCGGGCCTTGGCGTAGCGGAGTTCGAGGCGTCGTACCACCTGGGACAGGGGCAGGGTGATGGCCAGGTAGGCGAGGCCGGCCACCAGCAGCGGGGTGGCGTTCACGCGGTCGTTCAGCGTGTCCCGCCCGAACTTGGTGACCTCGATGGTCTGCGCCGTCACGCCGAGCACGTAGGCGAGCGACGAGTCCTTGGTGAGCAGGATGAGTTCGTTCGTCAACGGCGGGATCACGATCCGGAACGCCTGCGGGATGACGATGGTGCGCATCGCGGTGAAGTGCGACATGCCGAGGGTGCGCGCCGCCTCCATCTGCCCCTTCGGCACGGCCTGGATGCCGGCCCGGATGGTCTCGGCCATGTACGCCGCGGCGGTCAACCCCAGACCGATCGCGATCGAACCGAACACACCACCCGGAATTTCCCGCTCCGGAAAGGCGATGGGAATGCCGTACCCGACGAGGAAGAGCACCAGCAGGGCGGGCAGACCCCGGAACAGCTCGATGTACGCCGTCGCCACCCAGCGGTACGGAGCCACCCGGGACAGTCGCATCAGCGCGAGGATCGTGCCGAACACGAGGCCGAAGGCGAAGGCGCCCAGCGTGTAGAGGATCGTGTTGCGCAGCGCGACGGTGATGATCGTCGGGAACATCGACTCGATGATGTCGACGCGGAAGAACGCCTCCCGCAGCCTGCCCCAGTCCGCGGCGTAGATCGCCACGGCGATGACGGCGATGAAGGCCAGGTACTGGAGCCAGAGGGACAGCCGCTCTCGCTGACGGCGTCGCAGCTTCACGTTCGTCGCTCCTTGTGTTCCCCGAGATTGCCTACGCGGAGGGCGCGCGAGACGCGCGCCCTCCGACTCTGAGCGTCGATCACGCGCTCGGACGCTTGCCGATCCACTTCTCGTAGATCGTGTCGTACGTGCCGTCCTGCTTGGCCTTGGCCAGCGCCTCGTTGACCTTCTTGAGCAACTCCGGGTTGCTGTCCTTCTTCACCGAGAACCCGTACTGCTCACCGGTGTCGAACTCGGCCGCGACCACGAAGCCGCCCGGGTTCTCCTGGAGGTACTCGGTCCAGACCGGGAGGTCGTTGATGGCGGCCTCCACCTGGCCGTTGGAGACGGCCTGCTGCAGGGCGGCGAGGTCCTCGAACTCGACGAGCTGGAGGCTCTTCTCCTTCTCGAACTTCCGGGCGTAGTCACGGCCCGTGGTCGCCGCCTGGACGCCGAGCTTCTTGCCCTTGAGGTCGTCGAGCGACTTGTAGGGCTTGCCGGTCTTGACCAGCATCGCCTGCGTGGCGTCGAAGTAGGGATCGGAGAAGTTCATGACCTTCTGCCGTTCCTCGGTGATCGTCATACCGGCGGCGGCGGCGTCGCACTTGCCCGTGTTCAGGTCCTGGCCGGACTTGATGCCCTCGAACGGGGTGTCGACGATCGTCTGCTCGACGCCCAGGTCCTTGGCGACCAGGTCCATCAGGTCGACGTCGAATCCGACCACCTTGCCGCTGGCGTCCTTCGACTGGAACGGCGGGTACGGCAGGTGGGTGCAGACGGTCAGCTTGCCCGCCTGGACCAGCTTGACCCCGCTCGCCTGGGTCTCGCCCTCGTCCTTCTTGGCGCATCCCGCGCTCAGCGACAGGGCGGCGATCGCCGCGACGAGGCCGGCCTTGCGGGCTGCGCTGTGAAACCTCACGGCTGTGTCCCTCCGGTTCGGCTCCCCGTGCGGGCGGGCAGCCAGGGTTAATGCGAAGACTGTGACAGGCGACGCTACCTGATCGGACAAGCCGTACCTAGATCACGTCGAGTCGTTGTGAGGAGTGCGGCACCGGTCACGGTCGGTACACCCGACAGCCGGGCCGTAACGGGACGTCGCCGCCGGATCCCCCGCCCACCGTGACCGTTCAGGCGGGGACGATCACCACGTGCAGGTTGCGGGGGCCGTGGACGCCCTCGACCCGGTTGAGTTCGATGTCGCTGGTGGCGGACGGGCCGCTGATCCAGGTGAGCGGGCGGTCCGGGCCGAGGCGCGCGAGGGCGTCCGGCACCCCGGCGACGACCTGATCGGTACGCAGCACGCAGACATGGACATCGGGCAGGAGGGAGATGACCCGTCTCCCCTGGGCCGGGCCCGCGTCGAGGATGACCGTCCCGGTCTCGGCGACGGCCACCGCCGCCGCGGTGACCACCCCGTCGGCCGCGTCGACCCGGTCCGTCGGGAGATCGTCGTCGGTCAGCACCTCGACCGTGTCGGGCAGCCACCGCCGTGGCAGGCCCGGCGGGACCACGACACGTCGACCGCCGAGGATCGCGTCGACGACCCGGGCCACCTCGCCGTCGGAACACCGGTGCACGGTGGCCCGGTAGTCGGTGAGCCGGTGCACCAGGACGTCGAGGTCCACGGCGCCGCCGGCCGGCCGGTAGTCCCGTGTCACCTCGCCAGGGGTGGTCGGGGAAGCGCCGAGAGCGGCGCGGAGGCGGCCGAGGATCAACTCGCGGGAGGTCATCGTTGCGCCCACCATTCGCGGAAGGTCTGCGGCGGCGGCTGCGGCAGGTCGCGGCCGAGGGTCCAGCCGGACAGCGGCGGAGGAAGCCCGCCACCTCGCCGGCCGGCGAAGCGGGTGACCCGCGAGGCGCGCTGCGCGGCCTCGTACAGCGGCAGGTGGTCCATGGTGTACGCGGCGGCGGCCATCGTGATCGCCTCGGGGCTCGGCACGCGATGTTCGCTCCGGTACGCCGCCACGTGCTGCGCGCGCAGGTGCACCAGGATCGACGGGATGTCGATCATCACCGGGCAGGCGTCGAAGCAGGCGCCGCAGAGTGAGGAGGCGAAGGGCAGGGAGGCGTTGTCCTCCACGCCGGTCAGCTGCGGCGAGAGCACGGCGCCGATCGGCCCGGGGTAGACCGAGCCGTACGCGTGCCCGCCGGTGCGCTCGTAGACGGGACAGACGTTGAGGCAGGCCGAGCAGCGGATGCAGTGCAGCGCCTGACGGCCGACCTCGTCGGCGAGGACCGCGCTGCGACCGTTGTCCAGCAGCACGAGGTGGAAGTCCTGCGGCCCGTCGCCCGGCGTGACACCGGTCCACATGGAGGTGTACGGGTTCATCCGCTCCCCGGTGGAGGCGCGCGGCAGCAGTTGCAGGAACACCTCGAGGTCGGCCCAGGTGGGGATGAGCTTCTCGATGCCCATGACGGTGATCAGGGTGTCCGGCAGGGTGAGGCACATCCGGCCGTTGCCCTCGGACTCGACCACCGCGAGGGTGCCGGTCTCGGCCACCGCGAAGTTCGCACCGGAGACGGCGACCCGGGTGCTGAGGAACGTGCGGCGCAGGTGACGCCGGGCCGCCGCGGCCAGGATCGCCGGCTCGTCGGTCAGCGCCGGGTCGACGCCGGGCATCTCGCGCAGGAAGATCTCGCGGATCTCCGCCCGGTTGCGGTGGATCGCGGGGACCAGGATGTGGCTGGGCTTGTCCCGTCCCAGCTGGACGATCAGCTCGGCGAGGTCGGTCTCCACCGGTTCGATGCCGGCCGCCTCCAGCGCCTCGTTGAGGCCGATCTCCTGGGTGGCCATCGACTTGACCTTCATGACCCGGTCGCTGCCGGTGGCCCGGACCAGGTCGGTGACGATCCGGTTGGCCTCGACGGCGTCGGCGGCCCAGTGCACGGTGCCGCCCGCGGCGGTGACCGTGGCCTCCAGCTGTTCCAGCAGCTCGGGCAGGCGGGCCATCACGTCGGTCTTGATGGCCCGGCCGGCCTCGCGCAGCTCCTGCCAGTCGGGAACCTCGCCGATCACGGCTGCGGACTTCGTACGGATCGTGGCGGTGGCGTGGCCGAGGTTGCGGCGCAGTTGCGCGTCGGCGAGGCTGCGCCGGGCCGCGACCGGGAAGGACTCGTCGCCGCGCAGGTGCCCGACACCGCGCGGCGCGGTGGCCGGCATGCCGAGGAAGGTTTCGGTCATGCCGTCACCCCGTCCCGCTGCGCCGGCTCGGCCGGGTGTCCGGCGGGCTCGGTGCTGGCCAGGATCTCCGCGAGGTGCACGGTCCGTACGCCGGCGCGGAGCCGGGACAACCCGCCGCCGATGTGCATCAGGCAGGAGGTGTCCCCGGCGGTGCAGACGTCGGCTCGGGTGGACAGCACGTGGCGCATCTTGTCGGCCAGCATCGCCGTCGAGGTGTCCGCGTTCTTCACGGCGAACGTGCCGCCGAAGCCGCAGCACTGCTCGGCCTGCGGCAGCTCCACCAGGTCCAGGCCGCGCACCTGGCGCAGCAGCCGCAGCGGCTTGTCCCCCACCCGGATCATCCGCAGCGAATGGCAGGTCGGGTGGTACGTCACGCGGTGCGGATAGAAGGCGCCCACGTCGGTCACCCCGAGCACGTCGACGAGCAGCTCCGACAGCTCGTACGTGCGTCGGGCGACCTCCTCGGCCCGGCTGGCCAGGCGCTCGTCGCCGGCCCCCCGGGCCACCGTCGCGTGCTGGTGCCGCACGGAGCCGACGCACGAGCCGGACGGTGCCACCACCACGTCGTACGGCGCGAAGGTCCGCACGTGCCGGCGGACCAGCCGCAGCGCGTCATCCGGATAACCGGTGTTGATGTGCATCTGCCCGCAGCAGGTCTGGTCCTGCGGAAAGACGACCTCGTGACCGAGCCGTTCCAGCAGCCGCACCGTGGCCTTGGCCGCCTCGGGGAACAGGGTGTCGGCCAGACAGGTGACGAACAGGGCTATTCGCATACTCAGTCCTCCCATCCGAGGCGCCGGGCAGCGGCCCGCCAGGCCGCCTGCGTGGCGCGTGGCTCGTACCGGACGATCTGTTGGGTGTCGCGAAGCACTGCCCGCAACGCCGCCAGGTCGCCGCCGACCACGCCGAGGGCGCGGGCCTGCACCAGAACGTTACCCAGCGCGGTGGCCTCGACCGGCCCCGCGAGCACGGGCAGTCCGCAGGCATCGGCGGTGAGCTGGCACAGCAGGTCGTTGCGCGCGCCGCCGCCGACGACGTGCACGGCGTCGACATGCCGACCGGCGAGCAGTTGCGCCTGCCCGACGGCGCGCCGGTGCGCCAGCGCGAGGCTGTCGAGGATGCACCGGACGGTCGCCGCCGGACTGGCCGGCACCGGCTCTCCGGTACGACGGCAGGCCTCGGCGATGCGCGCGGGCATGTCGCCCGGCGGCAGGAACGCGGGGTCGTCCGGATCCACGACGGAGCGGAAGGCCGGTTGCCGGGCCGCCTCCCGGAGCAGGACGGGCAGGTCCGTGGTGCCCCAGCTGCGCAGCGATTCCTGAAGTGGCCACAGGCCCATCACGTTGCGCAGGTAGCGGATGGTGCCGTCGACCCCGGACTCGTTGGTGAAGTTGGCTTGCCGGCTCGCCGCGCTGAGGACCGGCGACGCGAGTTCGACCCCGACGAGGGACCAGGTGCCGCAGGAGATGTAGGCGAAGTGCTCCCCCGCCGCCGGCACGCCCACCACGGCGGACGCGGTGTCGTGTGACCCCACGGCCACGACGGCGGGCTCTCCGGGCAGGCCCAGCGCGGGCAGGACCGGGCCGATCCGGGTGCCCGGCTCCCGCAGTGGCGGGAACAGCTCGGTGCGGATGCCCGCGTCCACCATCAGGTCGGTCGCCCAGGCTCGGCGACGAAGGTCGTACAGCTGGGTGGTGGAGGCGTTGGTGACCTCGGCGCCGATTTCCCCGGTGAGCCAGTACGCGATGAGGTCCGGGATCAGCAGCAGGCGGTGCGCCAGGTCGAGCTGTGGCGTACCGGCAGCGGCGACGAGCTGGTAGAGGGTGTTGAACGGCAGGTGCTGGAGCCCGGTCGTGTCGTACAGCCGCTCCTGCCCCAACTGCTTGGCCACCCGTTCGCCGACGCCCTCGGTGCGCCCGTCCCGGTAGTGCACCGGGTTGCCGAGCAGCGCGCCCGTCGCGTCGAGCAACCCGTAGTCCACGGCCCAGGTGTCGACTCCGATGCTGGCGACCGGGCCGGCGGCGCGCAGGCCGTCGAGGACGCCGCGGTACAGCGCCAGGACGTCCCAGTGCAGGGTGCCCGCCACCCGCACCGGGTCGTTGCGGAACCGGTGCGCCTCGGCCAGCTCCAACCGTCCGGGCTCGACGCGGCCGACCATCACCCGGCCGCTGGAGGCGCCCAGATCCACGGCGGCGAGGTGCACGGGACCGCTTCCCACATCGTCCTCCTTGACGGTGAGCCGTGGTCAGCGGAGGAAGGCCGCGGCGACGCCGGCGTCCACCGGAATGTGCAGCCCCGTCGTGTGGGACAACTCCCCGCCGGTGAGCACGAAGACCGCGTTGGCGACGTGCTCGGGCAGCACCTCACGCTTGAGCAGCGTGCGCTGGGCGTAGAACTCGCCGAGCTTCTCCTCCGGCACGCCGTAGACGGCGGCCCGCTTGGCGCCCCAGCCCCCGGCGAAGATGCCGGAGCCGCGGACCACGCCGTCCGGGTTGACGCCGTTGACCCTGATGCCGTGCCCGCCCAGCTCCGCGGCGAGCAGCCGGACCTGGTGCGCCTGGTCGGCCTTGGCCGCGCCGTAGGCCACGTTGTTCGGGCCGGCGAACAGGGAGTTCTTGCTGGAGATGTAGACGATGTCCCCGCCCATCCCCTGCGCCAGCAGGACCCGCGCGGCCTCGCGGGAGACGAGGAAGGAGCCCTTGGCCATCACGTCGTGCTGGATGTCCCAGTCCGCCTCGGTCGTGTCCAGCAGCGACCTGGACAGCGAAAGCCCGGCGTTGTTCACCACCAGGTCCACCCCACCGAAGGCGAGCACCGCGTCGCGCAGGGCGCGGGCGACGGCGTCCCCGTCACTGACGTCGGCGGCGACGGCGACCGCCACATCGGTGGTGCCGATCTCCGCGGCGACGGCGGCGGCCGCCTCCGCGTCACGGTCGGCGACGACGACGCAGGCGCCCTCCGCGGCGAGCCGGTGGGCGATCGCCCGGCCGATGCCGGAGCCACCGCCGGTGACGAACGCGATCCGGGTGGCGAGAGCCTTCGGCTTCGGCATGCGCTGGAGCTTCGCCTCCTCCAGTGCCCAGTACTCGATCCGGAACTTCTCGGCCTCGTCGATCGGCGCATACCGCGAGACGGACTCCGCGCCGCGCATCACGTTGATGGCGTTGACGTAGAACTCCCCGGCGACGCGGGCGGTCTGCTTGTTGGCCCCGAAGCTGAACATGCCCACACCCGGCACCAGGACGACGGCCGGGTCGGCGCCGCGCATCGGCGGGCTGTCCGGGCCGGCGTGCCGCTCGTAGTAGGCGCGGTAGTCGTCACGGTAGGAGGCGTGCAGTTCCTTGAGCCGGGCGATCACGACCTCGATCGGAGCGGTGGGCGGCAGGTCGAGCACCATCGGACGGACCTTGGTACGCAGGAAGTGGTCCGGGCACGAGGTGCCGAGGGCCGCGAGCGCGGGGTGCTTCTCCCGGGCGACGAAGTCGAGCACCACGTCGCTGTCGGTGAAGTGGCCGACCTGCGGCCGGTCGGTGGACGCGAGGCCGCGCAGCACCGGGAACAGCTCCGCCGCCCGACGTCGACGCTCGTCGGTCGGCAGCGGCTCGTAGCCGTCGATGACCGGGCCGAGCGGCTCGGCCCGACCCCGCTCGTCGAGGAAGGCCTGCGAGCTGCGGATGATCTCCAACGAGTTGCGTTCGCACTCGTCACTCGTCGCGCCCCACGCGGTGATGCCGTGCCCACCGAGGATCACGCCGACCGCCTGCGGGTTGGCCCGCGCCACGGCGGCGATGTCCAGGCCGAGCTGGAAGCCGGGCCGCCGCCAGGGGACCCACAGCACCCGCTCGCCGAAGATCTCCTTGGTCAGTTCGGGCCCGTCGGCGGCGGCGGCGATCGCGATGCCCGCGTCGGGGTGCAGGTGGTCGACGTGCGCCACGTCGACCAGACCGTGCATCGCCGTGTCGATGGACGGTGCGGCGCCGCCGCGGCCGTGCAGGCAGTAGTCGAACGCGGCGACCATCTCGTCCTCGCGCTCGATCCCGGGGTACACGTCGACGAGAGCGCGGAGCCGGTCCAGCCGCAGCGCGGCCAGACCGGACCGGGTCAGGGTGCCGAGATCGCCGCCCGAACCCTTGACCCACAGCAGGTCGACGGACCCACCGGTGACCGGATCGGTGTCCGCGCCCTTGGCGGAGGTGTTGCCCCCGGCGTAGTTCGTCGTGGTCGGGTCGGCGCCGAGCCGGTTGCTGCGCGCGATCAGCGCCTGAACCTCGGGTTGCATCGTCCTCACGTCCCCAGTCTGCGTTCTTCGGTGGTGGTCAGGCGCCCCAGCCGGCCTGCTGGCCGTCGGCACGTTCGGCGCGGATCTTCTCGAAGTAGCCGGAGCGGGCGTACGCGGCCATCGGGTCCGGGTCCAGGCCCAGGTCCGTACGCAGCTCGGCGAGCAGCGGCCGGACGTCGGTGTTGTACGCGTCCATCAGCACCGCGTTCGCGGCGAGCACGTCGCCGGTCCGCTGCGCGGCGGCCAGCGCGTCCAGGTCGACGAGCAGCGCCTTCGCCGTCGCCTCCTGCACGTTGAGCACCGAACGGATGATGGCCGGGATCTTCGGCTCGATGTTGTGGCACTGGTCGAGCATGAACGCGATCCCGGCCTCGGGCGCCAACGCGTCACCCCGGACGATCTCGTGCATGATCCGGAACAGCTGGAACGGGTCCGCGGAGCCGACCATCAGGTCGTCGTCGGCGTAGAAGCGGGAGTTGAAGTCGAAGGCGCCGAGCTTCCCGACGCGCAGCAGGAACGCCACGATGAACTCGATGTTCGTACCCGGCGCGTGGTGCCCGGTGTCGATGACCACCTGCGCCTTCGGGCCCAACTCCAGGCAGTGCGCGTACGCGGTGCCCCAGTCCGGCACGTCCGTGGCGTAGAAGGCCGGCTCGAACAGCTTGTACTCCAGCAGCAGCCGTTGGCCGTCGCCGAGCCGGTCGTAGGTCTCCCGCAGCGCCGTCGCCAGCCGGTCCTGCCGGGCCCGAAGGTCGTCCTGGCCCGGGTAGTTGGTCCCGTCGGAGAACCAGAGCTTCAGGTCCCGGGAGCCGGTGCGGTCCATGATGTCCACGCACTCGAGCAGGTGGTCGATCGCCTTGCGGCGCACACCCGGATCCGGGTTGGTGACACTGCCCAGCTTGTAGTCGTTGTCCTGGAAGACATTGGCGTTGATCGCGCCCAGGCCGACCCCGTGGTCGGTCGCGTACGCGGCCAGGTCGGCGTAGTCGTCGACGCGGTCCCACGGAATGTGCAGGGCGACGGTCGGCGCGACGCCGGTGAGCCGGTGCACCACCGCCGCGTCGGCGATCTTCTCGTACGGGTTGCGCGGCACGCCCTCCTGCGGGAACACCTTGAACCGGGTGCCGGAGTTGGCGTACGCCCAGGACGGGGTCTCGATGCGCTGCGCGCGCAGGGCTGACCGGACCCGCTCAAGGGTCTGCGCGTCGGGCTGCGTCATGGGGTTTCTCCCGTCTGTGCGGCGAGCCGCGTCTCACGCTCTGCGCTGAGCTGCGCCTCAAGGTTGAAGACCTCGTCCAGCGGCCGGATGGCCCGGTCGGCGGCGCCCTGGTCGAGGCCGACGAAGTAGGGCGCCATCTCCGCCTGCCAGCGGGTGTTGACGTCGCTGGTCTGCATGGCGGCCTGGGCCGCCGCGAAGTCGTCGGTGACCAGGTAGCCCACGAGCAGGCCGTCGTCGCGGAGGAAGAGCGAGTAGTCGTGCCAACCGCTCTCGGCCAGGGCGGCGAGCATCTCCGGCCAGACCCGTGCGTGGCGGGCGCGGTACTCGTCGAGTCGGTCGGGGTCTACCTGGAGGGTGAAGCAGACGCGGGGCATGGTTCTCCCGTCGGCTCCCCCGGTCGGTGCGGCGCGGTGTACGCCGCACCGACCGGGAGGGCGGTCAGAACTGGAACTGGTCGATGTTGCTCTTGTCGAAGACGGTCGGCGGGCCGAGGATGACCACCCCGTCCTTGCCGACGGTGAACTCGCCGAGCTTGCCGGCCTTGAACTTGTCGCCCTCGGCGCCGGTGATCTGGCCGGAGGCCAGCGCCGCGCCGACGTACGCCGCGAGGTAGCCGAGGTCGGCCGGGCTCCACAGGGCGAAGGCGTCGACGGTGCCGTCCTTGACGTACTGGCGCATCTGGTTGGGGGTGCCCAGACCGGTCAGCTTGACCTTGCCCTTGTACTGCGACCCGCTGAGGTAGCGCCCGGCGGCCGCGACGCCGACCGTGGTCGGAGAGATGATGCCCTTGAGGTTCGGGTACGACTGGAGCAGACCCTGGGTCTCCTGGAAGGACTTCTGGTCGTCGTCGTTGCCGTACGCCACGGTGACCAGCTTGACCTTGCTGTACTCGGGCTTCTTCAGCTCCTCCTTCATCAGCGCGATCCAGGCGTTCTGGTTGGTCGCGTTGGCGGTCGCGGAGAGGATCGCGATCTCGCCCTCGCCGCCGATCTGCTGCGAGATCAGCTTGACCTGGTTCTCCGCGATGCCCTCGGCGGTGACCTGGTTGACGAAGATCTGCCGGCACTCCGGCTTGGTGTCGGAGTCGAAGGTGACGATCTTCGCGCCGGCCGCCTTCGCCTGGTTGAGCGCGCCGCAGATGGCGTTCGGATCGTTGGCCGAGGTGACGATCACGTCCATGCCCTGCTGGGACAGGGTGTTGATGTAGCTGACCTGCGACGAGGCGCTGGCCTCGGACGGGCCGACCTCCTTGAACTCACCCTTGAACTCCGTGACCGCGTCCTTGCCGCCGTTGTCCGAGACGGTGAAGTACGGGTTGTTCAGCTGCTTCGGCAGGAAGGCGATCTTGAGCCCTTCCTTGATGGCGGCGTCGGGATTGGCGGCGCCGCTCGCCTGGTTGCCGGCGCCGCCGTCGTCACCGGAGTTGTCCCGGGTGGTACCGCCGCACGCTGCGGCGCTGAGCAGCAGTGCGGCCAGGGTGAGGCTGGTGGCCCCGACACGGAGGCCTCTGCGGTATGCGGACATCGTCATCCTTCCGGGGGTGGTTGGTGAGCGGGGGACCTCACGAAGCGACGGAGTGCCGCTGTCGTCGACGGTGCAGCCGGGCGCGGATGTCCGCGACGGCGTTGGGCAGCACCACGGATGCGATGAGCAGGGTGCCGGTGACGATCGTCAGGGCGTTGGCGTCGACGTCGGCGAGCTGCAACGCGTTGCGCAGGACGCCGAGGAGCAGGACGCCGGCCAGCACACCGAGCAGGGCGCCCCGGCCGCCGAAGATCGAGACCCCGCCGAGCAGCACGGCGGTGACGACGGTCAGCTCCAGGCCGGTGGCGTTGTCGCCGCGGGCGCTGGCGTACCGCAGGGTCCAGAAGATGCCGACCAGCCCGCACACGGCGCCGGAGACCACGAAGAGCCAGAACTTCGTCCGGGCCACTGAGACGCCGGTGAACGTGGCGGCCTGGTCGTTGTTGCCCATGGCGTAGAGCGCCCGGCCGGCCGCGGTGGCGTGCAGCACCACCCCGAAGACCAGGGCGAGCAGCAGCAGCGGCACCACCACGACCGGGATCGACGTGCCGGGGATGTTCCGCACCACGGCGGCCGTCCAGTCGGCCGGGAAGTCCGCGACCGCCTGGTCGCCGAGCACGACGAAGGACAGCCCCCGGTAGAGGGCGAGCGTGCCGATGGTGACCGCCAGGGACGGCAGGCCGAAACCGGTGACGAAGAGACCGTTCACCGCGCCGAGCACCGCCCCGAGCAGCACCACGAGGACGCAGATCAGCTCCAGCGACAGTCCACTGGAGAGCCAGAGCTGCCCCATCAACGTGCTGCACAGGCCCACCATGCTGGCCACCGAGAGGTCGATCTCGCCGGTGATCACGATCAGGGTCATCGGCAGCGCGATGAACGCCAGCGGCACCAGGTCGAGCAGCAGGAACTGGGCGTTGCGGCCGGTGGCGAAGTTCTCCACGGTCAGTCCGGCGACCAGCACGGCCGCCACGAGGGCGCCGACGATCACCGCGTCCCAGGAGCCGAACAGCCCGCGCAGGGTGGCGAGTCGGCCCGCGCCGGGCTCGGCCTCGACGGTGGGCGGTGCGGCGTACAGGCTGTCATGCGCCATGGGCGCTTCTCCCTCGGAGGCGGGCCGCCACCCGCAGGGCCAGGAGCCGGTCCAGCCCGATGGCGGCGAGGATGAGCGCGCCGACCACGGCCTGCTGCCAGAACGGGTCGATGCGCAGGACGGCGAGCGAGCTGCCGATCGTGGTCAGCAGCACGGCGCCGAGCGCCGCGCCGTAGGCGCTGCCGCTGCCGCCGAAGATCGCCACCCCGCCGACCACGGCGGCGGCGACGACCTGGAGTTCCAGACCGGTGCCGGCGGCCGCGTCGAGGGTGCCGAACCGGGCCGCGTACAGCACGCCGGCGAGGCCGGCCAGCGCGCCGTTGGCGACGAACACCGCGAACACCCGCCGGCCCACCGGGATGCCGGAGAGCCGGGCGGCGGCCGGCTCGGAGCCGATCGCGTACAGCTCCCGGCCGCTGTGGTACGAGCGCAGGTAGAACCCGACCGCGGCGACGACGACCAGCGCGACGAGGAACAGCACGGGTACGCCGAGCACGGTCTGGTTACCCAGCCGCAGGAACGATGAGGGCATGTCGGCGGCGTTGATCTGCCGGCCGGACGCCCAGTAGTAGTCGACGCCCCGGAAGGCGTAGAGCGTGCCGAGGGTGATGACCAGAGCGGGCACCCGGGCCACCGCGATCAGGCCGCCGTTGATCACACCGCAGAGCGCGCCCAGCGCGACCCCCACGACGAGCGCCACGGGCCACGGGGTGCCGGGCGCGCTGAGGAACAGCGTGCCGGTGGCGAACGCGACCAGACCCAGGATCGAGCCGACGGAGAGGTCGACGTTGCGGGTGACGATGACCAGGGTCTGCCCGACCGCCAGGATCACCAGGATCGCGCAGCCCAGCAGCAGGTCCTTGACGCTCTGGCCGCTCAGGAAGCGGTCGTTGCGCACGGTGGTCACCAGGACCAGCAGGCCGAGCGCGATGAGCAGGCTCAGCTCGCGTACGGCGAGCAGCCGTTCGGTGAGGCTGCGGCGCTGCCGGTCGGGCTCGGTCGGTTCGGTCCCGGTGGGCCGCTCGGGCGCGCCGGTGTCGGTGCGGCTCATGCGGTCACTCCTTGACCGGTGGCGGCGTACATGATGGAGGTCTCGTCCGCCTCGGCCCGGGACAGCTCGCGGACCAGGCGTCCCTCGTGCATGACCAGCACCCGGTCGGCCATGCCGAGCACCTCGGGCAGTTCGCTGCTGATCATGAGGATCGCCAGACCCTCGCCGGCCAGCTCCGAGAGCAGCCGGTGCACCTCGGACTTGGTGCCGACGTCGATGCCCCGGGTCGGCTCGTCGATGATCAGAATCCGTGGTTCGGTGGCCAGCCACTTGGCGAGCACCACCTTCTGCTGGTTGCCGCCGGAGAGGGTCGCCACCGGGGCGTTGAGCCGGGCGGCCTTCACCTGCAACCGTCGCGTCCAGCTGCGGGCCTCGGCGCGCTCCGCGCCGCCGAGCAGGAGGCCGAGTCGGCTCAGCGCCCGACGGCGGGCCAGCGTCGCGTTGCGCTCGACCGACAGCTCCATGACCAGGCCCTGCTGCCGCCGGTCCTCGGGGACCAGCGCCATGCCGGCGGCGATCGCCCGGCCCGGCCTGCCCGCCGGAACACCTCGCCCGGCCACCCGCACCTCGCCCGCGTCGTAGCGGTCGATGCCGAAGACGGCGCGGGCGACCTCGCTGCGGCCGGCGCCGACCAGCCCGGCGAGCGCGACGATCTCCCCGCCCCGGACGGAGAACGACACGTCGGTGAAGACGCCGGCCCGGGTCAGCCCACGGACCTCGAGCAGCGTGTCCCGCAGCTCGGCGACCTGCTTGGGGTAGAGCGAGGAGACGTCCCGACCGACCATGCGCCGCACCACCTCGTCGACGGTGAGGTCGGCGGCCGGATCGCTGGAGACCCAGGCGCCGTCGCGCAGCACGGTGACACGGTGGCAGAGGTCGAACACCTCGTCGAACCGGTGCGAGATGAACAGCACGGCGGCGCCGCGTTCGCAGAGCGAGCGGGCGACCGCGAAGAGCCGCTCGACCTCCACGCCGGAGAGCGCGGCGGTGGGCTCGTCCATGACCAGGACGCGGGCGTCGAAGGAGATCGCCTTGGCGATCTCGACGAGCTGCTGGTCGGCGATGGAGAGCCCTCGGGCGGGACGGGTCGGGTCGATCCGGACCCCGAGCCGCTGGAACAGCCGCTCGGCGTCGCGGTTCATCGCCGCGCTGTCGATGCGGCGCAGGCCGCGAAGCGGTTGCCGGCCCATGAAGATGTTCTCCGCCACGGACAGATCCGGAAAGAGCGTCGGCTCCTGGTAGATGACGGCGATGCCGGCGGCCCGGGCGTCGGCGGGGCCGCGCAGTCGCAGCGGCTGCCCGTCCAGCGTCATCTCGCCGGAGTCCGGCGGGTGCGCGCCGGCCAGGATCTTCACCAGGGTGGACTTGCCCGCCCCGTTCTCGCCGACCAGGGCGTGGGCCTCGCCGGCGTGCAGCGCCAGGTGCACCCCACGCAGCGCGGCGACGGCCCCGAAGGACTTCGTCACGCCGTCGAGTACCAGCAGCGGAGCGCCGTCCGTGCCTGGTGCGTCGGCGGTCATCCGATCCCCTCCTGAATCGTTTCACGAGTCGTGCATGGACCGTAGGGGGAGGCATTCGTGAGCGTCAAGAGTTTCGCCATGATTTCTTGGCCGTTGCCGATGCGGGCTCCGCGCACCCTCGGACCCGTGCCGCCGATCGGCGACGCGACGCGCGGGACCACCAGCTGGCTGGATGAAACGTTTTAGCCGCTATACACTGCCGGAGCTACCCGGTCCAGCCGTCCCCGCGACGCGCTTTCCGGGGATCACCGCGACCGCGACCCGCTCGGGGCTCGGGCCGCGACCACCGCACGGAACGTCGAGGGAGTCATGGCAACGGCGAACATCAAGGAGGTCGCCCGGCACGCCGGCGTCTCCCTCGGCACGGTGAGCAACGTGCTCAATCGGCCCGACACGGTCGCCCCCGCCACCCGCCAGCGGGTGCTCGACGCCATCAGCACGCTCGGCTACGTCCGCAACGACTCCGCGCGCCAACTGCGCGCCGGGCACAGCCGCACCGTGGCCATCGTCGTCCTGGACGTGGCCAACCCGTTCTTCACCGACGTCGTCCGCGGCGCCGAACAGGTGGTGGAGGAAGCCGGCGCCATGCTCGTCGTCTGCAACAGCGGCGAGGACAGCGCCCGAGAACGCCGCCACCTGGAGCTGCTGGAGGAGCAGCGGGTCCGCGGCGTCCTCATCACCCCGGTCGGCCACGGCCCCCAGCCCAACCTGGACAAGCTCATCGACCGGGGCATTCCGGTGGTGCTGGTGGACCGGGGCACGGGCCGGGCGAACCGCTGCTCGGTGGCGGTCGACGACGTCCTCGGCGGCCGGCTGGCCATGGACCACCTGCTGGATCAGGGCCACCACCGCATCGCCTACCTCGGCGGCCCGCTCTCCATCGCCCAGGTCGCCGACCGGCACGCCGGTGCCGCCGCGGCACTGGAGGAACGTGACAGCGGCGCCGAACTCCGGGTGGCGGTGACCACCAGCCTGACCGTCGCCGCCGGCCGGCGCGCCGCCGAGGAGCTGCTGACTCTGCCGGCCCGGCAGCGCCCCACCGCCGTCTTCTGCGCCAACGACCTCATCGCGCTCGGCGTCCTCCAGGAGTTGACCGCGCGCGGCCTGCGGGTGCCGGCCGACGTCGCCATCGTCGGCTACGACGACATCGAGTTCGCCGACGCGGCGGCGGTGCCGCTGTCATCGGTACGCCAGCCCCGCGACCAGCTCGGCCGCACCGCGGCGCAGCTGCTGCTGGAGGAGGCCGAGCCCGGCGACGCGCACCGGCACCGGCACGTGGTCTTCCAGCCGGAGCTGGTCGTCCGCCGCTCCAGCGACCACCCCCGGCGCACCCGGCGCTGACCCCCCGAACCGGTTGAAGCAGAGCAAAGGGCGTCTGACACCCCCGGGAGAGGCGGGACCGCGAGAGGCGTTGGGGGTTCGGCAGCCCCGCCGATGAGTCAGGCCGCCGGGACGGGCGTGGCCCAGACGTCGGCGATCGACGGGTCGTAGCCGTCACCCGTGTCCCGGAATCGCACCCGCACCGCCCCGTCGCGGGTCGCGTCCGGCAGGTCGACCACGAACTGGTAGCTGACCGTGCCGGCTCCGGCCGCCGTACGCCGCCACGCGCGACTGTGCGCCACCACCCCGTCCACGACCACCTCGTAGTCCTTGAGCTGCGGCCCGTCGTACGTCTCCCGAGCGCGCAGCACGAACGGCTCGCCGGGCTCGACGGCGAGGTCGAACTCGAACCAGCCGCCGGGGCGGGTCGTGTCGGTGTACCGGCGGGTCAGGCCGGCCTCGGTGCTGGTGGCCGAGTAGGTCGAGGCGGCGAGGCGGTGCGCCTGCTCGGACGCCGCGACACCCAGGTCGACGTGGTCGTACGCGCCGGGCGGTGGATCGTCGAACCGTACCGGGATCGCGACGAGGCGCCGTTCGGCCGCCGTGTCGCCGGTCGCCACCGTGATCTCCACCGGCCCCTGGGTCACCGACACGGGCGCGGTGAGCACGGTCGACACGGTGGTCTGCGCGCCGGGAGCGAGGTCGTACCCGGTGGCCGGCGTCGCCCGCCAGCTGTCCGGCGCGGTGACGGTCAGCTGCCCGGTCACCCGTACGCCGGCCCGGTTGCGCAGCACGGTGCCGACCGTCGTCGTGGCGCCCGGGGCGACGTCGGCCGGGACCGGGGCCGCCGACACGATCTGCACCGCCGGCGCAACGGCGACGGTTCCCGCGACGGGCAGCGTCGCGCTGCCACCCCGGTGGCGGTAGCTGGCGGAGCCGTCGACGGCCCCGCTCACCGGCGCCTGACCGGCGGGGATCCGCAGGTCGTAGCGGTGGTTGACGGTGCCGCCCGGCGCGACCGTGGTGGCTCGCTTTCCGACCGGGGTCACCGTCCAGCCGTCGGGCGCCCGCAGGTCGGAGGTGACGCCGGTCAGCGGGTCCCGCCCGCCGTTGGTCACCGTGACGGTGGCGCGTACGACCTCGCCGGGCAGCCGCTCCCCCACCGGCAGGTCGAGTTTCACCACGGCGCCGACCAGGGTCGACGACGCCGCGGAGAGCCGCTGGTCGACCCGGGTGAGCAGCGCGGTGAACCGGTCCGCGTGGGCCTGGTCGAGGCGACCCGTGGCGACCTGGGTCCGCAGCCACCGGGCCGTGTCGGCGGCGCTCGCCAGGGCCCGGTGCACGTCACCGGCGGCGGAACGCGAGTTGCCCGCCAGGTACGCCGTCCGCGCCGCCGCCGTCTCCGCGGCGAGTCGGCTGAACCGACCGCGCAGGTACTCGGCCACCGGTCGACCCAGCTCACCGGCGAGCTGGTCGGTGAGCGTCCCCAGCTCCCGTGCCGTGTCGCCGGCGTCGCCCAGGTCGCCGAGCACCCGGTCGACCGCGAAGGAGTACGAACCGGAGCCGATCTCGTAGACGGCGACCGCGCCGTCCATCCGGACGAACCGCACGCCGTCGGCCTGCTCCGCCGGTCGGCCACCCTCGGTGACCGCGTTCCGTCCCGGTGCTGGCAGGCGTACGGTCGCCGTGGTGTTCGCCGGCAGCGTGAGCCGCAGCCGCATGTCCCCGCGTGCGTCGAGGTCCCAGTCGCTGCCGATCGTTCCGTAGGCCGAGCGGTACGACGCCCTGGCCGAGGTGAGGTCGCCACCGGGCTGCGGGGCGAACGTGAGGTGCGCGTACCCCGGCTTGTCGTTGTCGGGTTGGATGCCGGCCACGGTCCGGTACATCCAGTCCCCCACCGCGCCGTAGGCGTAGTGGTTGAAGGAGTTCATCCCCACGTCGCCGAAGCTGCCGTCGGGTTTGATCGAGTCCCAGCGCTCCCAGATCGTCGTCGCGCCCTTGGCGATCTCGTATCCCCATGACGGATAGGTGTCGTTGAGCAGCAGCCGGTACGCGACGTCCAGATGCCCGGTCGCACTGAGCGCCGGCAGCAGGTCCGGGGTGCCGAGGAAACCGGTGGAGAGGTGCCAGTCGTGACGTTGCACGTTGGCGACCAGCCGGTCGGCGGCCTTGGCCCGCAGCGTGTCGGGCAGCAGGCCCATGCCGATGGCCAGCACGTACCCGGTCTGGCTGTCGCCCTGCACCGTGCCGTCGGCGGCGACGTACGCGTCGACGAACGCCTGCGCGATGTCCCTGGACAGCGCCGCGTAGCGGGCCGCGTCGGCGTCCTTGCCGATGGCGCCGGCCAGCTGGCCCAACAGCCGGATGCTGTAGGCGTAGTAGGCCGTTCCGACGACGCCGGCGGGCGTCGGATCGTTCAGGTTGAGCCAGTCGAGGTACGGGCCGGCGTTGGTCCGCAGGTGATTCGAGCTGGTGCTCTCCAACCAGGACGCGTACCGCGTCATCGACGCGTAGTGCTCCTCGATCACGCGGGTGTCGCCGTAGCGTTGCCAGAGCGCGTACGGCACGGTGATCCCGGCGTCGGCCCATCCGGTCGCGCCGTCCCCGCAGCAGGCCCGGGGCGCGACGTCGGGGTACGCGCCGTTCGCCGACTGGGCGTCCCGCAGGTCCTGCAACCACTTGGTGAGGAACGTCAGGCTGTCCATGTTGAACGTCGCGGTGTTGGCGAAGACGTTGATGTCACCGGTCCAGCCGAGCCGCTCGTCCCGGGCCGGGGTGTCGGTCGGGATGGACAGGAAGTTGCCGCGTTGCCCCCAGGTGATGTTGCTGTGCAGCTTGTTCACCATCGCGTTGGAGGTCTCGAACTCGCTGGTGAGCTCCCCGTCGGTGTGCATGACCAGGCCGGTGACGGTGGACAGGTCGGGGGTGCCCGGGTAGCCGGTCAACTCGACGTAACGGAAGCCGTGGAAGGTGAACGTCGGCTCGTAGACCTCGGCGCCGCCGCCGCGCAGCGTGTAGTGGTCGGTGGCCCGGGCCGTACGCAGGTTGGCGGTGTAGGCGGTGCCGTCCGGGTTGAGCACCTCGGCGTGCCGGATGCGCACCGTGGCGCCGGCCGGGCCGTCGACCTTGAGGCGCACCTTGCCCACCATGTTCTGGCCGAGGTCGAAGATCCAGGTGCCGGGGGTGGGCTGGGTCAGCGCCTTCGCGGGCAGCTCCTGCGTGACCCGCACCGGCGGGTCGACCTGGGCGACGATCCGGTCGGTGGCGTCGACGTCGTCCACGGTGGCGGGCGACCAGCCGGAGTCGTCGAACCCGGGTCGGTCCCAGCCGGCTGGCAGCCGGCGCGCGTCGTAGGTCTCGCCGTGGATCAGGTCGCTCTGCCGGAAGGGCCCGGCCGTGGCGCGCCACGAGCCGTCGGTGCCGATCGTCTCGCTGCGCCCGTCGGTGTAGTCGATCATCAGTTGCGCGCTCAGGTGCGGCCGGGAGCCGTAGTTGTCGGTGCCGAACCAGGCGATGCTGCCGGCGTACCAACCGTCACCCAGCAGCGCGCCGAGGGCGTTGTCGCCGGCGCGGAGCTGGCGGGTCACGTCGTACGTCTGGTACTGGACCCGCTTGTCGTAGTCCGTCCAGCCGGGCGCCAACTCGTGGTCGCCGACCCGCTGGCCGTTGAGGGACAGCTGGTAGACGCCGAGTGCGGTGGCGTAGAGCCGGGCTCGGGCGACCGTGCCGTCGACCCGGAAGCCCCGGCGCAGCAGCGGGTTCGCGTCCAGCGCGGTGAGCATCGCCTCGGTGTCGCCGCTGACCCGCAGGCCGCCCGCGGTGGCCGTGCCGGCCCCGAACGGATTCTCGCCGTCGGTGAGCGGGGCCGCGAAGAGGGTGTCGTCGCCGCTGGTCACCGAGAAGTCGGAGAAGACCCCGGTCTCCACCCCGTTGGTGCGCAGGCCCACCGAGCCGGCCCGGTGGGCGGTGCTGCGGGTGACGTCGACCTGGGTGCCGTCGACCCAGGTGGTGATGGTGTCGCCGGCCGCAGTGATGCGCAGGGTGTGCGGCGCGGTCAGCTTGTCGGCCGGTACGACCGCGCCGAGCGGGACCTCCTTGAGCAGCGTCCAGGCGCCGTCGACGCGGACGTGCGGGCGCAGCTTGGCGCTGCCGCCGGTGGTGGAGAACTGCCACATGTACGAGTTCGCCGCGCCACGGGCGCGCAGGAAGATCCCGGCCGCGTCGCGTTCCAGCCGTACCGTCGTCTGCACGGTGTAGTCGGTCCAGGTCTCGGTGGGCGACGGCATGCCGATCCAGTCGGCCCGCCAGCCGTCGCCGCCCCGTACGCCGGTCTCCCAGAACGACGGCGCGCTCCACCCGGAGTCGCGGCCCGTGGTGTCCCAGACCCGGACCTGCCAGGCGTACCGGGTGCGGGGTCGCAGCTGCGGGCCGGCGTACGGGACGAGGGTGCTCTCCCGGGACCGGATCCGGCCGCTGTCCCAGACGTCGGCGTCGTCCAGCCGGTCCGCGCCGGTGGCGACGCGCACCTGGTACGACTCCTGGAGCACGCCCCGGGTGGTGGCCTCGATGCGCCAGCCGAGGCGCGGCTTCCCCACGTCCAGCCCGATGGGCTCGGTGGCCCGTTCGGTGGTCAGTCCGGTGACCGTCAGCGCGGGGGCCGCCGACGCGGCGGCCGTGGCCGGGCCCGGCGCCACCGTCGGGGTGAGGCCGAGCAGCAGCACGAGAAGCGCGGAGGGTGCGGCGTGGCGCCGCGTCATGCGCATCATTCCTGGTCCTCTTCCTTCCGGTGGCGGCGGGCCGACGACCGGCCCCGAACGGGACGTCAGCGGGGCTGGGCCGCCGGACCGGCGACCGGCTGGAAGCTGGACCGGCCGGAGCCGACCTGGAAGACGGCCCGGCCGTCCTCGATGCCGACGAAGGTGGCTCTGCTGGGGCCGGCCGCCCGGTAGGACTTTCCCGGCACGACCGGCAGGGCGACCCGGGCGGTGACGTTGACCGGCACGTCGAGGTCGACGCGCATTCCGGCGTTGGTGCGCCGCCAGTCGAGGCGGACCGGTCCGCGCTGGGTGGGCACGGTGCCGCTGGCGCGGTCGAGCCCGGTGGCGGGCGGTACCACGTCGACCGTCGCGGCGCCCGGGCTGGCGGTGCGGACGCCGAGCAGGGTCTCCTGCACGTCGACCACCGCCTGCGCGCCCCAGCCGTGCGACTGGCTGAAGTTGCTGCCGGGGTCGAGGGTCCAGGCTTCCCAGGTGAAGGTGCCGCCCTGGGCGAGGATGTTCGCCCAGCCCAGGTCGTCGGGGTTGGTCAGCAGTCGCAGCACCGCCTCGGGCCGGCCGGCGTCGGCGAGCGCCCGCAGCAGCCAGTGGGCGGTCATCGGCCCCTGTTTCATGCCCATCGACGCGACGTGGTCGGCCAGCGCGGGCAGGTCGGCCTGCGGGGCCAGTCCGTGCGCGACGGCGTACGACGTGGCGTGCTGCCCGGCGTGGCCGCTGCGCTCGCCGGTGGCCGAGAGCCCGTCGACGTAGCTGCCGTCGGCGGCGCGCAGCGTGGCGTTGACCGCGTCGGTGAGGTCCGCGGCCCGCCCGTCGTACGTGGTGACCTCGTCGGCGGGCCGGCCGAGCGCCTCGGCCATCCGGGCGGTGGTCCGCAGCACGTCGACGCTCTGCGCGTTGATGGTGGTCCGGGCGGCGGTGCTCATGTCGTAGCCGAAGCGGCCGGGCTCGGGCCAGTCGATGATGCCGTACCGGTAGGCGCCGCTGCCGCCGGTCAGGTCGGTGACCAGGCCGGCGGTGGGGCCGGTGGCCGGGATGTGGCGCAGCACGTACTCGGCGGTGTCCCGGATGGCCGGGTACGCCTCGGCCAGCAGCTCGCGGTCACCGGTCTCGGTCCAGTACCGCCACACCCAGTCGACGAACATCAGCGAGTAGTCGGGGATGTCCCGCTTGCCGTCGCCGTTGGGGTAGACGGCGTTGTAGCGGCCACGGTCGCCCTCGGCGGTCCAGTAGCGGGCGGCCGAGCGGAGGAACTCGCGGATGGCCTGCTGGGTGGCGTCGCGCTCGCCGAAGGCGGCCATCGTGGCGTACGAGATGTTCGCGGCGTCGCCGAGGAACTGGCCCTTCTCCCGGGTGGGTGTGTCGACGAACGCCTCCTGGACGGAGTAGATCGCGGACCGCTTCATCATCGCCCACACCGCGTCGAGGGTGGCGTTGGAGCTGGCGAAGCTCGCCTCCCGGCCGGCCGGCACGTCGGTGTGCACCACGACGGCGGAAACGTCGCGCGCCGAGATGCTCTCGCCGGCGCCGGGGATCTCCAGGTAGCGGAACCCGAGGTGGGTGAGGGCCCGGAACTCCTGCGGCCCGTCCTTCTGCAGGTACGGGAAGCTCATGGTGGTGCCCTGCGACTGGAGGGTGGACGTGTCGACCCGGCCGGTGTCGGTGAGGGTGTAGCCGGCCCGCAGGTCGATGGCGCGCCCGGCGACGCCGGCGTCGAACCGGACGACCGGGCGGGCGGGGATGACCACGCCGAAGTCGGCGACGACCGTGCCGTCGGCGGCGGTGCGCACCGCGACCGGTTTGACGGGGGTCTCGACAAGCCGGGTCTCCTGCCCGATCAGGTGCGGCGACGACGCGGTCGGGTGCGCGCCGAGCACCTCGGCGGCGGTGAACCCGCCGGCGCTGTCGTCGTAGCCGGGACGCATCCAGCCGGCGACCTCGGCGCGGGCGTCCTGCCGCTCGACCCGGTCGCCCTCGCCGTTGCGGCGCTCGGCGTTCGCGACGAATTGGGTGTCGCGGGCGACCCGCCAGGAGTCGTCCGTGCCGTACACCTCGCGGGTGCCGTCGGCGTGCTCGACGACCAGCTTCGCGAGCAGGCCACGGTTGCCGGCGGGGCGGCCCTGGCCGCTGCCGTACCAGTGGTAGCGCACCCCGATGACCAGCGGCGCACCGGCTCTCACCAGTTTCGTGACGTCGGTGGCCTGGTAGTAGTCCTCGCCCGGGTAGCCGAAGGAGGTCCCCCGGTCGGCGCGGGCGCCGTTGAGGTAGAGCTCGTAGGTGTGGTCGGCGGCGGTGTAGGCGCGGGCGCGGACGACGCGGCTGGCGTTGGGGCGTACCTCGGTGCGGGCCAGGGTGTAGTCGTCGGCCTCGGTGGTGGCGCGCCGGATCCAGCTCGCGCCCTCCCACTGGGTGTCGTCGATGCCGGTCTCGAAGGCGCCGGCGGCGGGTGGGGACTGCCGGCCGGTGCGGTCCCAGGTGCGGACCGTCCACTCGTACGCCGTGCCCGAACGCAGGGTGGGCCCCGCGTACGGCACGTAGGCCTGCTGGTCGGAGGCGACCTTGCCGGAGTCCCAGACCCGGTCGCCGCCGGTGGCGCTGACGGTGATCCGGTAGGCGGTCTGCGTCTCACCGGGGTCGGCGTCGCGGGGCAGCCAGCCGAAGCGCGGGACGCCCTCGACGTTGAGGGGTCGGCTCCGGTCGCCGACGGTCAGGGCGGTCGGCGCGCCCGGCGCGTGTCCCCGCGCGGCCAGCGCCGGTGGCGCCCCGCTGAGGACCACCGCGACCACGGTCGTCGCCGCCAGGAGCACCGCTGTCCGGCGCCGCCGGACAGCCGGCCGGAATCCGAGAGTACGACGAGTCACGCGGGCCTCCGCTCTATGAATCGTTTCAGGCAGGTTACGCGCTCGTCGTGGTCAAGTGAAGACGTTCACCTCGATGGATCCGACGCCCGCGCCTGGCTCCGTCCGATCCGGCCGTGGAAACTGTTATCCCGGCGCGGCCCGCCGGTCTCCTGAGGGGAGGCCGTGCTGGTGAACCCACCACGGTCCTCCACTGGGTAGCGGTGCGACCACACAAGGGAGTGAGACGATGCGCGGTACCGGTCGGGATGGGGCCGACACCGAGATGGTGGTCGCCGCCCGCGACGGCGACCCGCAGGCGCTCGACGCCCTGGTGGCCGCGTCCCTCCCCCTCGTCTACAACGTGGTCGGTCGGGCGCTGCGGGGGCACGCCGACGTCGACGACGTGGTCCAGGAGACCCTGCTCCGCGTCGTCCGTCACCTGGCCGACCTGCGCGATCCGGCCGCGTACCGGTCCTGGCTGATCGCCATCACGGTGCGCCAGGTGCGGGACCGCGAGCAGCAGCGCCGTGCCGCGCTGACCCACACCGCCGACCTCGACAGCGCGTACGGGGTGCCCGACCCGGCCGCGGACTTCGCCGGGCTCACCATCCTGCGGCTCGGCCTGACCGACCAGCGCCGCGAGGTGGCCGAGGCGACCCGCTGGCTCGACGACGACGACCAGACGTTGCTCGCCCTCTGGTGGCTGGAGGCCACCGGGAACCTCGACCGGGCCGACCTCGCCGCGGCGCTCGGCCTGACCGAGGGCCACGCGGCGGTACGGATCCAGCGGATGAAGGAACAGCTGGAGGTGTCCCGCAGCGTGGTCCGGGCGCTGCGCGCCAGCGCCACCTGCCCCGCCCTGCGCGACGTGACCCGCACGTGGGACGGCCGACCGAGCCCACTGTGGCGCAAGCGCCTGGCCCGGCACGTACGCGAATGCGGTGCCTGCGGTTCCTGGGCCCGGGACCTGCTCCCGGTGGACCGCCTGCTCGCCGGGCTGCCGCTGCTGCCGATCCCACCCGGAACGGCCGAGAACCTCGCGGCCGCCACCACCGCCCTGCCCACGCCGGTCGAACCCCTGGGCGGCGGGCCAATGCCCGGCACCGGCGGGCTGCGCACCAGCATCTCGTTCGGGTCGAAGAGCGTGCTGGGGCCGATCTGCGCGGCCGCCACGGTCGCCGCGCTGGTGATCGGGGCGATCATCGTGGCCCAACCGACCCTGCCTCTTATA
>NZ_RCVJ01000271.1 GCF_003667505.1 Micromonospora sp. BL4
TGTGCGGCGTAGTCTCGTGGGCTCGGAGATGTGTAGAAGAGACAGCTTTGAGGCCCTTGATCGGGGTGAGGGGCAGGAGCTTCTTCCCGGTGGGGCCGATCTGGATCTCGGTGTCCATCGAAGGGCAGACGCCGCAGTCGAAGCACGGGGTCCACCGGCAGTCGTCCTGCTCGAACTCGCTGAGCGAATCCTGCCAGTCCTGCCAGAGCCAGTCCTTGTCCAGGCCCGAGTCCAGGTGGTCCCAGGGCAGGACCTCCAGCTCGTCGCGCTGCCGGGTGGTGTACCAGTCGAGATCCACCCCGAACGCCGGCAGCGTCTCGGCCGCCGCGTCCACCCAGCGCTGGTACGAGAAGTGCTCGCTCCAACCGTCGAACCGGCCGCCGTTCTCCCACACCTTGCGGATCACCGAGCCGACCCGACGGTCACCCCGGGACAGCAGCCCCTCGATCAGCGACGGCTCGCCGTCGTGGTAGCGGTAGCCGATCGCCCGGCCCAGCGAACGGTCCGAGTTGATCGCCTGCTTGAGGATCTTGAGGCGGTGATCGATGACCTCGGGGCGCTCCATCGGCGCCCACTGGAACGGGGTGTGCGGCTTGGGCACGAACCCGCCGATGGAGACCGTGCAGCGGATGTCCTTGGAGCCCGTGGCGGCCCGACCGGCCTTGATCACCTCGTGCGCCATGTCCGCGATCTCCAGGACGTCGGCGTCGGTCTCGGTGGGCAGGCCGCACATGAAGTAGAGCTTCACCTGCCGCCAGCCGTTGGTGTACGCGGTCACGACGGTGCGGATCAGGTCTTCCTTCGACACCATCTTGTTGATGACCTTGCGGATCCGCTCCGACCCGCCCTCGGGGGCGAAGGTCAGGCCGGTACGCCGGCCGTTGCGGGACAGCTCCTGCGCGAGGTCGATGTTGAACGCGTCCACCCGGGTCGACGGCAGCGACAGCGAGACGTTGGTGCCCTCGTACTGCTGGGCCAGGCCCGAGCACATGTCGCCGATCTCGGAGTGGTCGGCCGAGGACAGCGACAGCAGGCCCACCTCGTGGAAGCCGGAGAACTCCAGCCCCTCGCGCACCATCTGCCCGACCGTGGTGATCGACCGCTCGCGCACCGGTCGGGTGATCATGCCGGCCTGGCAGAACCGGCAACCCCGGGTGCAGCCCCGGAAGATCTCCACCGCGTACCGCTCGTGCACCGTCTCGGCCAGCGGAACGAGGGGCTTCTTCGGGTACGGCCAGGCGTCCAGGTCCATCGTCGTGCGCTTGTGCACCCGGAACGGCACGTCCGCCCGGTTCGGCACGACCCGCTGGATCCGCCCGTCGGGGAGGTAGTCCACGTCGTAGAAGCGCGGCACGTAGACGCTCTCGGTGCGGGCCAGCCGCAGCAGCAGCTCGTCGCGGCCACCGGGGGAACCCTCCGCCTTCCACTCCCGGACGATCGCCGTGATCTCCAGGACCGCCTCCTCGCCGTCGCCAAGAACGGCGGCGTCGATGAAGTCGGCGATCGGCTCCGGGTTGAACGCGGCGTGCCCACCGGCCACGATCACCGGGTCGGCGTCCGTGCGGTCGACGGCCAGCATCGGAATGCCGGCCAGGTCGATCGCGGTGAGCAGGTTGGTGTAGCCCAGCTCGGTGGAGAAGGAGATGCCGAACACGTCGAAGTCACGCACCGGGCGGTGCGCGTCGACGGTGAACTGCGGCACGCCGTGCGTGCGCATCAGGTTCTCCAGGTCCGGCCAGACCGCGTACGTCCGCTCGGCGAGGGTGTCGGGCAGCTCGTTGAGCACCTCGTAGAGGATCTGCACGCCCTGGTTGGGCAGGCCCACCTCGTACGCGTCGGGATACATCAGCGCCCAGCGCACGGTCGCCGCGTCCCAGTCCTTGACGACCGCCCCCAGCTCACCACCCACGTACTGGATGGGCTTCGAGACCTGCGGGAGCAGTGGCTCCAGCCGAGGCCAGACGGAATTGGTCGCGGCCGCGCGCGGCGTCGTGGACGGGGCACTCATGATGCCCAAGGGTACGCGCCCACCCGGCGGTGACCGCGCGCACGCCGCCCACGACGCTCCGAGCGCCATCGTTGGCGGTGCGCCGCCCCGCCGCGACGCCCGGTCGGCGGCGGTGGCGGGGCGGTACTAACCTCGGACCGGCGCGAGAGGAGATTGCCGCGATGCCGGAGCCCCAGCCGGGAGCAGGCCGTCCGGCCGACGGGAGCACCCCGGGCACGGAGCCGGACCGGGATCCGGCGGTCGCCGACGAGCCGACCTTCCGACCCGTACCGCCGGACCAGCCGGACCCCTCGGACCAGCCGCAACCCTCGGACCAGCCGCAACCACCGGACCAGGCCGAGCCGCCGACCGACCAGGCCGCCGGCGCCACCGCGGCCGGTGACCCGGGCGGCACCGGTCCGGCGGTACGGGTCGGAAGG
>NZ_RCVJ01000272.1 GCF_003667505.1 Micromonospora sp. BL4
GCCGAGATGGCCGGGGCGGCCCCGCTGGCCAGCGAGGCCGCCCCGGCCATCTCGGCAGGCGGCGACCCCAGCGCGTCCGGCGCGGCCGAGGTGGTCGTGGCGGTCGCCGGCAAGGTCCGCAAGCCCGGTCTGGTGCGGTTGCCGGCCGGGTCGCGGCTCGCCGACGCGGTGCAGGCGGCCGGCGGCGCGTTGCCCGGAGTCGACGTGGCGCTGCTCAACCCGGCGCGCAAGGTCACCGACGGGGAGCTGATCGTCGTCGGGGTGACGCCACCGCCACCGGCCGCTGCCGCCGGGCCGGCGGCGGGCGGGGCGGCGCCCGCGGGCGGGCCGCTGAACCTCAACACGGCAACGCTGGCCCAGCTCGACGCGCTGCCGGGGGTCGGGCCGGTGCTCGCCCAGCGGATCCTCACCCACCGCGACCAGCACGGCGGGTTCAAGTCCGTCGGCGACCTGCGCCAGGTCGACGGGATCGGCGACGCCCGCTACGAGCAGCTCAAGGACCTGGTGACGGTGTGAGCGGCCACCCCGTCGCCGATGACCGGTCACCGGCAGGCGACCTGAACGCCGGCCAGGCGAAGACTGCGCCGCCGGATCTACGGCTGGCCGGGTTGGCGGTGGCCGCCTGGCTCACCGCCCTCGCCGGGCTGCACGTCGGCACACGCCCGCTCGTGCTGGTGGCCGGGGTGGTGGCAATCCTGACGGCGGGCAGCGCGATGCACACCGCCGGCCGCCTCGGTCGCCCCCGGGACGGCCTCCGCCGTTACGGCTGGATCGCCGTCGCGGTGGGCCTCGGCGTGGTCTGCGGCGCGGCGGCCACCGCCGCCCGGCTCACCGTCCGGGACGCGCCGCCGGTCCGCGCCCTGGCCGAGCAGCGCGCCCCGGTGACCGCCGACCTGATCGTCCGCGACGACCCGCGCCCGATCCGGTCCGCCGGGCGTCCGGGCATGCTGCTGGTGCCGACCGAGCTGGTCCGGCTCACCGGCCCGGACGACCGACGGGTTCACGCGTCCGTGCGGGTGCTGGTCCTGGCCACCGACCCGGCCTGGCGTGGCCTGCTGCCCGGGCAGCGCGTTGCCGCCGAGGGTCGGCTCGGTGTCCCGCTCGGCGGTGACCTCACCGCGGCGGTGCTCAGCACCAACGGCCCGCCGGAGCGGCACGGTGTCCCGTCCTGGGCGCAGCGCGCCGCCGGGACGCTGCGCGCCGGGCTGCAACGGGCCTGCGCACCGCTTCCCGATGAGCCGGGTGGCCTGCTGCCCGGGCTGGTGGTGGGGGACACCAGCCGGCTGCCGCCCGGCGTGGAGGAGGACTTCCGGGCCACCGGCATGACCCACCTCAACGCCGTCTCCGGTTCCAACGTGGCGATCGTGGTGGGCGCGGTGCTGCTGCTGGCCCGGTGGGCGCGGGCCGGCCCGTGGCTCGCCGTCGGCCTCTGCGGGGTGGCGCTGGTCGGCTTCGTCATCCTGGTGCGCCCCTCGCCGAGCGTCGTGCGGGCCGCCACCATGGGGGCGATCGGGCTCGCCGCGCTGGCCGCCGGCCGTCCCCGGGCGGCGCTGCCCGCGTTGGCCGCCGCCGTCACCGTGCTGGTGCTGGCCGATCCGGAGCTGGCCGGCGATGCGGGGTTCGCGCTCTCCGTACTGGCCACCGGTGGTCTGCTGCTGCTCGCTCCCCGCTGGCGGGACGGCCTGCGCCGGCGGGGCGTCCCGGCCGGGCTGGCCGAGGCTCTGGCCGTGCCGGCGGCCGCACAGCTGGCCTGCGGGCCGGTCGTCGCCGGCATCTCCGGCACGGTCAGCCTGGTGGCGGTGCCGGCCAACCTGCTGGCGGTGCCGGCCATCGCGCCGGCGACCGTGCTGGGCGTGCTGGCGGCCACGCTGTCGCCACTCTGGCCGGCCGGCGCGGAGTTCGTCGCGTGGCTGGCGAGCTGGCCGGCGTGGTGGCTGGTGGTCATCGCCCACCAGGGCGCCCGACTGCCGGCCGGCACGCTGCCGTGGCCGGGCGGGGTGTGGGGTGCCCTGCTGCTGGCCGGGCTGACCGTGGCGCTGCTGGTCGCGGTGCGCCGCCCGGTGGTGCGCCGGCTGGTGGCGGTGGTCGCGGTGGCCGCGCTGCTGGGCTCCCTTCCGGTCCGGCTCGTGGCCGCCGGCTGGCCGCCGTCCGGCTGGGTGGTGGTGGCCTGCGCGGTGGGTCAGGGCGACGCCCTGGTGCTGCCGGTCGCCGCCGGTCGGGCGGTGGTCGTGGACGCCGGGCCGGAGCCGGCGGCGGTGGACGGCTGCCTGCGTCGGCTCGGCGTCCGGGAGGTGCCGCTGCTGGTGCTGGCTCTTATACACATCT
>NZ_RCVJ01000268.1 GCF_003667505.1 Micromonospora sp. BL4
CGCCGGCTGCGCCGGCGGGCTCCCCGTCCCCCGGTCCGGGCGTCGGGTCCGGGTACCCGGGCGCGCCGCCCGCGCCCGGGTACCCCGGCGCGGGCGGCGAGTCCGGCTGCCCCGGCGCGGATGTCGGGCCCGCGTGCCCCGGCGCGGGTGGTGGGACGGCGGCCGGCTGGTCCACACCGATCGCGCGGCCGAGCTGGTCGAGGCGGTGCCCCTGGGCGGTCAGCCGCTGGTGCAGGTAATCGGCGGCGGCGTGCAGGTCACGGCGGCGTTCGGACTCGACCGCGGCGTCCCGCTCGCCGGCGCGGCGCTGCTCGGCGAGCTGGCGGGCCAACGCCGCGTACTCCTCGAAGGACACGGTCACTGCTCCCCGTCCGGCTCGTGCCCGTCGCGGGCGAACGGCACGATCAGTCGGGTGCGGTGGTCGTGCCGGTCGACCAGCAGCGCCCGGTCGGCGCGGGGCGTGTAGGCGAGGTCGTGCACCCCGAGGTGCAGGGCCAGCTCGGCGCCGGGCACGTTGAGCGCGACCAGGCAGGCGACGTCGTCGCGGTTCTGCGTGCCGCCCAGGTCGTCGGCGAGCCGGCGCAGGCCGCGCCACCAGCCGAGCAGGTGCACCCCCTGGGCGGGGCCCTGTCGCAGCAGCGTGCGCAGGTCGTCCAGGCCGGAACGGAAGGTGACCGGGTCGGCCGCCCCGAGCACCGGTGCGGCGGCGTCCATGCCGAACACCACCAGGTATTCGCGCCCGGCCGGCTCGGCGGCCAGCGTGGCGACCCGGTCGCGCAGCCCGGCCGCGTCGACGCGTTCCACCGGGTGGCCGGCTGCCCGCAGCGCGGTCTCGGTCTCGTCGGCGACCGGGTCGGCGGCGGTGACCAGGGAGGCCAGCAGGAACCGGGCGTCGCCGGCGGCATGTTGCCGGGCCAGGCTCAGTGTCGCGGCGTGCAGCACGTCCGCGCCGGCCGGTGCCGTGCCCACCACGGCGAGGTGTCGGCCGGGAGCGGCGTCCATCAGGAACAGCGCGGTGGTGCCGTGCACGTCGACGGTCCGGCCGACCAGGGCCATCGGGCGCCGGCCACCGGGGCGCAGACCGGCGAAGGTGGGGTCGTCCTCGACCCGCGCCGTCTCGTACCCCTTGAAGACCGCGGGCGGCCGCGCGGCCGGCGGGCGGGCCTGCCACAGCTCGTGGCGCAGCGCGGCGAGGTCGGCGGCGGCGGCGTGCGCGTCGGGGAAGCGCAGCACGGTGTCGGCGCCGACCGCGCCGGCGGCGGTGTTGACCACGGCGGAGCCGATCGGCAGGGCCGCGGCGGCGTCGTTGAGCGGGTCGAGCACCCCGCCGCCACCGGGCAGCGCCACCCGCAGCGCGAACTGCCCGAAGATCGCCTCGGCCCGCCCGTAGAGCGCCTCGATGCCGGTCATGCTCTGGCTGGCCAGCACCAGGTGTACGCCGTAGGAGCGACCCTTGCGGGCCAGCTCCTCCAGCAGGTCGACGGACTCCCGGGCCAGCGCGTCGTTGCCGGCGAGCAGCACGTGGAACTCGTCGACGACCGCCACGATGCGTGGCAGCGGATCGCCCCGGGGCAGGTCGGCGAGCTTGGTGACGCCGTGCCGCTTCAGCGCGGTGGCCCGGCGTTGTGCCTCGCGGCGCAGCTCGCGCAGCACGGCGAGCCCGTACTCCCGGTCGGATTCGATGCCGACGGCACGGGCGTGCGGCAGCCAGGACGGGTCACGCCCGGTGGGCACGAACTCGGTGAAGCTGACGCCCTCCTTGAAGTCGAGCAGGTAGAGCTGGAGCTCGGCCGGGGAGTAGCGGGCGGCCAGCCCGTAGAGGACGTCGAGCAGGAAGACGGTCTTGCCGGCGCCGGTGCGCCCGCCGACCAACCAGTGCGGGGTGGCGTCGTCGAAGGCGACCATCAGCGGAGTGTCGAAGGCGACGGTCAGTGGGGCGCGGCCGGCCCGGCCGATCACGGTCCGCAGACCGTTGGCTGCGGACTCGGCCCAGCGCCGCTCCGGCAGCAGCTCGGCGAAGCGCAGCTCGTCGGTGCGGCGGGCGGCGGCGCCCAGGTGCTCGGCGAGCGCGCGCACCGAGGCCGGCGGGGGGTCACCGTCGAGCAGCACCGGCGCGGCGAGGCCGCTGCCGTCGGGGCTGAACGGGGCGTTGGGCGGGTCGCCGACCTGCGCGTACCGCTCGCCGAGCCGGACCGCGGTGGTGCCGCCCAGCGGCGGCGGGGTCTCGCCCGGCAGCCGGGGCGGGTGGCCCGCGAGCAGCACGCAGACGGCGGCGGCCGGGCCGGCGTGGGTGAGCGCGGCGAGCCGGGCCAGCTCACGCGGCGGCGGGGCGGCGGTGGCGACCAGCACGAGCAGCTGCCGGGCGTCGGGGTCGGCG
>NZ_RCVJ01000267.1 GCF_003667505.1 Micromonospora sp. BL4
GGTGGGGCGGGCGCGCTCATCGGCGGTCGTCGGTGCGGCGGACCTGCTGGCGGCGGCCCAGCCAGCGGCGACCGGCGGGGCGGGACACCGAGCGGGCCAGCCGTTCCGCCGCCACCTCGGCGCGTAGCTCAGCGGCGTGACTGCGGTGCAGGGTGAGCAGGAATTCTGCGTCGTTGCCGAACATCTCGGGCTCCTTCGTGGCGTCGTCATCTTCTGCTGATGACTCTTCGCGCGAAGGCCCCACCGGGGCATGGGCACACCGCCTCATCTTCCGCGGCGCCACCCTCCTTACCCGCCCGCCGCACACGCGTACGGCGACGTAAGGTACTCAGCCGCCCGGCACCCGGACGCGGATCAACGGGCCGGGCGGGGCCCACTAGACTCTGCGGCATGGCAAAGCCCCAGGAGAAGGTCTCGTTCGGCCAGCGGCTGAAGCAGATCGGGATGGTGTTCCAGTTCACCGCCAAGCAGGACCGGTGGTTCGCGCCGCTGGTCGCCGCCGCGGTGCTCCTCCCGCTCGCCCTCACCGTGGTCGCGGTCATCCTCTGGAGCTGGATCTGGCTGCCGCTGGGCATCCTGTTCGCCCTGCTCGCGGTGCTGATCGTGCTCAACCTGCGGTCCAACAAGGCGATGATGAACGCCGCCGAGGGGCAGCCCGGCGCGGCGGCGCAGATCATGGAGAACATGCGCGGCGACTGGCGGGTGACCCCGGCCGTCAGCTCCACCACCCAGATGGACATGGTCCACCTCGTGATCGGCCGGCCCGGCGTGATCCTGCTGGCCGAGGGCAACCCGCAGCGGGTGCGCGGCCTGCTCGGGCAGGAGAAGCGGCGACTGGCCAAGGTCATCGGCTCCGCCCCGCTGCACGACTACGTGATCGGGCAGGAGGAGGGCGAGCTGCCGATCCGCAAGCTGCGGACCACGCTGCTGCGGCTGCCCCGGGCGCTCAGCGGCAAGGACGTCAACTCGCTGGACAAGCGACTCAAGGCGCTGACGGCCCGGCCGCAGATGCCCAAGGGCGCGATCCCCAAGAACATGCGGCCGCCGGGCGGTTCGTTCCGCCAGTCGCGGCGCTGACCCCCGCGACGTACGCCTCGAAGAGCCGGAGCCCTGCGGGCCCGGCTCTTCGGCGTTATGGCCGGCTCTGCGTCTCCCGCGTCGCCCCAGGCCGGGCCGGGCCGCGCTGGGCCGCGCCGCGCTGGGCCGCGGCGGGCCGCGCCGGGCCGGACCGCGCTGGGCTGCGGCGGGCCGCGCTGGGCCATGATCGACTCGGTTTCCCTGAAAGCGGGGTGTCCGCCACACCGGGACACGGCGACTTCACGGAAACCGAGTTGGTCTTGCGGCGCGCGGGCTGCCGGGGTCGCGCCCGGGGTGCCGGAGTGGCCCGCGGGGTGCCGGAGTCGCGCGGGGGCTGCCGGAGCCCTGGGTCAGCGGCGGGGTGCGTCGACGATGACCGCGTCGGTGAGCCGGTCGTGCAGGCCGCGACGGTGCTCGTCCATGATCAGCGCGGGGACGACGAGGGCCAGCGGCAGACCCCGTGCCAGCCCCCGGAAGATCCCGATCCGGCCGCCGTCGTGCCAGTTCACGCAGCGGACCTTCGTGATGTACATGCCCGGCGTCTGGGCGAACAGGCCGACGAAGAAGCCGTACAGCAGGATCAGCACCAGGACGGGTGCCCATCCGTCGCGCACCGGGTCGGCGAAGATGTTGGCCACCAGCAGGCACAACACCCAGTCGATGATCAGTGCCCCGAACCGGCGGCCCAGGCTCGGCGGAGTGAAGGCGGGGTCGGTGGCCGGCGCTGCCGGGGCCTGCGGGTTGGTCACAGCGGTCAAGGGTATCCGTGTCGAGATCGGGGCTTTCCGGGTGCCGCCACCGCCCGCGCCAGATCGGGCCAATGGCATCAGACGTCACTACAATGGCACGACCGGTACGGCGTTCACGGCGGACCGAGGGCGGTAAAGGGGCGTCGCTGACGCTCCGCGAGGGACGTAACACGGCAGAAACAACGGGGACACGGCCGGGCAACCCCCTGGCCATAGCGTCGCAAGAAGCCTAGCCACCCCGTGGACGTGCCAGGAGGACGTGTGTTCGCCAATTCCGAGGAACTGCTGCGGTACCTCAAGAACGAGGACGTGAAGTTCGTCGACGTTCGTTTCTGTGACCTGCCCGGTGTGATGCAGCACTTCAACCTGCCGGTCGAGT
>NZ_RCVJ01000273.1 GCF_003667505.1 Micromonospora sp. BL4
ATGTCGGGGAGACCTTCCGCGCCAGCCGCCGGCCCAGCGGCGCCGCCGCCGCGACGGCCAGTCCGAGCAGGCCGGCTCCGCCGCGAGCGGTGAGCGCCCCCTGCAGGGCGGGCAGGCCGGTGATCCCCGCGCCAACCGCGGCGCGCACCCGCCCGGCCGACGGGTCCCGGACCACCTGGGCCTGGGCCGCGCCGTAGCGGGCGGCGTACCAGCCGGACAGGATCGCGGGCAGCGCGGCGGCGAGCCCGACCGACCGCGCGCCCGGGGCGGCGACGGCGGCGCTGGTGGCGACCACGGCGGTGCCGGCTAGCGTGCGCAGGGGCAGGGCGGCATCGGCGCCGGTGACCTCGCGGCGGGACAGCGCGGTCACCGTCCAGGTGTGCGCGGCGACGGTCGCCGCCGCCGGCAGCGCCCGGGCCACCCGACCAGAGGACGCGCCGAGCAGCACATCCAGCCCCCGGCAGGCGGCCATCACGGCCGGCCCGGCCGCGGTGTTCTTGGCCAGCAGGTCGTACCCCCAGATGCTGGCCGCCAGCGGCACGGCGAGGGCGGCGGCGCGGCGACCGCCCACGGCGGCGGCGAGGCCCAGGCCGGCGGCGGTGAGGCCGGCCGCGAGACCGAACGCGGCGGCCGGGGCGACGCGGCCGCTGGGGATGGGCCGCTCGGGCCGCTCGACGGCGTCCAGCCGCCGGTCGGCCCAGTCGTTGGCCGCCATCCCGGCCCAGTAGAGCAGCACCGAGGCGCCGGCCAGGGCCGGGGTACGCCGACTCAGCGCACCGGCCGCCGCCGCGCCGGCGACCACGTCGCCGGGGACCGAGAGCGCGGCCGGCGCCCGGACCAGCTCGGCGAGGTCAGCCAACGTTGTCATGAGGCACCGTCCCGGCCGGCGTGCAGCGCACGGGTGAAGTCCCCCAGCCGGGCCCACTGCTCGCCCAGCGAGTGGGTGGGCGTGCCGAGCGGGTCCTTGAAGAAGAAGCCCAACTCGGTCAGCGGCCCGACGTGCCCGGCGGCGTGCGCGGCGGCGGTGAGCCGGGCCAGGTCGAGCACCAGCGGCGCGGCCAGCGCGGAGTCGCAGCCGTGCCAGGTGAACTCCATCCGCATCCCGGTGCCGAGGAAGCCGGCGAAGGTGATCAGATCCCAGGCGGTCTTGAAGTCGCCCAGCTCCTCGACGTACTCGATCCGGGTGCCGCCCTGGGGCAGGTAGCCCAGCGTCTCGCCCAGCACCCGCTGCTTGCTCTGCACCTTGGCCGCGTTGGCGGCCGGGTCGGCGAGGGTGGCGCCGTCGCCGCCGCCGAGCAGGTTGACGCCCGACCAGGAGCGCACGGCCAGGTTCCGCATCGCGAACATCGGCGCGAGCACCGACTTGACCAGGGTCTCCCCGGTCTTGCCGTCGTGCCCGGCGTACGGCAGCCGGACCTGCTCGGCCAGCGCGGTCAGCGCCGGCAGCCGCAGCCCGGTGGACGGGGTGAAGTCGACGTACGGGCAGCCGGCCAGCAGCGCCGCGTACGCGTACAGGGAGCTGGACGGCAGCACCTCGTCGGGGCCGGCGAGGGCGGCGCGCAGCGCGTCCGGGTCGGCGTGCCCGGGGTGCGGTGCGGGTGCCGGTTCGGTGGCGGAGACGTTGACGACCACCACCCGGTCCAGCGCGTGCCGCTCCCGGAAGGCGGTGAGGTCGCGGACCACGGCGGCGGCCCGGTCGGCCTGGGTGGCGCCGACCGGCGCGGGGCGCAGCTCCTGCTCGACGGCGGTCAGCTCGTCGGGGAGCGCGGCGACCAGCCGACCGGGGATGACGCCGCTGTCGGCCAACGCCTCGGCCCGCTTGCACAGCGGGGTGGTGGCCAGGTCGTGCCCGCCGAAGACCAGATCGGCGAAGGACGGCAGGGCGGGGCCGCGTAGCTCCGGCAGCTCGGTGACGCAGCCGGTCGGCCCGGCCAGGCCGGCCCGCAGCGCGAGCCCTCCGACGATGCTGGTGGTCGCGACGGAACCGCGCGCACCCACCAACCAGACACCCGTTCGCATGGTGCTCCTTCCCGTTCAGGAGGAACCCTCGTAGAACTAAATATAGGAATATCAGAATATTTCTAGGAAAGATACACCCTGGGTGGATGGGCCCCGCC
>NZ_RCVJ01000064.1 GCF_003667505.1 Micromonospora sp. BL4
TTCCCGAACGGGGTGGCGGGGTGGTCCCGCCGCCACCTCGGCGGTACACCGCCACGTAGTCGACCAGCATCGGCCGGCCGGGAACGGTCGCTGCGGTCGGCGTGCCGCTGCCCGCCACCCCGTTCGGGAACGCCCCGCCCATCGCCACGTTGAGCAGCAGGAAGTAGCCGGCGTGCGAGGTCATCTGCGACCAGGCCGGCTCGCCGACCCGACTCTGCGTGACGGTGTGGTACAGCTGCCCGTCGACGTACCAGCGCAGTTGCTGCGGGCTGCTGGAGGCGTCCCACTCGAACCGGTAGGTGTGGAACGCCGACTGGCAGCTCGCTCCCGGGCAGGCCCGGGACGCGCCGATGCCGTTGAACTCGTCGCACGGGCCGCCCGGCGCGACGCCGCAGTGCAGCACCCCCCAGACGGAGTTGATGCCGTTGACGTTCTCCATCACGTCGAACTCGCCGATGCCCGGCCAGTTCTGGTAGTTGCCCCGGTAGGGCGCACCGAGCGCCCAGAACGCCGGCCAGTAGCCGGCCGCCGCGGCGCCGGTGACGTTCGGCATCTGGATCCGGCCCTCGATGGCCAGCACCCCGCCGGCCGGGGCCTTGAAGTCGCTGCGCACGGTCTCGATCCGGGCGGAGGTCCAGCCGCCGCCACCGTCGCGCAGCGGCGTGATCCGCAGGTTGCCGCCGCCGTCGTGGCTGACGTTGGCCGTGCTGGCGGTGTAGTTCTGGATCTCGCCGGTGCCCCAGTTGGCCGGGCCTCCGGGGTAGTTGTGGCCGGTGTCGATGATCCAGTTGGCGGCCGACGGCAGGGTGCCGGCGGCGCCGGTGAAGTCGTCGCTCCAGACGGTGGTCCAGCCGGCCGGGGGCGGCGGCACGGCGGCCTGCGCGGTCACGGTGACCCCGGCCAGGGCGGTGGTGGTGGCGACGAGCAGGACGGACGCCAGCATGCGGCGTCGGGCGGGCGGGGCGGCGATGGCCGCCGGAGGTGGTGACATGGACGTGCCTCTCTGCGGGGGACGGGTCGAGAGAGCGCTCTCTCAGAGTTGTACGTCCCCCCGAAACAGTTGTCAACGTCGATCTATCTCAGCACTCGCCGGAGCCGCCTGCGGCCGTCGGAGCACCACCTGCTCCAGTGCCGACCAGGCGGTCGTGGTGACCAGGTAGATGACCGCCGCGAGCGGCAGCACCAGCGCCACGAGCACCGTCGTGAACGGCAGCAGGGGCAGCAGCCGGCCGAGCGTCGCCGCGCCCGGCCCCTCGGTGGGCGTACCAGCCACCGTGCCGACCGCCGCCGACGCCCTCCGGGCCCGCCGGGACGACCACCAGGCCAACACCAGCAGGACGGCCAGCAGGACGGCGAAGAGTGGACCTGCCGCCCCGGCCAGTCCGTCGCCGAGATGGTGGCCCAGCGGCACCCCGGCCAGCTGTTCCTGAAGCAGCCCGGTGCCGCCCTCACTGGTGGTGAACAGCCGGTACAGGACCAGCAGGAACGGCGCCTGGAGCAGCAACGGCAGGCAGCCGGCGATCGGGTTGGCCCCGGCCGACCGGTACAGCGCGAAAACCTCGCTCTGAAGCTTCGCCGGGTCGTCGGCGTACCGCTGCTGAAGGTCACGCACCTGCGGGGCGAGCGCCGCGCGGCGCCGCTCCCCGCGGACCTGGGCGACGGTGAGCGGCGAGATCAGCAGCCGCACGGCGATGGTGAACAGCACGATGGCGGCGGCGGTCGCCATGCCGCCGGCCAGCGGTTCGAGCAGATCGGTGAGCCAGGACAGCGCGGCGCCGGCGGCGCCGACCACGCCGGTCAGTGGTGCGAAGGCGAGCATGGGAAACCCCTCGGTCCGATTCCGGTGGGTTCTCCCCCGGCGGCGACCGCACGACGGGAGAACCGATGACGGCGGATCGGCCGCGCGGCGGCGTGGCGCTACGCGGCCGAGGGGCTGCCTCTTATACACATCT
>NZ_RCVJ01000232.1 GCF_003667505.1 Micromonospora sp. BL4
AGATGTGTATAAGGGACAGGTATCGGCGATGTCGTTGTGTCCCGGGCGCACAATGCCCCGATGTCGGCGAGCTGGAGTCGATCACCTCTCAGTGGCCGAGCCGAGCCGACAGTGCCCGTGAGACACGCGCAAACGGGCTGGCGGGCGAGGCCACTGGGTTGAGGCCGATGACTCAGAGGCATAAATATGACTCTGAGGTATCGGGCTCTCAGGTGCGGACGCCGCCCGTGGCCGCGCACCGCGGGCTTCGCCCAGGCGGCGGCCGGCGGGCACGCCCGATCAAGGTGAGGTGATCTGACCGGTTTCGGGGGCCTCAGGGGTTGTCGGTGCTGGGCACGGCGGCGTTGTCGGGGCCGGGCTGGGCCGGGATCTGCGGGCGGACGGGCTGGGCGGACCCGGCACCCTCGACCGGCCAGGGGACTTCGGGCGCGCGGTGGAAGGTGATTCCGGCGGCGGTCCAGCGCCGGCCGTGCCCGGCCAACCGGTCGCGGAACCCGGCCCAGTCGTGCGTCGCCCGGGGAGACCAACCCAGCTCGGCGATGGCGGGCAGCCTGGGCAGCAGCATGAACTCGATCTCGGCCAGCGAGGTGACCGATTCGGTCCAGAGCGGCGCCTCGACACCGAGCACCGCATCGTCGGCCACGCCCGTCACGTGTGACCCGGGATCCCAGTCGTACGCCCGGCGCACGTCGATGAGGCCGGCCCAGTCCTGCCCGACCGGGGTGTCCGGGGCGTACTTCATGTCCAGGTAGGCGTGGTTGCCGGGGGAGAGGATCAGCCGGGCGCCCCGGCGTACCGCCTCGAGGGTGGCCGGGTCGTCGCCGTTCGTGCCCCACCACTGCAGGACCCGTCCGTCGACGTGCGCGGCCGGCGCGAGCTGGTGCCAACCGACGACGGTCTTGCCCGTGTCGGCGACGATCCGCTGCGTCCGCTCGACGAAACCGGTGTAGACCTCGCCCTTGACCTTGAAAGCCTCGTCTCCGCCGATGTGCAGCCAGGGCCCGGGGGTGAGCGCGGCCACCTCACCCAGCACGTCGGTGATGAAGTCGTACGTCCGCTCGTCAGCCGGGTCGACGTAGCTGAAGCCGACCTCGGTGCCGGTGTACGGCGGCGGTGCGACCTTGTCCGGTGCCAGCTCGGGGTACGCGACCAACGCCGAGTTGGTGTGCCCGGGGAGGTCGATCTCCGGGACGACGGTGACGTGGCGGGCGGCGGCGTAGGAGACAATCCGCCGGTAGTCGGCCTTCGTGTAGTGCCCACCCGGGCCGCCGCCGACCTCGGTCGCCCCGCCGACGGTGCTCAGCCTTGGCCAGGAGTCGACGGCGATCCGCCAGCCCTGGTCGTCGGTGAGGTGCAGGTGCAGGTGGTTGAGCTTGTAGCGGGCCAGGTGGTCGACGACGCGCAGCACGTCCTCGACGGGGAAGAAGTGGCGTGCCACGTCGAGCATCGCGCCCCGGTACGGGAACCGGGGTGCGTCGGTGATGGTCCCGCCGGGCAGCATCCACCGTTCGGTGACCGGGACCGCGCTCTCGATCGTCGGTGGCAGCAGCTGGCGCAGGGTCTGCACGCCGTGGAAGAGGCCGCTGGCGGTGGCCGCGGTGATGGTGACTCCGGCGCGGGTCACGGCGAGCTGGTAACCCTCGGCGCCCAGGCCGTCATCGTCGTTGAGGCTGGCGTCGTCGCCGGTCAGCACTAGGGCGATGCCGCCGGCCGCTGCCGGTCGGGTGGTGTCGGTGACCGGCAGCGGGTAACCGGTGGCCGGTCGGAGCAGCTCGGCGAGGTACGCGGCGACCGTCAGCGCGGCGGGGTCGGCGCTGGTCACGATGACGGCGTCGGGTGACAGCAGCCAGTCCTCGGCCGGGTCCGGCTCGACGCGCTGCGGGGCGGGCACGACGTCGAGCAGTTGGACCGGGGCCGGCGGGGCGAGCAG
>NZ_RCVJ01000207.1 GCF_003667505.1 Micromonospora sp. BL4
TTACCGGACAGCGGATCATCGGGGTCGGGACTACGCTGCGGCGGGTGAGCGACGATCACGCCCCCCTCGACGACCCCGACCAGGACCCGCCCGCCGGGGAGCGGGCAGCCCACCGCCCGCGCACCACGGACCCGCTGGAGCTGGGCTTCACCCCGCGCAAGCCGGTGCCGTGGCTGGCCCCGTTCCTGCTGATCAGCACCGGCATACGCACGCTGCTCGCGATGCTCTTCGGCGCGTACCTGGACAAGCGCGAGTTGCAGAACGCGTTCGGCGACGACGCGTTCCGCCAGTCCGGGCCGGACGGCGGGCTGTGGCTCGACTACGTGGCCGACCTGGGTGACGGCTTCAACGCCACCTACTCGGTGGCGTACCTGCTGGCGCAGCCGGAGCTGACCGTGGACGGGCACCGGCTGCCCCGGGCGCAGACCCTGGTGATGGGTGGCGACCAGGTGTATCCGTCGGCCGCGTACGCCTCGTACGAGGATCGCTGCAAGGGCCCCTACCAGGCTGCACTCCCGGCGACCCCGCCGGAACGGCCGACCCTCTTCGCGGTGCCCGGCAACCACGACTGGTACGACGGCCTGACCGCGTTCCTGCGGTTGTTCGTCCGCTCCCGGGACCGGCACTTCGGCGGTTGGGGCACCGGGCAGTCGCGCTCGTACTTCGCCGTGGAGCTGCCGGCCGGCTGGTGGCTGCTCGGCGTGGACGACCAGTCCGGCTCGTACCTGGACGACCCGCAGTTGGCGTACTTCGACGAGGTGGCGCGGCAACTCGGCCCGGAGTCGAAGGTGATCGTCGCGACGCCGGCGCCGACCTGGGTCAAGGCCGCCGACCATCCGACGGCGTACGACTCGGTCGACTACTTCATCCGCACGATCATCGACCCGACCGGGGCGCAGGTCCGGCTGCTGCTCTCGGGCGACCTGCACCACTATGCCCGCTACGCGGGGCCGGACCGGCAGCTGATCACCTGTGGCGGCGGCGGGGCGTACCTCTACCCGACGCACAAGTTGCCGGAGCGCATCGAGGTGCCTCCGCGGGACACCCTGGCCCGGCGGGCCAGCCGCGCCCAGCCGTACGACCTGGCGGCCCGCTATCCGGACGCGGCCCGCTCCCGCCGCTACGGCTGGGGCATCTTTCCCCGGCTGCCGTTCCGCAACCCCGGTTTCACCACCCTGCTCGGCACCCTGCACACGCTGCTGATGCTGGCCATGGCGGGCGCGGCCGCGAACTGGGCGGACACCACCGAGCAGCGGCTGTTCACCGTCCCGCTGGTACTGATGCTGCTCGTGACGGTGCTGGCCGCGGCCCTGTTCGCCAAGCCACCCAGCGCGAGCGGCAAGCGGCATGCGCGGCACTGGATTCTCGGCGTCAGCCACGGCCTGGCACACGTCGGGTTGGCCGCCGCCGGCACCTGGGCCTGGTTGGCGCTGCCGTTCTACGACTGGCCCTGGCCGCTGCCGGTGGTCGCCGCGGCGGTGCTCTACGGCCCGGTGAGCGGCCTGCTGGCCAGCCAACTGGTGGCGGCGTACCTGCTGGTGGCGGGTTGGTTCGGGGTGAACGTCAACGAACTCTTCGCCGGTCAGGGCATCGAGGACTCCAAGGCGTTCCTGCGGTTGCGCATCGACCCCGACGGCACGCTGACCGTCTACCCGATCGCGGTCGACCGGGTCTCCCGCGACTGGCAGATCAACCCCGACCAGTCCCCGACCGCGAGCTGGCCAACCCGACGTGTGCCAGGCCGTGGCTGACGCCGAGAATCC
>NZ_RCVJ01000279.1 GCF_003667505.1 Micromonospora sp. BL4
GGGTTGGGAAGGGTCAGTCGGCGCGGCGGGTGGCGGCTATCGCCAGGTCGACCAGGGCCTGGCGGGCCTCGGTGTCGAGGTCGACGGCGGCCAGCGCCGCCAGCGCCGCGTCGGTGAGCGTGACGATCCGCTGCTCGGTACGGGCCAGCGCCCCGCTCGCGGAGATCAGCTCGCGCAGCTGGGTCACCCCCTGCTCGTCGAGCCCGGGGTCGCCGAGCCTGCTGAGCAGAAGCTCCCGCCCAGCGTCGTCGGTGGCCTCCACGGCCGCCGCCACCAGGTACGTGCGCTTGCCCTCCCGCAGGTCGTCCCCGGCCGGCTTACCGGTCTGCGCCGGGTCGCCGAAGACCCCCAGCACGTCGTCGCGGAGCTGGAACGCCTCGCCCAGCGGCAGCCCGTACGCCGAGTAGGCCGTCCGCACGTCCGCCGTCGCGTCCGCCAGCGCGGCGCCGAGCAGCAGCGGCCGCTCGACCGTGTACTTCGCCGACTTGTACCGGGCGACCTTGCTGGCCCGCTCCACCGAGGTGTCCCCGGTGACCTGGGTCAGCACGTCGAGGTACTGCCCGACGGTGACCTCGGTGCGCATCTCGTCGAAGACCGGCCGGGCCCGGGCCACCGCCCGCAGGTCCAGCCCGGCGGAGTGCAGCAACTCGTCGGACCAGACCAGGCAGAGATCGCCGAGCAGGATCGCCGCCGCGTCGCCGAACCCGTCCGGGTCTCCGCCCCAGCCGGCCGCCCGGTGCCGGGCCGCGAACCGCCGGTGCACCGCCGGCTCGCCACGCCGGGTGTCGGAGCGATCCATCAGGTCGTCATGGATCAGGGCGCTGGCCTGCACGAATTCCAGCGCGGCCAGGGCGGTGAGCACCTGGTCGCCGTCCACCCCGCCGGCGCCCCGGAACCCCCAGTACGCGAAGGCCGGCCGCAACCGCTTGCCGCCGCCGAGCACGAACGCCTCGATCGCCTCCGCCACCGGAACCAGGGCGTCGTCGACGTCGGTCAACCGGGCCCGCTGGCCGGCCAGGAACTCGGTGAGGGCCTTGTCGACCCGTTGCCGCAGGCCGGCACGGTCGACGGGAGACACGGGAGCTGCGTGGGTCACGCCACGACGCTAGCCGGTCGCCGCGTACCCCGCTCCACCGCCACGCGTCGTCCCGCCGGCCCGCGCGCCGGTGCGGCCCCGACCCGCCCGTCCGCCCGGCCGCGCGCCGGTCATGGCCCGGCCCGGCCCGACGGACCGCGCCGGGCCGGCTCGCCGGGTGACCGCGGCGGCCTCGGCGAGCGCCACCAGCGGCACGTCCAGCACCACGGCGAGCCAACCGAGCCAGAACCCTCCCGGGACGCGTCGTTGCCGCTCCCACCGGGACACCTCGTGCCGACTCAACGTCGGCACGCCCGCGGCGGCACACAACTCGGCGGCGGTGCGCTGCTGGCTCCAGCCCCGAGCCAGCCGGCGCCGGACGAGCAGCGGGCCGAGCTGTGCCGGGCGCGGCGGTGGGGGTGGGGTCATCGGTCCTCCCGGC
>NZ_RCVJ01000190.1 GCF_003667505.1 Micromonospora sp. BL4
GGGGAAGAGTAGGCAGGTGCTGGTGGCGTGGGCGATGAGACGGGAGTCGGCGTCGGTGAGGCGGGCCTCGGCCAGGGCCGTGCGGCGGCCACGCTGGAGCACGGTGCCCTCGCAGCGCAGGATTCCGCTCGCGACGGTGACCGGGCGGAGGAACTTCACGCTCAGGTCCAGCGAGGTGTAGCCGACGCCGGCGGGCAACGTGGTGTGCACGGCGCAGCCCGCGGCGGTGTCCAACAGGGTGGAGATGACGCCACCGTGGACGGTGCCCAGCGGGTTGTAGTGGAACTCCTGCGGGACCAGTTCGACCGTGACCCGACCCTCGTCGGCCTCCATCCGCGCCATGTCGATCAGCTGACTCACCGGCGGCGCGGCCAGTTCCCCGGCGATCATCGCCCGGATCAGGTCGAGGCCGGCGCGTCGACCGACCTGCGCCGCGTTGACCGCCGGGTCCGACCAGGTGAAGGTACGGCTGCGCGTCGGCTCCTGAGTCTGTGTCATGGACGCAGCGTCGCAGCACGTTGCTGAGTCTGTCAATAAGACCTAGCCTGGTCGGATGAGACCCGCGGCACTGGACTGGTCGGTGGAGAACTGCACCATCGCCCGCGCGATGGAGGTCCTCGGTGAGCGGTGGACCCTCGTGGTGCTCCGCGAGGTGTTCAGTGGCGTACGCCGCTTCGACGACATGCGGGTGCGCACCGGGATCCCGCGTCAGGTGCTGACCAACCGGCTGGCCACCCTGGTGGAGCAGGGCGTGCTGCGCCGCGAGCCGTACCGGGAGCCGGGCAGCCGGCTGCGCCACGAGTACCGGCTGACGGAGAAGGGCCTGGACCTGTGGCCGGTGCTGGTCGCCGTGCTCGAGTGGGGTGACCGCCACCTCGCCGACCCGGAGGGCTCGCCGCTGAGCGTGTCGCACCGGGACTGCGGCGCGGACGTGCGCATCGAGCTGCGCTGTGCGGACGGGCACGGGGTGAGCCAGCCCCGCGATGTCGTGCCCCGCCCGGGCCCCGGCGCCCGTCGCCGTACCCCCTGACGCCGACCGCCGACCGCCGTACCCCCTGCCGTCGACCGCAGACCCAGACCGCAGACCGCAGACCGCAGACCGCAGACCGCAGACCGCCGACCGCCGACCGTCGCCGCGCCCGCGAATCTGCAACGGCAGCTGTGTCCGGACGGAATTTGGCGGTGCTGCGGTGTGACGGTGTGCGTCGCCAGCGTGTCAGGGGTGTTGCGGCCAGGTGGCCGGTGAAGATCGGCGAATCCGGGCGAAAGCAGGTCTTGCCAATGATCTTATGTATGTGAATACTTCAGTTCACTTGGCCGGTTTCCCCAGATCGGCCGGGTTGCCCCCAGCGGGTTCGCCGCCCCGGCGAGACCCGTTCCCCCGCCCAGGAGGTTTGTTACATGCGACCCACGAGGTCCTCACTC
>NZ_RCVJ01000137.1 GCF_003667505.1 Micromonospora sp. BL4
GAAGGGCTCGCGCGAGCGGATCTTCGCCCGGCCCGCCCACCCGTACACGCAGGCGCTGCTGTCCGCGGCCCCGGTCGCCGACCCGGTCCGTCAACGGGAGCGTCAGCTGGTGCTGCTCGGCGACGACCTCCCGTCCGCGCTGGACCCGCCGTCCGGCTGCCGGTTCCGCACCCGGTGCCCGCTCGCGTTCGACCGGTGCGCGACGGAGGTGCCGGCACAGGTGGGCATCGGCGACGGCATGGCCGCGTGCCACCTGGTCCGGCCGGACGGCAGCGGGCCCGACGTCCGGGCCGCAGAAACGAGTGAGGTGTTGTCATGACGTTCACCACCAGACCGACACTGCAGGGAACCTTCGGCATGGTGTCCTCGACGCACTGGCTCGCCAGTCAGGCGGCCATGGGGATCCTCGAACGCGGTGGGAACGCCTTCGACGCCGCGGTCACCGCCGGGTTCGTCCTGCACGTCGTCGAGCCACACCTCAACGGGCCGGGCGGCGAGGTGCCGGCGATCGTGGCGACCGTCCAGGACCCGGCGCCGAAGGTGCTGTGCGGGCAGGGGCCGGCACCGGCCGGGGCCACCATCGCGCACTTCCGGTCCCTCGGGATGGACCTCATTCCCGGATCCGGCCCGCTCGCGGCGGCCGTGCCCGGCGCCGTGGACGCCTGGCTCCTCCTGCTGCGTGATCACGGCACGCTCTCCCTCGACGAGGTGCTGGAGCCGGCGATCGGCTACGCCGCGGCGGGCCACCCGCTGTTGGCTCGGGTCGGGGACACCGTGGCCGCCGTCCGGTCGCTGTTCGAGGAGCACTGGCCCACCTCCGCCCAGCTCTGGCTGCGCGACGGTCGGCCCCCGGCGGCGGGGGAGCTGTTCGCCAACCCGGCCTACGCGCGCACCCTGGAGAGACTGGTTCAGGCCGGGCAGTCGGCCGGCGGGGACCGGGAGGCGCAGATCGAGGCCGCGCGGCGGGCCTGGAGTACGGGTTTCGTCGCCGAGGCGATCGACCGGTTCAGCAGGGAGCCGTTCCAGGACTCCAGCGGGAGCCCCCACGCCGGGCTCGTCACCGGCGCCGATCTGGCCGCCTACTCGGCGACGTGGGAGGAACCGGCCACCCTCGACTGGAACGGCTACTCGGTGGCGAAGACCGGTTTCTGGGGTCAGGGCCCGGTGCTGCTGGAGTCGCTGTCCGTCCTCGACGCGCTCGACGACGTCGGCGCGTACGACTCGTCGACCGCGGCTGGCATCCACGCCCAGGTCGAGGCGCTCAAGCTCGCCTTCGCCGACCGGGAGGCCTGGTACGGCGACAGCGCCGACGTGCCCGCCAAGGCGCTGCTCTCCCGGGAGTACGCGCGGGAGCGGGCAGCCCTGATCGGGGCCCGAGCGTCCGCGAAGCTGCGGCCGGGGCGTCCCGACGGGGCGGAACCGCACCTGCCGGCCCACGTTCGACCCGACGCCGTCCGTCGCGCCGACCCCACGGACCCGACGACGGGGGAGCCGACGGTGCAGTCGGACGGGGTGACCCGGGGCGACACCTGCCACGTGGACGTGGTCGACCGCTGGGGCAACATGATCTCCGCTACCCCGAGTGGCGGCTGGTTGCAGAGTTCGCCGACCATTCCGGATCTCGGCTTCCCGCTGGGCAGTCGGCTGCAGATGTTCTGGCTGGAGGAGGGGCTCGCCTCGTCGCTCGCTCCGGGTCGGCGACCGCGTACGACGTTGAGCCCGACGATGGTGCACCGCGACGGGGAGCCGGTGCTGGCGTGTGGCACGCCCGGCGGCGACCAGCAGGACCAGTGGCAGTTGCCGTTCCTGCTCCGCCACCTCGCCGGCGGCCAGTCCCTTCAGGAGGCCATCGACGCGCCCGCGTGGCACACCCTCAGCCTGCCGGGGTCGTTCTACCCGCGCACGATGGAGCCGGGTGTCCTGGTGGTGGAGGACCGGTTCGACGAGGACGTGCTGGCCGCGCTGCGGGCGTACGGGCACGAGGTGCGGCTGTCCGACGCGTGGAGCCTCGGTCGCCTCTGTGCGGTGAGCCGCGACCCGGCCACGGGCGTGCTCGCCGCCGGCGCGAACCCGCGGGGCATGCAGGGCTACGCGTGCGGGCGTTAGCGGGCGCCGTAGCCGCCCTCGGCGTTCTCGTAGGCGGCGGCGGATGCCGCGTCGAGATGGGCGAGGGCGGCCCGCTCGGCGCGGTCGCCGTCGCCTGACTCGATGGCATCGACCAGCTGGATGTGCTCGGCCCACGAGTGTGGCGCGCGTTCGGCGGCCCCCAGCCGGAAGACCCACTGGACATGGAGGTACAGCGCCTTGGCGATCGACGACAGCCAGGGGTTGCCGCTGATCTGGAGGATCCGCAGGTGCAGGGCGCTGTTCAGCTCGGCGACCCGGCGCAGGTCCTGGCGCTCCGTCGCCTCGCGGCCCTGCTCCAGCAGCACGCGCAGGGCGGCCACGTCCGCCGTGGTCGCCCGCTCGGCCGCCAGCCGGGCGGCCAGCGCCTCCAGGCGTTCGCGGACGACGAACATGTCCGAGATGGTGCCGCTGCTGGGGGAGGCGACGACCGCACCGCGGCGGGGGAGGATCACGACGAAGCCCTCCGCCTCCGCGACGCGGAGCGCCTCGCGGACCGGGTTGCGGGAGACACCGAAGTCTTCGGCGAGCCGGTCCTCGGTCAGCCGCTCGCCGGGCAGGTAGTCGCCGTCGATGATGGCGGTCCGCAGGGCGGCGAGGACCTGGTCGCGTAGCGGCAGGTGTTGAGCGCCGAGCTTGTCCCGCAGATCTTCAGCCACCTGGATCGCCTCTCCGTGAATCGTCCGGGGCAAAGTGTATACGAAGAACAATCTTTGGAGGATAGCCGACAGTGTCGAGCACAGTGCCCCACGTCACCCGCCCCTCCACCGCCACCCGGGACAAGCAGCGCCTCCTGCGGCGACGGCACGCCCTCGTCGTCGTACTCACCTTCCTCACCGGCAGTGCCGACGCCATCGGCTTCCTCTCCCTGGGCGGAGCCTTCTCCAGCGTCATGACCGGCAACATGGTCCTGCTCGGACTCTCGGCAGGCAGAGGTGAGGCCGAGCTCGCCGTGACCTCAGGGTGCGCCATCGTCAGCTTCATCGTCGGCGTCCTCGCGGGCGCCCGCCTCGTCGGTTCGGCCCAACCGGACGACCCCGTCTGGCCACGGCGGGTCACCTGGGCGCTCATCCTGGAACTGCTGGTGTTCGTCGTGTTCCTCATCGTCTGGGAGGTCAACCTTCCCCATCACGACGACCACATCGACCTCGCGCTCCTGTTGCTGTCGGCAGCGGCGCTGGGCGTGCAGAGCAGCGCGATTCAGCGCTTCGGCGTTCCGGGTCTGTCCTCCACGTACCTGACCGGGACCCTGACGAGCCTGATCGCCGGTGTGGCGGCGCGCAGCCCGTGGGGCAGTCTGCGGCCCAAGGCCCAGGTCCTGCTGGCCCTGATCACCGGCGCGGCGGTCGGTGCCCTGGTCGCCCTGCACCTGCCGGTGCTCGCTCCGGCGCTGTTGATCGTGCCGCTCGTGCTCGTCATCGCCGTGTCCGCGCGGATGAGGGGCTGACCGGCCCTCCGGCCCGTCCGACAGCCGCAGGTCAGGCGCCCCGGGCGAACAGGGCCAGGCGTACCCGGTTGGGGCTGTCGGTCTTGGTCATCAGGTTGGTGATGTGGGTCTTGACCGTCGTGACGCCGATGTGCAGCCGGTCGGCGATCTCGGTGTTGGACAGACCCTCGGCGACCAGGTCCAGCACGTCCTGTTCGCGGGCGGTCAGGCCCTGCACCGGTCGCGGCGTCTCGGCGCGGGCGTGCACCGCGCGCTGGACCAGGCGTTGCAGCACCTCGGGGCTGAACGGACTGTCGCCCACGGCGGCCCGGCGGATGCCGTCCACCAGCTCGACCGGTGGCGCGTCCTTGAGCAGGAAGCCGCAGGCGCCGGCGGTCAGGGCGGGATAGAGGTGGTCGTCGTCGCCGAAGGTGGTCAGTACCAGGACGCGGGTGGCGGGACGTTCGGCGAGGATGCGGCTGGTCGCCGTGATTCCGTCGACGCCGGGCATGCGCAGGTCCATGACGACGACGTCGGGGAGGAGCCGCGCGGCGAGCGAAATCGCGTCGCGGCCGTTGTCGGCCTCGCCGATCACCTCGATGTCGGGTTGGGCGTCGCAGAGCATGCGCAGGCCCGCCCGGATGAGGTGCTGGTCGTCGACCAGCAAAACGCGGATCACGCCGGCTCCGCCGCGGGCGAACCAGCGGGTGCCTCGCGGTCACGGGGCACCGACACGGCCGGCGTCCCGGCGCCGGAGGCGGAGGGCACGGCCGGGAGGACGGTGCGCACCCGCCAACCGGCGCCGGCCGGCCCTGCCTCCAGCCGGCCGCCGAGGACCTCGACGCGCTCGCGCATGCCGGTGATGCCGTGCCCGCCTCCGGACGGCACCGCCGCCGCCGCCGAGCCGCGCCCGTTGTCCGAGACCTCCCAGTGGACGGCCCCGTCGCGGACGGCGACCACGAGGTGCGCCAGCGCGGACGTCCCGGCGTGCTTGGCCACGTTGGTCAGCGCCTCCTGAGTCAGTCGCAGCACGGCCAGGCCGCGTACCGCGTCGAGTGAGCCGACCGCCGGGTCGATGTCGGCCTCCACGGTGACCCCCGCCTGCCGGGCCCGGTCGACCGTCGCGCCGAGTGCCGCCGGGAGCGCCGACGGCTCGATCGCGGTCAGCGCCGCGTCACCGCGTACCCCGTCGGGGTTGCGCAGGACCGTGACCAGCCGGCGCAGCTCGGCCAGCGCGGCGGTTCCCGTGCCGTGCACGTCGTCGAACACCTCGCCCACCCGCGGGTCCAGGTCCGTGAGCACGTGCCGGGCCACGCCGACCCGCAGCACCATCGACGCCACGTGGTGGGCGACGACGTCGTGCAGCTCGCGGGCGATGGCGCTGCGTTCGTCGGCGCGCGCGGCGCGGCTCTCCGACTGCTGCCGGCGCTGCTCGGCCGCCGCCCGCTCCACGGCCTGCCGGCCGAGCTCCCGGTTGGTGCGGATGACCAGACCGAGCAGCACCGGCACGCCGACCTCCAGGGTCAGCCCGAAGACGCCGGAGGCGAACCGGCCGATCGGATCGCCGATCGAGTCGGTCAGGTCGACCACGGCCAGCAGCACGGCGGCGAACCAGATGCGGTGCGCTCGACGCGCCCACATGGTCACCTCGAGCAGCGCCCAGCTGGCGCCCACCTGGTTGATCGTGGTGTCGTCGATCAGGGGAAACGCGACCGCCAGCAGCCCGGCCTGCACCACCAGGTTGACCAGCGGCCGACGGTGGAACACCAGCCCGCCGGTGAACGCGACCACCGCGAGAACCCACTGCGTGGCCGTCGTCGGGCGGGCGGCGTGCGTGCCGACGACCAGGTAGCCCACACCGCTGAGGTTGAGCAGCACCATCCGCACGAGCGTGTCCCGCGTGTCGAACAGTCGTCCCACCCACCGCACGGTGGTCAGCCTAGGCCCTGCGGCCCGGGGACACGTCCCTGCGGCCACCGGTATCGAACCGCGAGGTAGGCGGCCAGGCCGAGCGGTCCGAGCAGGATGGTCAGCACCAGCACCGGAGCCATGACCAGCGCCGGTACCCCCCGTTCCCGGCTGTCCAGCCACGCCCACCGCCCGACGAACAGATCAAACGCGATCATGTGCGCCCACCCCGCCGCCGCGCCGTCGGAGGTGCCGAGCAGGTCCCGCACGCCGTCCAGGGTCGGCGACGCCACGGCCGGCAGCACGTCACCGAACGCCGGGATCACCAGCAGCGCGTAGATCACCACGACCGGCAGCACGACCAGCGGCGAGGAGATGATCCGTGCGGTCCACGACCAGCGGGGCAGCAGGATCATCAGCGCCCAGAACGGCGCGGCCACCGCGAACGTCAGGGTGAACAGCGTGGCGGTCATGCGGCCAGCGCCAGTTCCGGGCCGCGCCGGCGCGCCAGCACCAGGCCGGTGGCGGCCACCGTCGCGACCGCCAGGGCCGCGACGGCGGCCAGCGTGAGCGCGTCCGGGCGCAGCAGCGGCTGTCCGCGCAGGGCCTGCCAGGTCAACAACACCGTGAGTACGCCGTACGCGGCTCCCGCCACGACCACCAGTCGCGCCCGGGTGCGCTCGTCCAGCCGCGCCCCGAGGAACCGGCTCAGCAGGATCGCCAGGATCGGCAGCGCCTGGAGGGCGTGCAGCCCCACGAAGTGCCCGATCCGCAGGTCCCCACCGGTGGTGCTCCAGCCGACCACCGGCAACCCCGCTCCTCCGTCGAGGACGCCGACGGCGTGCGCCCCGGAGATCCCGTCGATCCCCGGTTCCTGCATCGGCAGCACCATCGGCACCGCCGCGAGCATGCCCAGCAGGGACAGGCCGAGCCCCCACGCGACCGCGCGGGCGGCGACCCGATCGGGGATCCGTCGGATCAGCACCACGATCCCGATGACGAAGTGCGCGGCGAACAGCACCATGATCGCCGCGCCCATCACGGAGAAGAGGGCGGCGTTCAGCGGGCTGGTGCCGTTGAAGTGGCTGGTCGTACCGCGCAGCACCTGCCCGACGATCACCACCATCTCGATCACCGCCATCGCGACGATGACCGTGCCGGCCCACTCCGCGATCCGGCTGCGGCGCGGCAGCAGGGAGAGCATCCAGGCGAGCGTGGTGCCGTACACCACGAAGGACACGGCGAACTTGAACGGCTTGAGCCAGATCGGCGCACCGGTGAGGACCCGCGAGTCGACGAGGATGCCGACCGCTGAGATGACGGTGAGCACCGCCATCGCGTAGACGAAGACCATGAGTGGGCGGTGCCAGTGTGCCGCCCGGCGCAGCGTGACAGTCATGCCTGTAGATGCTCCCGGCCGCATCCGCCGAGCACGTCCGACCGCGAGCCCCGGTTGCGGCCGACGGTCGGAGCCGGCCTCCTCCCCAGGTAGGAGACGAGACGTGACCTTGTCGGCGGGCCGGCGAACCACGCGGGCAACTCAGCCGACGGGCTGGCATTCGCGGGTCGTCGGGTCGTCTGGTGCGCACAGCGCGATGCTGTAGCGCATCGAGAACTCGTAGGGGTGGCCTCCGGACGTGTAACGCAGGACCAGTTGCTCGGCGGTGGCCGTCTGGTGGCCGACCTTTCGCACCCGCAGCTGCAGCCCGGCCAAGGCCTCGGCGTCGTTCCTGGCGTGCGGGTCATCAGCGACGCAGGCCGCGGCTCTGTCGAGGACGACCGGACCGCCAGGCAGCGGGGTGGCACTGCGGTTGCCGGAACTGCGCCACGGTGTGAACGCGAAGGCTTCAACCCGGATTTCGCCCGCGGACGTCTCGGGGACGACCTCGTTGATGGTCACTCGACCCGGCCGGTCGAGGCAGATCGCTGCGACTCCGGTCGTGCTGAGAACGCGAACGGTGTCCGGGCCGACGTTGTGAAGCCTCTGGCCCGCCCCTCGGTAGGAGGCCGGAACGGTGATTCGCGCGTCGTTGGGATCCTGCCGTGCGTCGCTGTCGTCCGTTCCGGCTGCGTCGTTCGCGTCGTTCGCCGGTTCGGCCCCGGTGTCCCGCTGGCCTGTTCCGCAGGAGGCCAGCAGGATCGCGGCGAGCGTGGTCACTGCGATGCTCCCGGCCCTGCGCGAATAGGTGGTCACCGCAACAGCGTGGCACGACGGGGATGTCGGGCGTTGTCCCTGACCATGGCTTCCAGGACTCGGCGAGCCGGATGCCCTCGGTGCCGTCCTGGACGGACGACGACATGAGCACGCGGACCGCCGTCGTTTCGGTCTGTCCGTCACGGGGAATGTCCGAACAGAGATCACGAGGTGAAAAATGAGCCGTTACCCGACGCTGGCGACCACCCGTGCGCGCAGGCTGCGTGCGCTGATCCTGCCGTTGCTCGGCACCGTCGCGCTCACCGCTGCCTGCGGCGCCGGCGAGGACCAGCCCGGTTCGGCCTCGTCGAGCGCGCCACCGACGACCGCGTCGGCACCGACGATCGAGGCCGAACGACCGTCGCCGAGCGCGAGCGCCCAGGTGACGATCCCGACGTCGGCCTTCGTCGAACTGCCACCGGAACTGCGCAAGTCCCCCCGGCGGTCGACGCCCGTCGCGGACGCCCTGCCGACGATGTGCGGCGACGAGTTCGCCACCGGAGGTCGACAAGTCACTGCGAGCGCCTCCATGACCGTCACCTACAAGACGCCCGGCGAGCCGGACAGCAACGTGCCGCAGGGCATGATCCACCAAACGATCTTCACCTTCGACGGCGACGGCGCCTCGGACTACGTGCGACGGCTCCGAGGTGGCGTGGAGGCGTGCCTCTCCTACCAGGAGGCCAGGAATTCCGTCGAGGTCGAGAGTCGAGCGGTGCCCGGCGTCGGGGACGAGGCGCTGCTGGTGACCAGAACGTGGGCCGAGACGAGCCTGAACGGGGAACGCACCGGCGGCACGGCCTCCAGCCAGATCGCCGTCGCACGCGTCGACGGCGCCGTGACCGTGCTCAACGATCAGGGGTGGGAGGGCACCAGCGGCAACCCCACGATCATGGACCGGGTCCTGCGCGACAGCGTTCGGACCATCGACGTCTGGCAGCGCTAACCCCGACGGGATCGGCCGGGCCCGCCCGGTCCGGCGAACGTCCGCGCTTACAGCATCGCCATCGGGACCAGCCGCACCACGTCGACCCCGTCGAGTTTCAGAAGGCCGGACAGCCCCGGTCCCTTCGGGTCCAGGGGCATCTGGAAGCGTAACGACGCGCGCGTCATCTGCGGGTCGAGCTGCGCGGCCAGCTCGCCCCTGCCTCGGCACTGCTCGCGCAGGCGCTCGTACGCGGCATCGCGGTCCTCGAACGCAACCGACTCCGCGTCCGGCAGCGCGTGGACGGCCTTCTCCACGGCGGCTCGCTGCTCGCCGGTCACCGCCGACTCCAGCCGGACGATGACCCCGATGTGCGACGGCAGAGGGTCGATCTGTGCGGTCCTGAGCGCCACGTCCTCGACGCCGTCGGCCTCCGCCATCACCAGCTCGACCGCCTCGGCGACCGAGGCATCGGTGACGGTGGCGCGGAACGACTCCGGCAAAATCTCCGGCCTCAGATCCGCCAGCAGGTCAGGGCTGTCCTTCAGCGACTCCTTCAAGCTCTCGTACGCCTGCTCGCGGGTTCCGAGGGCGACATCCTCGACGCTGGGCATCGACCGTAGCCGCTGCTCCACGGCGCTCTTCGTCGCTGCGGTCACGTCGCTGTCCAGGAAGACGGTCAACGTGCTGTCGACCATCTCCTCGGGCTCGGAGGTGCAGGCGGAGAAGGCCAGCAGGAGCACGAACGCCAGTACCGGCGTAACTCGTCGCATGCGGCAGATCGTAGGTGAGTCGACCTCGTGCACCCCCTGCCATCGCCCCCGGCCAGCGTCCCCCGAATCGACAAAACGGCACGAAAATACTCCTTTCGGGTAAAGGCGCCATGCCGGCTACATGCTCCGTTAACTTCATAACGAGAGGAAAACTCTTATTCATCCCATCGTGCGCGTAAGGAGCCAACGATGAAGCGCAGCGTTGCGGTTGCGGCAGCTCTCCTGGCGGGTCTGACCAGCGTCGGATCGATCCCGGGGGCCGCCTTCGCCGACGGCGGCGGTCCGGGGTACAACCACGACGACCGCGACGGACGTGGTAACCACCACGACGACGAGGGTGCGGTCTTCGTCCAGACCAACAAGGCCGAGGGCAACACGATCAAGGTCTACGACCGCGACGAGGACGGCCGCCTCACCAAGGCGGGCGAGTACGAGACCGGCGGGCTGGGTGGGTTCACCATCGGCGCGCCGGGGGACGCGTTGGCGTCGCAGGGATCGTTGACCTACCACCGTGGGCTGCTGTTCGCCGTGAACGCCGGCAGCAACACCGTGACGGTGTTCGGCGTCGACGGCACGAAGCTGCGCAAGCTCCAGGTCATCTGGTCCGGCGGTCTGCTGCCGGTCAGCGTCACCGTCCGCGACAACCTGGTGTACGTGCTCAACGCCGGTGGCGAGGGCTCCGTGCAAGGGTTCGAGTTGCACAAGGGGCGCCTGTCGCCCATTCGCGGCGCCAACCGGTCACTCGGGCTGCACAACGGCAACCCGCCCGCGTTCATGACCGCCCCCGCCCAGGTCAAGATCGACCCCGACCGCGAGTTCGTGTTGGTGACGACCAAGGCTGCGAACGTCATGTTCAGCTTTGAGATCGGTCGCGACGGCGAGTTGGCCCGGCACCCGGTCATCAGCGACGCGGGCTCCGTGCCGTTCGGTTTCACCTTCGACACCGAGGACACGCTGCTCGTCACCGAATCCGGCTCGAACGAGGTCAGCCGGTTCGAACTCGAGGAGGACGGCGCGCTCGACCAGATCGGGCCGTCGGTCCCCAACGGTCAGCAGGCGCCGTGCTGGATCCAGCGCGTCGGCGACTACTTCTACGTCGCCAACGCCGGCAGCTCCACCATCAGCGCCTACCGCGTCAACGACCACGGCAAGCTCGAACTCGTCAAGGCCGTCGCCGCCGACACCGGTGGCGGGTCGATCGACCTGACCGCCAGCGACGGCTTCCTGTACGTCCAGAACGCCGCCGCCGGCAACGTGCAGGGCTACGAGGTGAACAAGGATGGCTCCCTGACCCTCGTCACCACGGTCGAGGGCCTGCCGAAGTTCGCCGACGGCATCGGCATGGAAGGCATCGCCGCCTCCTGATCCCGCCACACGCTGGTCCCGGTCCTCGCCGACCGGGACCAGCGCGTGTGCGCGCCCCCGCCGAAAGTCGGCAGACCGCTCGCGGTCGTACCGCGTACCCTGCCCGCATGGACGTCATCGATGAGCTACCGCGTGCCGAGTTCGCGTTCCCCGGGCCGTTGCGGGACCGGTTGGTGGCCGCGATCCTGTCCGGCGCGAAGACCTCGACCTCCGCCCTGCTGGTCGGATACGAGCGCGCGAACGAGCCGCTGCCCGAGGTTGGCGAGCGAGCCGCGGTGGTGGACTCCGAGGACCGACGCGTCGCGGTGATCGAGACGACCGAGGTGCGGGTGCTCCGGCTCGCCGACGTCGACCTGCAACACGCCCTGGACGAGGGCGAGGGCGACGAGTCGGTGGCGCAGTGGCGGGCGGGGCACGAGACGTTCTGGCACAGCGCCGAGGTGCGCGCGGAGTTGGGCGACCCCGGCTTCACCGTCGACGACGACACCCTGGTGGTGACCGAGCGCTTCCAGCTGGTGCACACCATCTGAGCAGCGCCGCTTTGCCTGCCGGCATGCTGGGCCCTGCCGGGACAGCGGTGGTGGTCAACAATGCCTACTCTCACAGCCGTGGGAGCGATCAAGCCGTGGCACCTGTCCATCCTGACCCTCTGCTGCCTCCTGCCGACGGCGGCGGCGATCGTCGCTGGCATCTGGGCGGTGCGTCGAGGCCGATCCCGCCGCTGAGCGGCCGACGGGGCGAGCGGCGGCGGACCCCGCTGCGGGGCAGTTCCAGCCCCGCAGCGAGGATCAGAAGGGCCACCGGTCGCGGGAGCCGGCCTCGATGAGCGGAATCATCGCGAACGCGGCGTCGGACAGGCCGCCAAAGGTGTGGCGGTTGCCGACGGTCGGCGTGTGCCCGACCCGGTAACCGGCAAGGTTCCAGGTGAACACCGGCACCTCCGCGGGCACCGCTGCGGCGACGTCCACCGCACCGTGCCAGTGGGCCTGCTCGTCGGTGAGGATGACCACCCGGTCGTGCCGGTCGTAGTGCTCGCGTACCGCCTTCTCGGTGTCGGTCCCCATGCCGTAGAAGTAGCCGCCGTCCTTGAACCGGCGCACCGCCGCCAGCACCGACTCGCCTGCCGTCGTTGGGAACACCCGGCTGGCGTTGGAGAACGACACCACCGTCGCCGCCTGCGCCCGGGCAGCCAGCGCGAGGCCGAACACCGTGGCGGCGTCCCAGCAGCGCAGTGTGCCGTCCTTGCTGAACGGACTCTGCATCGAACCGGACGTGTCGATGAGGATCAGGGTCCGCCCGTCCAGAGCCGGCACGTTCACCAGGGCGTGCTGCAACGCCCTCTCCAGTGGGTACGCCCACCGCAGGCTCGGTGCCGCGTTGTACGCCGACAGGAAACGCATCGGCAGCACCCGCGAGGTGGCGACCTCGCCGGGATCCGAGAGCTTGGCCGCCACCATCTCCGCGACCGCGTCGCCGACTCCGGCCTGGTCGAAGTTGCGCAGGTTGCGCAGCAACGCCAGGTAGCCCATGGTCGGGATGACCGACTCCCACGCCGCGGCGTCCATCGCGCCCTGTCGCCAGCCGGCCAGGGCCTCCCACGTCATACCGGCCGCGCCCAGCACCGCCGGATCGGTGACCTCCCGGCGCTGCTCGACCGGCAACGCCATGAGCGCGTCCCGCGCCGCCAGCATCCGCAGCGACGCCGGCAGCGGATTGTCGCGACTGTGCCGCCGATCCAGCGCGTGCCGGAACAGGTCACCCTGCCGCTCGTCTCTCACGGTGGGGTGGGTCAGGTCGATGACGTCGCCGAAGCGCACCTGGCTCCCGACGGAGTCGTACTTGAGCAGACTCCGCTCGGTGTACAGCCGGACCGCCGCGTCGGCGATGCCCCGCTTCACCGGCTTGGGCAGCGCCCGGCCATGGCGAGTCAGCCAGTACGCCAGAGCCTCGCCCGGCTCGTCCGCACGCTGCAGCGCGGCGTTCACGACCGCCCGCGAACCAGGGATCTCGGCGGCAACCTGGGCGCGAGCGCCCTCCAGAGCCGCCACCACGGACGCGGAGCGCATCATCGCGCCGGACCGGAGCCACGGCACGAAACGGGAGAACCAGTCGGGGTCGGCGACGGCCACGGCGGCGACCAGGTCCCGGAAGCGAGTGTCCCGGTCCGTGGCGCCCTCGTAGAAGGTGTCCGCGCCGACCATGTTCGACACACCGAGCAGGAACAGCTCGGCGCGTGGCTCACGGGTGAAACCCCGCGCGCCCTCGGCGGTCGTCGGCTGGTTTCGGCTCTTGCGTAGCTTGATGTTGAACTTGGCCATGACGTCCCCCACGTCGGTCGGCCGGGAAGGCGCGACCACACCACACACCCGAGATCAGAATCGGCCACGGACTAGTCCGCCGTTCTGTCCGTTGAACCATCCACCCGAAGGCGGCGAGGGACTCGAACCCCCATCTGCGGAACCCTGAAGTAACCGTTGCCTGCGCACCGGGTGTGTGGCGTGGTCGCGCGCTCCCCGAGATCGAGGTCGGCGACGGCGGTCCTTCCGGGGAGTGAACCCCAACCAGATGTAACCGTCGCCTATGCACCGGGAAGTGCGGTCACGACCGTAGCGGCGGCAGCGCTGGCCGGGCAACGGGGTTTGCGATCTTCAGGCGATGGGATGTGGTCACGCCACACGCCCGAGATCGTAAGTGGACACGGCGTTTGCGGGCTCGAACCGCCAGGCCCTTGCAGGGCCGTCACCAGAAGTAGCCGGGTCCGTCGCACCGGGCGTGCGGCGTGGGCGCGCCTCCCGAGATCGAAGCGGCGACGGCGACCGGCCCTTGCGGGCCAAGGTGACCTGGGCCGCTGGTCGACGCCACCCGAAGTGGCGGTGGGATTCGAACCCACGTCTCCCCTTGAGAGAGGAAGTAGCCGTTGCCTGCGCACCGGGAGGTGCCCCACGACGGTAGGCAAGGACCCCGGGGCCGGCAAGCCGATTCCGAACGTCCACCGGAAGGGCTTTCGCATCTGAGACCGGATCGATGTCCGGTGCGGCTACCAGGCACGTCAGGCCGAGCCGATACCCGGTCGGGCGGCTGACGCTCGGCTGAACCGACGCTGGCGGCGGGTCTGCTCAGCGGGGGATGATCGAGGCTCGTCTCGACGGAGAGCCGGACCAGGCGATCGGGCGGGGAGGTGGGTGACGCCGATGACCCCGACGCAACTGCGCGCGTACGTCGCCGTGGTCCGGCTGGGGTCCGTCAAGCAGGCCGCCGCCGAGCTGGCGGTGTCCGAGTCGGCCGTGTCGCTCCACGTCGCACAGTTGCGCAGGGAGTTCGGGGACAGGCTGTTCACCAAGACGGCCGCGGGGCTCGCGTTCACCCCGGGCGGGCTCCGGCTGGCCAGTCGCGCGGCGGAGCTGTTGGGTCTGCAGGACCGGACGATCCTGGAGGTGAGCGCCGCGAAACGTGGCCGACGGTTGCTGCGGGTGGCCGCGTCCAGCCTGTTCGCCGAGTTCGCCGCGCCGGGGCTGATCGAGCTGTTCGCGAAGCGGGCCGCCGACCTGGACGTGGAGCTGAGCGTGCGCAACCCGGACGCGTTCGAGTCGCTGTTGCTGACCCGCGCCGCGGACATCGCGGTCGGGCCGCAGCCGCCGGTTGTCGACCGGGCGATCGCCTGCCGGCCGATGATGAACTACCGGCTCGTGGTCGTGGTCGGCCCGGACCATCCGCTGGCCGGTGTGTCGGCGTCGCCGGGGCAGTTGCGGGAGCAGACCTGGCTGCTCGGCCCGTCGGCGGCCACCGACCTGGGCGCCGTTCCGGTGATGCTGCGCCGGCTGGCCGTGCCCGACGACCGGCAGCAGATCTTCCAGAGCCACGCTGCGGCGCTGGGGGAGGCGAAGCGGGGCCGGGGCGTCTCGCCGGCGCTCGCGTTCACCGTCGCGCCGGACCTCCGCGAGGGCCAGCTCCAGCAGGTGGTGGGACCGCACGCGACCGTCGAGGCGGTGTGGCACTCGCAGGTCCTCGCCGGTCCGGGCCCGCTGTCGGCCGCCGCCGAACTGGCCCGATTCTCGTCGACACCTCGGGCGATTCAGGCGATGATGCGCGGCGCGGGCGTCAGCATCGGTCACTTCAAGCCGTCGGTGCACGTGACGCTCTGGAGCTGACGGGCGGCGAGCAGCAGGTCGTGGAACGTCCCGGCCGGCAACAGCCGGTCGCAGTAGGGGAGCGCGGCGGCCATGCCGGCCGCCCGAGGGGCGAAGCCGGGGGCGCCGGCGCGTGGGTTCAACCAGACGATCCGGTACGCGCGGCGGCGCAGCCGGGCCATCACGGCGGCCAACTCGTCGGGCGGGTCGCTGTCCCAGCCGTCCGAGCCGATCACCAGCACGGCGCCTCGGACGGTGTCCGCGTGCTGGCCGCCGAGCAGGGTGCGCAGGTTCGTGGCGATCCGGGTGCCGCCGTACCGGTCGGTCACGGCCGCGCTGGCCCGCGCGACCGCCTCGGCGGCCGAGGTGTGCCGCAGCACCACCGTGAGCCGGGTCAGCGTCGTCGCGAACGCGAACGCCTCCGCCTCGGCGACGACCGCGAACGCCCGCATCAGGTGCAGGTACGCGGTCGCCTGCGCCCGCATCGACTCGCTGACGTCGCAGAGCAGCACGACCCGGCGCGGTCGCCGTACCGGCCGTTCGCGGACGATCTCGACGGGCTCCCATCCGGTACGGCGGGCCCGGGTGATCGTGGGCCGCAGCGCGATCCGCCGTCCGGTCGGGCTGACGGCGTGCCGCCTGGCGCGGCGGGTCGGCCAGCCGGCGACGGCTGTGCGCAGGGCGTCGCCGAGCAGCGTGACCTGTGCGGGGTCGAGTTCGTCGAAGGGTTTCTCGGCGACCCCGGCGAGGGCGCTGGGCTGCCGCTCGGGCAGCCGCAGAGCGGTGTCGGACTCCGGCGTCTGGGCGACGGCCGGCGGCAACGTCGCCCAGGGCAGCCCGCCGCCCGGACCATCGTCGGCCGTGCTGGTGGGCACCGGCACGTGTACGTCGTCGCGGTTTCCCGTCGGGACCGCGGTTCGGTGCGGTGGTGGCAGCGGGGGCGGGTCCCCGAAGACAACCGCGAAGACGCGGTCGAACGCGCCGAGGTCGGCGTGCCGTCGAACCAGGCTGATCCGGGCGGTCCAGTAGAGCGTGGACAGCGAGTCGGGTGGGCTGGCGTCGAGTGCCCGGACGAAGTCGTCGATGTCGGTGAGCCCGGTCGGGACGCCGGCGTGCCGCAGCCGCCCGGCGAACGCCACCGCGAACGCGGCCCGGTCGACCCCCCGCAGCATCGCCGGACTCACCGGCGCGCGACCAGCCAGGCGATCACCGCGCCGACCGCGACGAGGCCGACGATCACCGGAACGAGCCGCTTGGTGATCGACCCGCCGGCGATGCTGAGCAGGTCGAGCGCCTCCGGCTCGGCGTCCGGCGTGGTGCGCGTGCCGGTGGCCGCGGGCCCGGTGGGCACGGCCTCGGTGGCCAACGGCCCGATGCCAGGCGGTTCGGTGAGCGCCGACCCGGCGGGCGACGGAGTGGGCGGCGACTCGGCGGGCGACGAGGTGCGCGGCGGCGACTCGACCGGAGAGGGCGCGACAGCGGCGGTGGCGGGCGTGGTCGCGACCGCGGCGGCGGACGCGGCCGGGTCGAGCCCGGGTTCGGGCTGCGTGGCGGACGCGGCCCGGACGGGCCCGGCCTCGGACCGGGCGGCGGGCACCGACGCGGCCGCCCCGGCGGCCGGGGGCGCCTGCTCGGCGGCCAGCCTGGCCTCCAGGTTGGTGACGAACTGGGCCAGCAGCTTGCCCGACACCTCCTTGATCATGCCGCTGCCGAACTGGGCCAGCTTCCCCGAGATCTTCAGGTCGGTGTCCACGCTGACCAGCGTCCGGTCGCCGTCCGGTCGAAGGTGGGCGGTGACCAGCGCGGAGGCGTTCCCCGTCGACCGGGCGTCACGGCCCTTCGCGTCGATCACCCCGCGGTACGCCGCGTCGTCCTTCTCGACGAACTGCGCGGTGCCCGCGAACTCCGAGATGACCGGACCGACCTTCACCTTCACCCTGCCCCGATAGACGTCACCGTCGACGCCGGTCAGTTGCGCGCCCGGCAGGCACGGCGCGATCCCTTCGAGGTCGGTGAGCACGGCCCAGGCCCGCTCGACCGGAACGGCGACCGCGAACTCGTTGCTGATCTTCATACCTGACTCTCCTGGTGGCTGCCGAGCGCGGCGGCGACGACGGCGCGGTCGTCGGCGGTCTTGGCGATGGTGCCGATGGTCCGTGCGACCTCGGCGGTGGCCAGGTCGGCGGCGCCCAGCACCGACAGTGCGGCGACCCAGTCGATGGTCTCCGCCATCCCCGGCGCCTTCTCCAACCCGAGGCCCCGCACGCCGCCGATGAACTGGACCGCCGTACGGATCAGCGGCAGGGTCGCGTCGGGGACGGCCCGGCGGACGATCTCCACGGCCCGGTGGGGTTCGGGAAAGTCGATCCAGTGGTACAGGCAGCGGCGACGCAGCGCGTCGTGCAGTTCCCGGCTGCGGTTGGACGTGAGCACCACGACGGGCGGCGTACGGGCGGTGAACGTACCGAGTTCGGGGATCGTCACCCCGGCCTCGCCGAGGAACTCGAACAGCAGCGCCTCGAACTCGTCGTCGGCGCGGTCGATCTCGTCGATCAGCAGCACCGGCGGGACCGGTCCCTGGTGGCGTACGGCCCGCAGGATCGGCCGTTCCTGGAGGAACTCGGCGCTGAACAGGTCAGCGTCGGTGAGCCGGGTCCGCTGCGCCTCGGCGAGCCGGATCGCCAGCAGTTGCCGCTGGTAGTTCCACTCGTAGAGCGCCTCGCCGGCGGTCAGCCCCTCGTAGCACTGCAGCCGGATCAGCGGCGTCTCCAACGCCCTCGCCAGCGCCTTCGCGGCGGCGGTCTTGCCGACTCCGGGTTCGCCCTCCAGCAGCAGCGGCCGGCCGAGCCGCAACGCCAGGAACAGGGCCATCGCCATGCCGTCGTCGACCAGGTAGTCGACGGCGTCGAGGCGGTGCCGGACGGTCAGCGCGTCCTTCACGGCTCTCCCGCCAGCAGCCGCTCGTAGTCCGCGCGGGTGTCCACGTCGATCGGCACCGGCCCGTCGACGGGCACCTCGGTCACCGGGTGGCGGCCGGAGTGCAGCAGCTTCCACACGGCCTTGTCGCCGTGCAGGTCGTACAGCTCGGGAAGGACCTCGCGGCCGAAGCGGAACGGATGGCCCAGGCCGTCGGCGTACCGGCACACGGCCAGCGGGGTGGTCGCCGTGGCGACCCGGTGGACGTCGGCCGCGCGTACCCCGGGCTGGTCGCCGAGCAGCAGCACGAGCGCGTCGGCGCGCGGGTCCACCGCCCGGGCGGCCGTGCTGACCGACGACCCGCAGCCGCTGCTGAACGCCGGATTCTCGACGACCTGGCACCCGGTGAGGTCCACCCGGTCGCGGATTCCGCTCGCCGCGCCGCCGAGGGTCACGAGCAGTTGGTCGAAGCCGCACGAGCGGGCCAGCTCAAGGGTCGCGTCGAGCAGCGTCCGTCCCCGGTACGGAAGCAACTGCTTAGCCTCGCCGAGACGAACCGACGCCCCCGCGGCGAGCACCAGTCCGGTCGTGAACACGGGCTACGCCGCCGTGAAACGCGCGAGGCAGCCGGCGCAGCAGAACCAGACGTCCTGCCCGTCGACCCGCGCGTACGGCGTTTCCGGCCCGACCAGCACGGTCATCCCGCACACCGGGTCGACGGCCTGCGGTGGCCGCGCGGCCGGCGCGCCCGACGACGGGCTCAGCCCGTCCACCCGGATCGCCCGGACCACCTCGGACATGATGGACAGCGCGATCTCCTGCGGCGTACGCGCGCCGATGTCCAGCCCGGCGGGGGAGTGGACGCGGGTCCGTTCGACGTCGGTCAACCCCAGCTCGTCGAGCACGACCTTGCCGCGTCTGGCGCTGGCGACCAGCGCGACGAACCCCACGCCGGCGTCCAGCGCGGCCCGGATCGCGTCCTGCTCGCCGCGGCCCAGTCCGGCCACCACGACGGCGGTGCAGCCGGGCCGGTCGTCCGACGTGACGACGTCGAAGTCCAGGAAGGCCGCCAGCGTCGCCACCGCGGCGGCGATCGGCGTGTCACCCACCACCCGCAGCATCGGCGCCGGCAGCATCGGTCGGAGGAAGACCTCGACGGCGCCGCCGGAGTGGCACGGGTTCACCACCACCCGTGCCCCCGGCGTCTCCGGAAACGGCTCCGCGCCGTCCGGCAGCACCCGCAGCAGCAGGGCGTCACCGTCGCGCAGGGCGTCGAGCGCGGCGGCCCGCACCGAACTCTCGGCGCACACCCCGCCCACGAAGCCCTCGATCGAGCCGTCCGCCCGGATCACCGCGGCGTCGCCCGGCCGGGCCGACGTCGGCTCCTGCGCGCGGACCACGGTGGCGTGCACGAACGGCTCCCGGGAGGTGGTCAGCTCCCGGGCACGTTCCGCGATCGTGGTCATCCCCGCCCCTCAGATCGGCGGCCGGGCCTGGCCGCGCATGGCGTCCCAGACCCGCGACGGCGTCAGCGGCATGTCGGCGTGCCGTACGCCGAAGGGCTTGAGGGCGTCCACGACCGCGTTGACGATCGCCGGCGGAGAACCGACCGTCGCCGACTCGCCGACGCCCTTCGCGCCGATCGGGTGGTGCGGCGACGGGGTGACGGTGAAGCCGGTCTCCCAGTCGGGCACCTCGAGTGACGTGGGGATCAGGTAGTCCATCAGCGACGCGCCGAGGCAGTTGCCGTCCTCGTCGAACGCGATCATCTCCATCAGCGCCATGCCGACCCCGTCGGTCAGCCCGCCGTGCACCTGCCCCTCGATGATCATCGGGTTGATCCGGGTGCCGCAGTCGTCGACCGCGATGAACCGCCGCACCTTCACCTGCGCGGTGCCGGGATCGATGTCCACCACGCAGATGTACGCGCCGTGCGGGTACGTGAGGTTCGACGGGTTGTAGCAGATCTGCGCCTCCAGCCCGCCCTCGATGCCCTCGGGCAGGTCACCCGCGCCGTGCGCGCGCATGGCGATGTCCTGGATCGTGACCGACGTGCCCGGGTCGCCCTTGACGTGGAACGCGCCCTTCTCCCACTCCAGGTCCGCCACCGAGACCTCGAGCATGCCCGAGGCGATGATCCGGGCCTTGTCGCGCACCTTGCGGGCCACCAGGGCGGCCGCCGCGCCCGACACGGGCGTCGAGCGGCTGCCGTACGTGCCGAGGCCGAACGGGGTGTTGTCGGTGTCGCCGTGCAGCACCTCGATGTCGGCCGGCGGGATCCCGATCTCCTCGGCGACGATCTGCGCGAACGTGGTCTCGTGCCCCTGGCCCTGGGACTGCACGCTGAGGCGTACCACGGCCTTGCCGGTCGGGTGGACGCGCAGCTCGCAGCCGTCCGCCATGCCCAGCCCGAGAATGTCCATGTTCTTACGGGGTCCGGCGCCGACCGCCTCGGTGAAGAACGCGATGCCGATGCCCATCAGCTCGCCGCGGGCGCGCTTCTCCTCCTGCTCGCGGCGCAGCTCGGCGTAGCCGGCCATGTCCATCGCCAGCCGCATGGTCGGCTCGTAGTTGCCGGAGTCGTACACCCAGCCGGTCTTCGTCGTATACGGGAACTGCTCCGGCTGAATGAAGTTCTTCAGCCGCAGTTCGGCCGGGTCCATGCCCAGCTCGTCGGCGAGACAGTCGACGATCCGCTCGACCAGGTAGACCGCCTCGGTGATCCGGAACGAGCAGGCGTACGCGACCCCGCCGGGCGCCTTGTTGGTGTAGACCGCCGTCATCCGGCAGTAGGCGGCCTCGATGTCGTAGCTGCCGGTGAAGACCCCGAAGAAGCCGGCCGGGTACTTCACCGGCGCGGCGGTGCCGTTGAACGCGCCGTGGTCGGCCAGCACGTTGGTACGGATGCCGAGGATCCGGCCGTCCCGGGTCGCCGCGATCTCACCACGCATGATGTAGTCGCGGGCGAAGCCCGTGCTGATCAGGTTCTCCGACCGGTCCTCCATCCACTTCACCGGTTTGCCCGTGACGATCGAGGCGACGATCGCGCAGACGTATCCGGGGTAGATCGGCACCTTGTTGCCGAACCCGCCGCCGATGTCCGGCGCGATCACCTGGATCTTGTGTTCCGGGATGCCGGCCACGATGGCGTAGAGGGTGCGGTGCGCGTGCGGCGCCTGGGTGGTGGACCAGAGCCGCAGCTTGCCGTCGACGGCGTCGAAGTCGGCGACCGCCCCGCAGGTCTCCATCGGCGCCGGGTGCACCCGGGGGTAGACGAGATCCTGGCTGACCACGACGTCGGCGCGCGCGAACACCGCCTCGGTGGCCGCCTCGTCGCCGGTCTCCCAGTCGAAGCAGTGGTTGTTCGTCTTTCCCTCAAGGTCGTCGCGGATGAGCGGAGCGTCCGGCGCCAACGCACGGCGGGCGTCGATCACCGGATCGAGGGCGTCGTACTCGACGTCGATCAACTCCAACGCGTCGCGCGCCGCGTACCGGTCGTCGGCGACGACGAACGCGACCTCCTGGCCCTGGAAGCGCACCTTGTCGGTGGCGAGCACGGCCTGCACGTCGTTGGAGAGGGTCGGCATCCAGGCCAGGCCCTGCTGCGCCAGCATCGCCCCGGTCACCACCGCCCGGACCCCGGGCGACGCCTCGGCGGCGCTCGTGTCGATGCTGACGATCCGGGCGTGCGCCACCGGAGCCCGGAGGATGGCCAGGTGCAGCATGCCGGGTAGTTGGACGTCGTCGACGTACCGGCCGCGACCGCGCAGGAACCGCGGGTCCTCCTTGCGGAGCATCCGGCCGTACCCGACGGGTTTCTGGTCGTTGTCGTGGAACGTGTCCGCGCGCTCGTGCACGGTGGTCATGCGACGGCCCCCGCAGTCTGGCCGGCGTCGGCGATCTCGCCGGCCTCGCTCGATTCGGTGGTCTCGGCGACCCGGGCGGCGGCCTCCGCCTCGGCCACGGCGGCCCATCGCACCGACCGCACGATGGTGGCGTAACCCGTGCACCGGCAGATCTGACCCGAGATCGCCTCCCGGATCTCCGTCTCACTCGGATCCGGGTTCCGGTCGAGCAGCGCTCGGGCGGTCATCATCATTCCCGGCGTGCAGAAGCCGCACTGCAGGCCGTGGCACTGCATGAAGCCCTCCTGGACCGGGTCGAGCTGGGCGCCCTTGGCGAGGCCCTCGACGGTACGCACCTGATGGCCGCCGGCCATCGCGGCGAGCACCGTGCACGACTTCACCGGCTCGCCGTCCAGCCAGACCACGCAGGTGCCGCAGTTGCTGGTGTCGCAGCCCCAGTGTGTGCCGGTCAGGCCCAGCACGTCCCGCAGGAAGTGCACCAGCAGCAGCCGGGCCTCGATCTCCCGGGTGACCTCGACGTCGTTGACGGTCATCGTGACCTGCATGCTCAGCTCCTCGCCCGCTCGACGGCCCGGCGCAGGGTCCGTCTGGTCAGCTCGGCGGCCAGATGCCGCTTGTAGTCGACGCTGCCGCGCTGGTCGGTCACCGGATCGCAGCTGGCCGCGGCGATCGCGCCGGCCTGCTCGAACAGGCTCTCAGAGGGCTCCCGCCCGCGCAGCGCCGCCGAGATCTCCGGGATGCCGGTCGTGTTCGGGCCGACCGCCGCGAGCCCGACCCGGGCGTCGACGATCGTGCCGCCGTCGAGCCACACCGCCGCGCCGGCCGACACCACCGCCCAGTCGCCGGCCCGGCGCTCGACCTTCTCGTACGCGCTGCCGCATCCGGGCCGCACCGGCAGCCGCACCTCGATGAGCATCTCGCCGTCCGCGACCGCCGTCTCGTACGGCCCGACGTGGAACTCCTCCATCGACACGACCCGTTCGGCGCCGCCCGGGCCGCGAATCACGCACCTCGCGTCCAGGGTGGTGCAGACCGCCGAGAGGTCCTCGGACGGGTCGGCCTGGCAGAGCGAGCCGCCCAGCGTGCCCCGGTTACGCACCACCGGGTCCGCGATCACCCGCTCGGCGTCGGCGAAGATGGGGAACGCCGCGGCGAGTTGGGTGGACTCGAGCAGCTCCCGATGTCGGGTGAGCGCGCCGATCCGTACCTCGTCCGGACCTGTCTCGATGTAGCCGAGCTCGCCGTGCAGATCGTTGATGTCGATGAGGTAGTCGAAGTTGGCCAGCCGGAGCTTCATCATCGGCAGCAGGCTGTGCCCTCCGGCGATCAGCCGGGCGGTGCTGCCCAGCCGCTCCAGCAGGCCGATGGCATGGTCCACACTGGTGGCTCGCTCGTACTCGAACGGTGCCGGCACCTGCATGTCGCACCTCCGTGGTCCCGGAAAATCTGATCCGGACGCCGGCCGAAGTCAACGGCGACCTAAGCAACTGCTTAGGTCGCCGTTGACGGTGCCGCCCGCGCTCGCGGATCGTGCGGCCATGCGGGACATCGTCGACGGACTGACCGGCTGGCGCGCCGCCGGCCTTCCATTCGCCGTCGCGACCGTCGTCCGGACCTGGCAGTCGGCGCCCCGGCGGCCAGGCGCGGCCATGGCGGTCTCCGCCGGCGGCGAGGTCCTGGGCAGCATCTCGGGCGGGTGCGTCGAGGGCGCCGTCTACGAGCTCTGCCGGACGGCGGTCGAGACCGGCCGGGCCCGCACCCAGACCTACGGCGTCAGCGACGACGACGCGTTCGATGTCGGCCTGACCTGCGGCGGCACGATCGAGGTGCTGGTCCAGCCGGACGTCGCAATGACCGGGTCCGACGAGGTGCTCGCGGCGATCCGGGACGGCCGGCCGGTCGCCACGGCCTCGGTCGAGAACGCGCAGTTGGTGATCTGGCCGGACCGGGTCGCGGGCACCCTCGGCGCGGCCAACCTGAATGACGCGGTGGCCCGGCAGGCCGCCGGCATGCTCGCCCTCGGCGCCACGGGCATGGTCCACCTCGGCCGCCAGGGGGAGGAGCGACTCGACGAGGTGTCCGTGTTCGTCCAGTCGTACGTGCCGCCACCCCGGATGATTATTTTCGGTGCGATCGACTTCGCCGCCGCGATGGCCCGGATCGGCACGTTCCTCGGTTACCACGTCACGGTCTGCGACGCCCGTCCCGTGTTCGCCACCCGCGCGCGGTTCCCCGACGCCGACGACCTGGTCGTCCAGTGGCCGCACAAGTACCTGGAGTCGACGACGGTCGACGACCGCACGGTGCTCTGCGTCCTGACCCACGACCCCAAGTTCGACGTGCCGCTGCTTCAGGTCGCCCTCCGCACACCGGCCCGCTACATCGGCGCGATGGGCAGCCGTCGCGCACACGACGACCGGATGCGCCGGCTGCGCGAGGCGGGCGTGAGCGAGACCGCGCTGGCCCGGCTCTGCTCGCCGATCGGGCTGGACCTGGGCGCGCGGACACCGGAGGAGACCGCCGTGGCGATCGCCGCCGAGATCACCGCCCAGACCTGGGGTGGGTCGGGTCGCCCGCTCAGCGACCTGGCGACCCCGATCCACCACACCTGACCGAACTGGATCGTCACGCGCAGGGCCGGCGACCGGTGATCAGCGGGCCACGAGGCCGCGCAGGGTCACCTATGCTCGGCGCGTGATCCCCCCGGCACTCGAGATCCGCAGCCTGGTCAAGACCTTCGCGGCGCATCGCGCGGTGGACGGCATCGATCTGACCGTCCACACCGGCACGTTTCACGGCATCGTCGGGCCCAACGGCGCCGGCAAGTCCACCACCATCGGGATGGCGGTCGGGTTGCTCACCCCGGACTCCGGGGAGATCCGGATCCTCGGCCACGACGCGCTGCGCGACCGCGGCCTGACCCGCGCGCTGACCGGCGTGCTGCCCGACGGCCTCGACTTCCCGGAACGCCTCACCGGCGCCGAACTGCTGCGCTACACCGGCGGCCTGCGCGGGCTGCGTCGGGCCGCGGCCACCGACCGTGCCGCCGAACTGATCGAGGTGCTCGGTCTGGCCAAGGGGGCCGGCACACCACTCGCCGACTGCTCCACCGGCACTCGCAAGAAGCTCGGTCTCGCCCAGGCGCTGCTGCACGCGCCCCGGCTGCTCGTGCTCGACGAACCGTTCGAGGCGGTCGACCCGGTCTCCGCGGCCACCATTCGCCGTGTGCTGCGCCGGTTCGTGGCCGGCGGCGGCACCTGCGTGCTGTCCACCCACTCGATGCTGCTGGTGGAGCAGATGTGCGACGAGGTGACCGTGATCCATCAGGGCCGGGTGGTCGCCGCCGGACCGGTCGCCGAGGTCGCCGCCGGCAGCAGCCTCGAGGACCGGTTCGTCGAGCTGGTCGGCGCCGAGGCCTCCGGCAGCGCCGGTCTGGACTGGCTGACCGGGGCACGATGAGCGCGGCACCCGCCACCGCCGGTCCGCCGGCCGGCACCCTAAGCGCGGTCGCGGTACCGGCCCGGATGCGGGCGACAATGCTGCGTCGCTCGCTGCGCGAGCATCCAGGACCCGCGGTGGCCGGTCTGGTCGGACTGCTCGCGGCGGCCTGGCTGATCTGGTACGCGCTCCGCGGCGACCAGCACACCCTCGGTCTGCTCGCCGGGGCGTGGGTTCTCGGCTGGATCGTGTTGCCGCTGCTGCTCGGCGGTGGGCGCGGCCGGGTCCGTCCGGCCCACCTGCGGTTGGAGCCGATCGGCGGCGTCCCGGCCGCGATCGGTCTGCTCGCCGCGTCGGCGATCGGCATCGGTCCGGCCGTCTCGCTGGTGGCGCTCGCCGCGCTGCCGGTGCACGCCGCTCGGCACGGCACTGTCGCGGTCCTCGTCACCGCCTCCGGTGCGGTGCTGCTCTGGCTGCTCGGGCTGATCGGCTCGGCCATCGCACTGGAGGTCGTCGGCCACGCCGGCGGTCCGGTCGGGGCGCTGCTCACTGGCATCTTCACCGGTACGGCGATGGGAGTCGCCGGGTCGCTCTGGGCGGTCTTCCCGTGGGTGTCGGTCCTGCTCACGGCAGCGCCCGAGGGAGTGGTCCGGGCCATGGCGTACGTGCCGAGCGGTTGGCCGATCACCGCCGCGACAGGGCCGACCGGGCAAGGGGTGCGGAGGATGGCGGCCCTGGTGGGCATCGTGGCGCTCTGCGCCGCCGCGTACATCATGCTCGTCCGACGGGTGCTCATCGCCGGCGTGCCGTTCCGGCCGCGTGCGACCACGGCGGCGTCACCGGTCGGAGCCAGGCGCGAGCGGCTGGGGTGGGTGCCGGCGGCGACGCGGGCGGTTACGGGCCGCGAGGCCCGTGCCTGGATGCGGCATCCGCTGCGCCTGCAGTATCTGGCGTTCGCGGTGGTGTACGGGGCGCTGCTCGCCGGCCTTCCGCTGTTGTCCGACGTGGATCTGCTGCTGCCGTGGGCCGGACCGCTCGCCGTGCTCGGCGCGGCGGCGATGTCGGCGGGGCTGGTCGGACTGGACGGCACCGCACTGTGGCTGCCGCTCACCGCGCCGGGCGGCGAACGTGCCGAGGTCCGGGGTCGGGCCTTGGCGTGGTTGCTTGTGGTCACCCCGATCGGGGTGCTGCTGACCGTCGCCGGCGTCATCCTCGCGCCCCGGGTCGACGCGCTGACCGCGCTCTCCACCCTGCCGGCTCTGCTCGGCGCGGGCGCGTCGGTGCCGGTGTGGGTGTCGCTGCTGCGGGTGCGCCCGGTGGCCGACCCACGGCATCCCACCTCGGCCGACAACCCGACCGACATCGTCAGCGTGCTGGTTGCCACCGCTGGTGGGCTGCTCGCCGCGGCGCCGGTGCTCGCGCTGGCGGTCTGGGGCCCGCCGGAGGCGGCGCCGCTTCTGCCGCTGGTCGGGCTGTTGTGCGGCGCTGCCGTCTGGTGGGGCGGCGTGTGGCTGGCCGACGACCGCCTCGCCCGGCGCGGCCCCGAGGTGCTCGCCGCGGCCGGTCAGCGGAGCCGGCCCCCGGAGACGGTGATCCCGCTGACATGGAACGTGCAGTGGTATCGGGAGAACACGGCGACCGCGTGGGCGCTGGGGTTGCTGACGGTGGGGTGGATCCCGCTGATCCCGCAGGGGGTGATGCCGCTGGCGTTCGGGATCGACGGCGGGTGGATCGTGGCGGGCCACCTGGACGCCGGCGCGCGCACGGCGGTGGGGTGGGGAATGATCGGTGTGGGCGTCGCGATGCTGCTCGCCGGCCTGGTGTTGTGGGATCGCCGGCCCGCGCGCTGACGCCATGTCCTCGCCGGTTCCATACACCATGCCTTTCCCGGCCTGTGCGAAAAGGGCCGGGGGAGGCCTGTCTCTGCTGATCTCGCTGCGACCGGGCTGGCACCTCGTCTAGTGTCAGGCTGTTCATATTTGGTGTGATTAGTCGGGAAGGTGCGGCGATGGGGGTGCGCAGCTGGTTCGAAGGCTGGCCGGTCTATCGCCAGCTGACCGGCACGGACCCGCTCGGCCGGGGCGCCGCGTCCAAGTCCGCGGGCTCACTGTCGCTCACCGCCCGCACCGACACCGCCGATTCGGTGGCCAAGTCCGTCTGTCCCTACTGCGCCGTCGGCTGCGCCCAGCGGGTGTACGTCAAGGACGGGCAGGTCAGCCAGATCGAAGGCGACCCGGACAGCCCGATCTCGCGGGGTCGGCTCTGCCCGAAGGGCGCGGCCAGCAAGAGCCTGGTGACCAGCCCGTTGCGGCAGACCACGGTCCGCTACCGCCGGCCGTACGGCACCGAGTGGGAGGACCTGGACCTCGACACGGCGATGAACATGATCGCCGATCGGGTGTTGGCGGCCCGGGACGAGACGTGGGAGGACGTCGACGCCGAGGGCCGACCGCTCAACCGGACGCTGGGTATCTCCAGCCTGGGCGGGGCGACGCTGGACAACGAGGAGAACTACCTCATCAAGAAGTTGTTCACCGCGATGGGGGCGCTCCAGATCGAGAACCAGGCCCGTATTTGACACTCCGCCACCGTCCCCGGTCTGGGGACCAGCTTCGGTCGCGGCGGCGCCACCCAGTTCCAGCAGGACCTGGCCAACTCCGACGTCATCGTCATCCAGGGCTCGAACATGGCCGAGGCGCACCCGGTGGGCTTCCAGTGGGTGATGGAGGCCAAGCGCCGTGGCGCGAAGGTCTTCCACGTCGACCCCCGGTTCACCCGCACGAGCGCGCTGGCTGACGGGTACCTGCCGATCCGGGCGGGCACCGACATCGCGCTGCTGGGCGGGGTGGTGCGCTACATCCTGGAGAACGAACTCGACTTCCGGGAGTACGTGATCTCCTACACGAACGCCGCCACGATCGTGACCGAGGAGTACCGCGACACCGAGGACATGCACGGCCTCTTCTCCGGCTTCAAGGAGGAGAACGCCAGCTACGACCAGAAGAGCTGGCGGTACGCGGGGAACGGCCAGAACGCCGCGACCCGGGACACCGAGACACAGCGGGAAACCGCCGCCGGGCTGGAGCACGAGTCACACGGCGCGCCGGTGAACGGGCAGACCGAACGGGACGAGACGTTGCAGCATCCGCGCTGCGTCTACCAGATCCTCAAGCGGCACTATGCGCGCTACACACCGGAGATGGTCGAGCGGGTCTGCGGCATCTCGCAGGAGAAGTTCCTGGAGCTGGCCGAGGCCTGGACGCGGAACTCCGGCCGGGAGCGCACCGGCATGCTCGTCTACTCGGTGGGCTGGACGCAGCACAGCGTCGGGGTGCAGTACATCCGTACCGGGGCGATCATCCAGCTGCTGCTCGGCAACGTGGGTCGCCCGGGCGGTGGAGTCATGGCGTTGCGCGGGCACGCCAGCATCCAGGGCTCCACCGACATTCCGACCCTGTTCAATCTGCTGCCCGGCTATCTGCCGATGCCGCACCACTCCGACCACCCGACCCTGGACGACTGGGTGGACAGCATCCGGCATCCGGGGCAGAAGGGCTTCTGGGGCAACGCCCGCACCTACGGGGTGAACCTCCTCAAGGCGTACTGGGGGGACGCGGCCACCGCCGAGAACGACTACTGCTACGGCTACATGCCGCGGATGACCGGCGATCACGGCACATACCAGCAGGTGCTGGACATGATCGACGGGAAGATCAAGGGGTACTTCCTGCTCGGGCAGAACCCGGCGGTCGGCTCGGCGCACGGGCGGGCCCAACGGCTCGGCATGGCCAACCTGGACTGGCTGGTGGTCCGGGACCTGTTCGAGATCGAGAGCGCCACGTTCTGGCAGCACGCGCCGGAGATCGAGACCGGCGAGATCGTGCCCGAGGAGTGCCGTACGGAGGTGTTCTTCCTGCCCGCCGCCTCGCACGTGGAGAAGGAGGGCAGTTTCACCCAGACGCAGCGGCTGTTGCAGTGGCGGGAGAAGGCCGTCGAGCCACCAGGCGACGCCCGTTCCGAGCTGTGGTTCTTCTACCACCTCGGGCGCATCATCCGGGAACGGTTGGCCACGTCGACCCGACCCCGCGACCGGGCACTGCTCGACCTGAACTGGAACTACCCGACGCACGGCCCGAACGCCGAGCCGAGCGCCGAGGCGGTGCTGTACGAGATCAACGGCTACGAGGTGGCCAGCGGCCGGCCGTTGTCGACGTTCACCGAGATGAAGGACGACGGCTCCACCGCCGGCGGCTGCTGGATCTACACGGGGGTGTACGCCGACGGGGTGAACCAGGCCGCGCGGCGCAAGTCCCGGCACGAGCAGGACTGGGTGGCCGCCGAGTGGGGTTGGGCCTGGCCGGCGAACCGACGGATCCTCTACAACCGCGCGTCCGCGGACCCGGACGGTAATCCGTGGAGCGAGCGCAAGAGGTACGTCTGGTGGGACCCGGACAAGGGCGAGTGGACCGGCTACGACGTGCCGGACTTCGAGAAGACCAAGCCACCGTCGTACCGGCCGCCCGCGGACTCCTCGGGCGTGGCGGGGCTCGCCGGCGACGACCCGTTCGTCCTTCAGGGCGACGGCAAGGGCTGGCTGTACGCGCCCACCGGCGTGCTCGACGGGCCGATGCCCACGCACTACGAGCCGGTCGAGTCGCCGGTGCGCAACCCGCTGTACCGGCAACAGGCCAACCCGACCCGCAAGGTCTACACCCATCCGATCAACACGCTCAATCCGAGCCCGCCGGAGGAGCACAGTCAGGTCTTCCCGTACGTGTTCACGGTCAGCCGGCTCACCGAGCACCACACCGCCGGCGGGATGAGCCGGATGGTCCGCCCGCTGGCCGAACTGCAACCGGAGATGTTCGTCGAGGTGTCCCCCGAGTTGGCCGCCGAGGTCGGGCTGAACCACCTGGGCTGGGCCCACCTGATCACCACGCGCGCGGCCGTCGAGGCGAAGGTGCTGGTGACGGACCGGCTCACGCCCCTGCGGGTGGACGGTCGGATCATCCACCAGGTGTGGCTGCCGTACCACTTCGGGTTCGAGGGTCTGGTGACCGGTGACTCGGCCAACGACCTGTTCGGCATCAGCCTCGATCCCAACGTCCTGATCCAGGAGAGCAAGGTCGGCACCTGCGACGTCCGGCCTGGTCGACGACCGCGGGGCCAGGAGTTGCTGGACCTCGTCGCCGACTACCAGCGACGGTCCGGGGATCTCGGCCCGCACTATCCACCGCAGGTCACGACCGACGTCGCCGACAGCGGCCGCGACCCGGAGGTCTGACGATGCCCCATGCCAACAGCCTGTACGGCCCACTCGACCCGGCACCCGACGCCGGCTACGTCGACGCCCCGCCGCGGATGGGGTTCTTCACCGACACCAGCGTCTGCATCGGCTGCAAGGCCTGCGAGGTGGCCTGCAAGGAATGGAACCTCGTCCCGGAGAGCGGCCGGGACCTGCTGGGCATGTCGTACGACAACACCGGGGCGCTGACCGCGAACTCGTGGCGGCACGTCGCGTTCGTCGAGCAGCCTCGCCCGGCCGGTTGGGCGACACCGGCGTTCCTCGACACTCCGGACGGGCCGCCGGTCAGCCCGGCGACGGCGGAGGTCGCGGCGCACACCAGCACCGACACCGGAACGTACCCGGGTCTGCCGAGCGGCTCGCCGGGAGCGGCGGCCCGGATGTCGGGTGGGTCGGAGTTCCTCGGGATGCCGGGTGCGCACCCGCCGGGTCGGGGCAGCGGTGCGGAGGGGCGTACGGATTTTCGGTGGCTGATGATGTCGGATGTGTGCAAGCACTGCACGCATGCGGCGTGTCTGGATGTCTGTCCGACGGGTTCGTTGTTCCGGACGGAGTTCGGCACGGTGGTGGTGCAGGAGGACATCTGCAACGGGTGTGGTTACTGCATTTCCGCCTGCCCGTACGGGGTGATCGATCAGCGTAAGGATGACGGTCGGGCGTGGAAGTGCACGTTGTGTTACGACCGGTTGGGTGTGGGGATGACTCCGGCGTGTGCGCAGGCGTGTCCGACGGAGTCGATCCAGTACGGGGAGTTGGAGGAGTTGCGGGAGCGGGCGGCGGCGCGGGTGGCGACGCTGCATGAGCGGGGGGTGCCCGAGGCGCGGTTGTACGGGCACGACCCGGACGACGGGGTGGGTGGTGACGGGGCGTTCTTCCTGTTGTTGGACGAGCCGGAGGTGTACGGGCTGCCACCGGACCCGGTCGTGACCACCCGCGACCTGCCGGCCATGTGGAAACGCGCCGGGCTCGCGGCGATGACGATGGCTGCCGCCACCGCGGTCGCGTTTCTGGGCAGGCGGCCATGACGGACACGACGCGACCCGACAGGCAGCGCCAGGCCGGTCGAGGGCGTGGCCACGGCGGCGAACAGCTGACCGTGCCGCCCGCCGACTTCAGCTCCTACTACGGCCGGCCGGTCCTCAAGCCGCCGGTGTGGAAGCACGACATCGCCGGTTACCTGTTCACCGGCGGCCTCGCCGCGGGGAGCGCCCTGATCGGCGCGGGCGCCCAACTGACCGGACGGCCCGGACTGCGGACGGTGAGCCGCTGGACGGCCCTCGGTGGGGTCGCCGCCAGCACGTACCTCCTGGTTCACGACCTCGGGCGGCCAGCCCGGTTCCACCACATGCTCCGGGTGGCGAAGCTGACCTCGCCGATGTCGGTCGGCACCTGGATCCTCGCCGCGTTCGGACCGATGGCCGGCGTGGCCGCGGTCGCCGAGCTTGCGCCGCTGCTTCCACAGCACGGTGCGCTCGGGCTCGCCCGCCGACTGGCGCCGCCCGTCGGTGACATCGCCGGTCTGGCCGCCGCGGCCACCGCGCCGGCGCTGGCCACCTACACCGGGGTGCTGCTCGCCGACACCGCCGTACCGTCCTGGCACGACGCGTATCCGTCGTTGCCGTTCGTCTTCGCCGGCAGCGCGCTCGCCGCCGCGTCCGGGGTCGGGCTGATCGCGGCACCGGCCGCGGAGACCGCCCCGCTGCGGCGACTCGCCGTGGCCGCCGCGACCATCGAACTTGTCGGCGGTCGCCGGATGGAGCGGCTGGGCGTGACCGGCGAGCCCTACGCGCACGGACGCAGCGGCCGACTGGTTCGGGCGGGGCGCGCGCTGCTCGCGGTGGGCACCGTCGCCGCACTGGTCAACCGGCGCAGCAGAATCCTGTCGGCCATCTCCGGCGCGGCCCTCGTGGCATCGTCCGTCGCCACCCGGTTCGGCGTCTTCGAGGCCGGCAGGGTGTCCGCGCGCGATCCGAAGTACACGGTCCTGCCGCAACGGGAGCGGCTCGACCAGCACGGGCCGACGGCCGGCCGTTAGCGCGGAACGCCCCGGGCCGCCTACCAGCTAGGTAGGTGGCCCGGGGCGTGTCGGCGGTCAGCCAGCCACCAGCGGCGCGGCTGACGTCAGCCGGTGAACAGCTTCGCGGCGGTGATGGCGGTCTGGACGATGCCGTATCCGAGCAGCGCCGTGACGAGCAGCCACGAGAGCCAGAGGCGCCCGGTCTGGTTGCCGACCTGCTTCGGCACCGACGGTTGACTTTCCGGGCCCAGGGCGACCGGCTCGGTCACCGTGGCACGCGCCACCGGCGAGGTTGGCCCCCGGTCGGGCTCGTGGAACCGCTCCGGCACGGCGCGGACCAGCAGGTTGGCGATGAAGCCGATGGCGAGGACGCCGACCATGGTGAACAGCGCGGGCCGGTACGCCGACGCGGTGAGGGTGCCGGGCTTGCCCTGCGTGTCGAGGATGCCGTTGACGATCAGCGGCCCGGCGATGCCCGCCGCCGACCAGGCGGTCAGGAGTCGGCCGTGGATGGCGCCGACCTGGAAGGTGCCGAACAGGTCCCGCAGGTAGGCGGGGGCGGTGGCGAAACCGCCGCCGTAGAACGAGATGATGGCGGCGGCGATCAGCACGAAGACCGCCGTCGCGGCGTGGCCGGCGATGGCCAGCAGCGCGTAGAGCACCATGCCCACGCCGAGGTAGACCATGTAGATGGGCTTGCGGCCGATGAGGTCGGACGTCGTCGACCAGACGAACCGTCCGGCCATGTTGAACAGCGACAGCACGCCCACGAAACCGGCCGCCGCCGACACCGAGACGGCGCTGACGCCGTTGTCCCGGAAGAAGTCCTGGATCATCGGGCTGGCCTGTTCCAGGATGCCGATGCCCGCGGTGACGTTGCAGAACAGCACGATCCACAGCAACCAGAACGAACGGGTGCGTACGGCGTTCGACGCGGACACGCTCGCCCGTGTCACCAGCGGCTTGCTGGCGACGCGCGTGGGGTCGAACCCGGCGGGCCGCCAGTCCGGCGCGGGTACGCGGACGTTGAACGGCCCGAACATCATGATCACGAAGTATCCGATGGCGAACGTGACGAAGAGTGCCACCAGGGCGTGCCCTGATGCCACCGCGGCCGGGTTGGCAGGGTTGTAGCCGGGGTCGTACAGGGAGAGCAGCTGGCGCGCGAGCGGGCCGGCGACCAGGGCACCGCCGCCGAAACCCATGATGGCCAGGCCGGTCGCGAGGCCGGGCCGGTCCGGGAACCACTTGATCAGCGTGGAGACCGGCGAGATGTAGCCGATACCGAGCCCGATGCCGCCGACGACGCCGTACCCGAGGTAGAGGAGCCACAGTTGCTTGGTCGCGATGCCGAGCGCACCGATCAGGAACCCGGCGGCCCAGAAACAGGCGGAGACGAACATCGCCCGGCGCGGTCCGTTGCGCTCCACCCACCGGCCACCCACGGCAGCGGACGAACCCAGCATGACGATGGCGATGCTGAAGATCGCCCCGATCGCCGTCTGGCTGGCGTCGAAGTGCGCGATGAGGGAGTTCTTGTAGACGCTCGTCGCGTAGACCTGCCCGATGCAGACATGCACGGCCAGCGCCGCGGTCGGGATGAGCCAACGGCTGTATCCCGGTGGAGCGACCGTGTGCCGAGGATCGAATACCGACAGCATGGGCATCGTCCGCACCTCCTGCGGCTGCGTGGGCCGACGGTGGCGCAGAGCAGGCCGAAGCCTCGCACCGTCACAGTGCCCACTGGGCAGAATCCACGCGTACCCGGATCACCGCCGGGTCGGTAATCTCGCCGGACCCACGGCAGTGTGCCGAGCGGCGCCGCCGCAGTGGCGGCCCGGCGCACGTCTGGCGTCAGCCGTTGACCGGCTGTACCTCACGTTACGTGCCAACCGGTCGGCAGCTTGTGGTTACCGAAAAACGCGGCCACGGCACCGGTGGCCAGCGACGACGGCGTGCCGGCGGAGCGCGCAGAGACGGGGGCGGGCCATCTCGGCCCGCCCCCGTTCGCACAGGCGCAGCTCAGTGAGTCGCCGCCTTCGCGGCTGCTTCCTCCTGTGCGCGTCGTTCGTCCCCGCTGAGGGTGTGGAGCGGCTTTTCCTTGATGAACAGCACGACGATCAGCGCGATCAGCGCGATCGGGGCGCCGACCAGGAACAGGTCCGCGGTGGCGGTGCCGTACACGTCCTGCACGATGCGCAACACCGGCTCGGGCAGGGTGGACAGGTCGGGCACCTCGGCGGAGCCGCCACCGGCCGCGGCCGGGCCGAGCCGCTCAGTCGTCAGCGAGGTCACCCGGTTCGCCAGGACCGCGCCGAGGGCGCTGACCCCGATCGCGCCGCCCATGCTACGGAAGAACGTCAGCACGGAGGTGGTGGCACCGAGCTCGTGGGCCGGCACGTCGTTCTGCGCGGCGAGCACGAGGTTCTGCATGAGCATGCCGACGCCGACGCCCAGCACGGCCATGTAGATCGACAGCACGACGACGCTGGTGTTGGCGTCGATGGTGCCCAGCAGCAGCATCCCGACGGTCATCACCGCGGCGCCGGCCACCAGGTACGCCTTCCACCGGCCGTACTTCGTGATGAGCTGGCCGGCCACCGTCGACGAGACGAGCAGACCGAAGATCATCGGGAGGCTCATCAGGCCCGCGACGGTGGGTGACTTGCCCAGCGAGATCTGGAAGTACTGGGACAGGAAGACGGTGCCGCCGAACATCGCGACACCGACCAGCACGCTGGCGATGGTGGCCAGGGAGACCGTGCGGTTGCGGAAGATGCTCAGCGGGACGATCGGCTCCGCCGCCCGCGACTCGACGACCACGGCCAGCGCCAGCAGAACCAGACCGCCGATGACCATCAGGGCCGTCCAACCGGAGGCCCAGTCGAACTTGTTCCCGGCCAGGGACGACCAGATCAGCAGCGTGGAGACGCCCGTGGTGATGAGCAGGGCGCCCAGCCAGTCGATCTTTGCCTTGCGACGGACGACCGGCAGGTGCAGGGTGCGCTGGAGCAGGACGATGGACAGGATGGTGAACGGAACCCCGATCAGGAAGCACCACCGCCAGCCCAACCAGGACGTGTCGACGAGCAGGCCACCGATCAGCGGACCGGCGATGGTGCCGACGCCGAAGACCGCGCCGAAGATGCCGGCGTAGCGGCCCAGCTCACGGGGCGGGATCATCGCCGCCATGACGATCGTGGCCAGCGCCGTCATGCCGCCGGCGCCGATGCCCTGTACGACCCGGCTGATCAGCAGCACCTCGACGTTCGGCGTGAAGCCCGCGATCAGTGAACCCACCACGAACAGCCCCAGCGACAGCTGGATCAGCAGCTTCTTGCTGTAGAGGTCGGCCATCTTGCCCCAGAGCGGCACGGTCGCCGTCATGGCGAGCAGTTCGCTGGTGACGATCCAGGTGTAGACGGTCTGGCTGCCGTTCAGGTCGGCGATGATCCGCGGCAGCGCGTTCGCCACCACCGTGGAGGCGAGGATGGACACGAACATGCCGACCATCAGGCCGGAGAGGGCCTGAAGAACCTCCCGACGCGACATGCGCGTGCTGACATCGGCCACGTCAGCGGGCGGGGCGGTTGTGGTCATTGACGCTCTCTTTTCGGGGTCTTGTCGGAGTGGCTGGCCCCGGAGCCGGTGCACCGGGGCGGAGACTGGTGGTCAGGCCGGGTGTGGTGGATCCGGCAGGCCGGCGGCGACCGCGGCGAACGACTCGTCCACGAAGTCGCGCAGGGGCCGGCTGTCGTCGTCGGCGGCCCAGCGCAGCATCGCGGTGCGGAAGGTCGCGCCGGCCACAGCGGTGACCAGCGCCGGGTGGCCGTGGTCGGGATCGACGCCGAGGCGGGCGGCGATGGTCGTGATCATGGCCCGCTCGGTCTCGATGTTCCCCGCCATCAGCCGGGGCAGCAGCGCGGGGTTCTGGGCGATGACCGCCAACCGCAGTCGCCACAACTCCCGGTCGGCCTGCATCGTGTCGACCGCCTCGTCGAGGGCGAGTCGCACGGCCTGCAACGCCGGCACCTCCTGCGGGGCGGTGGCCAGCCGCGCCACGACCGGCGTGCCGTCGAGCGCCGGATCGTCGGTAAGCGCCTCGTCCTTGCAGGTGAAGTAGTTGAAGAAGGTGCGCGAGGAGACGTCGGCGGCCTCGCTGATCTCCTCCACCGTCACGTGCTCCAGGCCGCGTTCGGCGACCAGCCGCAGCGCGGCGGCGGTCAGCGCGGCCCGCGTCTGCCGCTTCTTGCGGTCACGACGCCCGGTGGCGGCCTGGTCGGTATCGGTCACCCGGGGAGGCTAGAAGGCAACTTGCGGATCCTGCAAGTTTTTATTCTGTGAAGTGATGTTCCTGACCCACCCGGTCCGGTCGATCGGTGCGGGGCACGGCACCGGTCGTCTCCAGGATGAGCGCGGCGACCAGATCCGGGTCGTCACTCATCGGCACGTGCCCGCAGCCGGGCATCGTCACCACCCGGGCCGCCGGCAGGCCGGCCCGGGCGCGCTCGGCCTGGTGTACGCCGAAGATCCGGTCGCAGTCACCCCAGCCGATGGTCACCGGCACCGTCGTGTCGGCCAGCCGGAGACCGTCGAAGCGGTAGTCGCGGGCGGCCCTGGCCACGGCGCTGAAGCCGAGCCCACGCCGTAGGGCGAGCGCGTCGCCCAGCGCGCGGTCGACGTCCAACAGCCTCGGACGGGCCACCAGCGGCGCGAAGCACATCGCCCGCAGGTACGCCGAGCGCAGGGCGACCCGCATGATCGGGGTGGGCAGGTACGAGTTGGCTCGCAACATCGTGAGGATGGCCAGGGCCCGTCGGCGCTCCGCGGGGGTGAAGAAGCCGGCGGGGGAGAAGGCGGTGGCCGAGGCGACCGCCCCGGTGGCGGCGAGTTCCAGGCTGATCGCCCCTCCGAGGCTGTAGCCGGCCACGTGCGGGCGCTCCAGCCCCCACCCGGTCAGGACCGGCAGGATCCCGGCGACGGTGCCGGCCATGTCGGCGGGCATGCCGGCGTCGGGCACCGGGGAGTTCCCGAAGCCGGGCAGGTCGAGCGCGATCACCTCGTGGTGGGCGGTCAACCGGTCGAACACCGGTTCCCAGGCCTGGTGGCGGTGGCCGATGCCGTGGATGAGCACGAGCGGCTCACCGCTGCCCGCGCGACGGAAGTGAACGGTCACGACTACCCCTCCACGGAGGTCCTGCCGAAGGAACGCCCCAGCTGGCGTACCTCGTCTTCCATCTGGTCGACCATGCTTCGCCCGCCGAACCGGGTGATCAGCGCGTCCGAGAACCCGCTCAACACCACCGGTCGCAGCGCCTGCACCACGGCGAGCGAGCGCGGCACGTAGGCCTTGCGTTTGCGTCGTTCGATGCCCCGCAGCAGGGCGTCGACGCACTGCTCGACGGGTACGACGGTGGACAGCGGCCACGGCAGCCGGCGCAGCGTGTCGCGGAACGACGCCAGGTCGGCACGAATGTCGCGGACGAGATCGGTGTCGATCCAGATCGGGTGCGCGGTGCCGACGGTGACGCCGCGCTGGCGGGCCTCCAGGCGCAGCACGTTCGCGAACTGCTCCACGCCCGCCTTCGACGCGCAGTAGGCCGCCATGCCGGGCATCGCCGCGAAGGCGGCGGCGGACGAGACGATGAGCACGTGGCCGCGGGCGGCCGTGACGTGCGGCAGCGCCGCGCTGACCGTGCGGATCGCGCCGCAGAGGTTCACCTCGACGGTACGGACCAACGCGTCGACCGGCCCCACGGCGACGGTGCCGAGGTTCGCGATGCCGGCGTTCGCCACGACCACGTCGATGCCGCCGAAGCGGTCCACGGTGGAGGCGACGGCGGCGTCCAGAGCCGCCTGATCGGTGACGTCACACTCGTACCAGTGCGCGTCCAGTTCGGCGCTGAGCTGCTTGAGCAGCTCGGCTTCCAGGCCCACGACGGCGACCTGGGCGCCGCGGGCGACGGCCGCGCGGGCCAGGTGCGCCCCGATCCCGCGTGCGGCGCCGGTGATGAGCAGGGTCCTGCCCGCCAGGTCATACCGCATCGGCGTGCTCCCGTTCCGGTCCGGCCGGCGGCGGCCAGGGCGGATCGCCCACGCCGGTGATCCGTACGCCACCCCACGGGTCGACCTCGGCCAGCCGGGCGGGCCGGACCCGGTCGGCGATCCGCAGCTCGACGTCGCGCCGGCCGGAGCGCAGGAGCTGGGCCACCCGCGGGTCGGGTTCGATCCGCCCGCCCCAGTGGTAGCGCCCGTCGACCGGCTCCCACCGCCCGCTGAGGTGCACCCGGACGGTGGCGCCCGCGACGCCGGCCGGGCCGTGGTAGCTCATGGCGCGATCCGTTCGTGGGCGCGGGTGAGCTCGCGAGGCAGGTCGGCGCTGGCCCGTACGCCCTCGATCCCGTTCCACAGCAGAGCGGTCAGGTAGTCGGTGAGGGCCGCCCGGCTGATCGGCTGGCCGTGCGTGGTCCACCAGTCGCCGACCGCCTGCACGAAGCCCACCAGGCCGTACGCCCACGGTTCGGCGGGACCGGCGTCCAGGCCCAGCGCGCGCAGCCGGTCGCCGATCACGCGAGCCAGCCCGGCGGCGACCTGCTGGCTGGTCCCGGCGACCACCTGGTGGATGCCGGGGTGCCCGGACTGGTGCATCAGGAACCGGTAGAGCGTGGGCTGCGCCTCGATCACCCCGAGGTACGCGTCGATCGTCGCCTGCACCAGGCCGCGTTCCTCGCGGACCTGCTCCACGGCGGGCGCCACGGTGTCGATGATCCGGGCCGCCACGACCTCGCTCACCGCGACCCAGAGCTGCGACTTGTCGGCGAAGTAGCGGTACAGGACGGGTTTGCTGACGCCGGCGGTGGCGGCCACCTGGTCCATGTCGACCTCCGGGCCGTACCGCAGCAACGCCTGGACGGCGGCCCCGATCAGCTCCCGTCGTCGTTGCTCGCGATGGTCGGCCCACCGGTCCCGGCGGCCGTTGCCCTTCGCCTTCCGGCGCTCGTCAGGGGCCGGGGCCGGGGGATCGGATGCATTGACATCGTTGAGCGGCGATTGCATGCTACTACTCGTAACAGTTACCCGACGTCACGTCAATATGGAGGGGCCATGGACGCGGCACCGGCGGAATCCGAGCGCGCGGCGGTCGCCGAACGACTGCTCACGTCCTCGCTACGTACCAGCTACGACCCGGTCGTCGAGATCGACTGGGACGCGCCACACGTCCCGGGCGCCTACTGGCTCCCGCCGCACCGCAGCAGCCTCTACGGCACCCCGCTCTGGGCCCAGCTCAGCGAGGAGCAGCGCGTCGAGCTCACCAAGCACGAGGTCGCCAGCGCGGCCAGCGCCGGGCTGTGGTTCGAGACGATCCTCATGCAGATGCTGATCCGGGAGTACTACGACGCCGATCCGACCAGTCGACAGGCGCAGTACGCGTTGACCGAGGTCGCCGACGAGTGCCGGCACTCCATCATGTTCGGTCGGCTGATCGAGGCGATGGGCTGCCCGGTCTACCGGGCCAGCACGAGGGATCACCTGCTCGGCCGGTTCCTCAAGGCGACCGCCAGCGGCCCCCGCATGTACGCCGCGATCCTCATCGCGGAGGAGATCCTCGACGCGTTCCAGCGCGAGATCATGGCGGACGAATCGCTCCAGCCGCTCATCCGGATGGTGTCGCGCATCCACGTGGTGGAGGAGGCACGGCACGTCCGGTTCGCCCGCGAGGAACTGGCCGGCCAGGTCGAGGCCGCGGGCCCGCTGAGCATGTCGTACGCCCGGCTGTTGGTCGGCCGTGCCGCCCACACCATCGCCAACCGCCTGGTTCATCCGGACGCGTACGCGGCGGTGGGTATTCCGCCGGCGGTCGGCCGGGCCGCCGCCCGCGCCAACCCGCACTGGCGAGCCACCCTGCGCTGGTCGGCGGAGCGGGTGCACACCCACCTGGCGGGCGTGGGCCTGGTGGCCGGGCCGGGACGTCTGCTGTGGACCCGCGCCGGGCTGATCTGACGGTTCGCCGGCAGGTGGGCCACCGGGGCGCTGCCCACATCAGGCAGCCGCGTCAGGCCCGCCCGATCCGCGGCTCCTGGCGGTCGGTCAGCCGCAACCCGACGCCGCGTACGGCCTCGATCGTGGCGCCGGTGCCGAGGTCGTGCAGCTTGCGGCGCAGCCGCTTCACCAGCGACTGGACGTCGGCCTTGCGCTCGCGCCCTTCGTCGCGCCAGACCGACCGGTGCAGCTCGGCGTAGCTCCACACCCGGATCGGCTCGGTGGTCAGGCAGATCAGCAGGTCGTGTTCGAGCCGGGTCAGGTCGACCTCGCGGTCCTGGCAGCGGGCGGTGGACCGGGGTGAGTCGATGACCAGGGCGGAGTCGGTCGGGGCGGCGGGCGCCGGCTGGGACGGTGCCCCGGCGGGGCCCGGGGGAGTGGCGATCAGCCGGCGCAGCTCGTCGAGGTCGGCCACCAGCAGCAGCGGCGCGATGCCCTCAAGGCGTTCCGCGAGCCGGATCCGCTCGGTCGGCGAGGAGGTCACCGCGATCAGCAGCGGAAACGGCTCGTCAACCGGCTCGGACCCGTCCACCGCCGCTTCGTCGTCCTCGGCCACAGCACCCACCCGGGATCCATGGGCATCATCATGCCCAGCTTCCGTCATGGTCCTGACAGTGTTTGGCAAGCGTGCCGCCAGCCTGGCAACCGTTAGCGACAAGTTGCTCACGGCAAGTTCTTGATCGTCCTTTCTTCTCGATCATAGTGTCCACTCGGGCAACCGGCGTGACCCGCGCGGTGCATGGGGGGGCATGAAGGGGTTCGTCCGCTCGGTTCCATTCGAGACGGACCCCCTGCACCTTCACCATGGCCCATTTTTCACCCTGGGTCGTTCTGAGGGAGGCAGCACCGATGTTCAGACGTCCACGATGGAGGCGCACCGCCAGATCACTGGTGAGCGCCGGTGCGGCGATGATCCTCGCCGCGACATGCCTGGCCAGTATCAGCTCGGGCGCGCAGGCCGCGCCCGGCGCGACGGGGGCCGGCGCCGCTCCGGGAGACAAGATCCGACCGGAGCTCGCGAAGCAGCTCCAGGCCAAGAGCGAAGGGGACTTCTGGATCCGGTTCAAGGACCGGGCGGACCTGAGCAAGGCCAGTGCCATCAAGGACTGGTCGAAGCGGGGCGCCGCGGTCGCCGAGGCACTGCGCAAGACCGCCGCCGAGAGCCAGGGCAAGATCCGGGCCGATCTCGACGGCTCGGGCGCGAAGTACCAGACCTTCTGGGCGACCAACGCCATCAAGGTGAGCAGCGGCTCGCTGGCGATGGCGCAGAAGTTCGCCGCCCACCCGGAGGTGGAGGGTCTCTACGCTCCGGTCGCCTACAAGGTGCCCGAGGTCACCAAGGGCACCGACGAGAAGACCGTGAACGCCCTCGAGTGGGGTATCGCGAACATCAACGCCGACGACGTCTGGTCCCAGTACGGCGCCACGGGCGAGGGCATCACCATCGCGAACATCGACACCGGGGTCCAGTTCGACCACCCGGCGTTGGTCAACTCCTACCGCGGCAACAACGGCGACGGCACGTTCGACCACAACTACAACTGGTTCAACGCCGCCGGGACCTGCGCGACCGCGCCCTGTGACAGCGATGGCCACGGTACGCACACGATGGGCACCATGGCCGGCTCCGACGGCGCGAACCAGATCGGTGTCGCCCCCGGCGTCAAGTGGATCGCGGCGAACGGCTGCTGCCCCAGCGACGCCGCCCTGGTCGAGTCCGGTCAGTGGATGCTCGAGCCGACGGACCTCAACGGCGAGAACGCGGACGCGGGCAAGCGACCGAACATCATCAACAACTCGTGGGGCACCCAGAACCCGTCCAACGAGCCCTTCATGGAGGACGTGACCCTCGCCTGGGCCGCCTCCGGGATCTTCGGTGTCTGGTCCAACGGCAACAGCGGGCCGGCATGCCAGACCAGTGGTTCGCCGGGCAGCCTCGTCAGCAACTACTCGACCGGCGCGTACGACATCAACAACAACGTCGCGGGCTTCTCGGCCCGGGGGGTCGGACAGAACGGCGAGATCAAGCCCAACATCTCGGCGCCGGGCGTGAACGTCCGGTCGAGCATCCCGGGCAGCTCCTACGGCAGCATCAGCGGCACGTCGATGGCCGCCCCGCACCTCGCGGGCGCGATCGCCCTGCTGTACTCGGCTGCCCCGTCGTTGGTCGGTGACGTCAACGCGACCCGTGCGCTGCTCAACGGCACCGCGATCGACAAGGCCGACGACCAGTGCGGTGGCACTCCGGCGGACAACAACGTCTACGGCGAAGGCCGACTGGACGCTCTCGCCCTGCTCAACGCCGCCCCGACCGGCGACACCGGCACCCTGGCCGGCACGGTCACCGACGCGACCACCGGCAGCCCGATCGCCGGCGCCACCCTCACGCTGACCGGACCGACCGGCCGTGAGGTGACCACCGGCGCGGACGGCAAGTACTCGACCACGCTCCCGATCGGTGACTACCAGGTCGCCGTGGCGGCGTTCGGGTACGCCAGCTCGACGAAGTCGGCGACCGTCACCGAGGGCGCGACGACGACCCTCAACGTCGCGCTGACGGCGGTGGCGAGCGTCAACGTCAGCGGTGCGGTCACCGACGGGTCCGGACACGGCTGGCCGCTGTACGCCAAGGTCACGGTGACCGGCGTGTCGGGCGTGTACGACTACACCACGCCGGTGAACGGCCGCTACAGCATCAAGCTGCCGGCCGGGCAGACGTACACCCTGAAGTACGAGACGCAGTACCCGGGCTACCAGACCGTCACCAAGGAGGTCGTGGTCGGCTCGCGCAACGTGACCGCCAACGTCGCGGTGCCGGTGGACACCACCACCTGCACGACGGCGCCCGGCTACACGTTCGGCTCCGACGGTGAGTACGAGACCTTCGACGGCACCACCGTGCCGGCCGGCTGGTCCGTGGTGGACAACGCGGGCAAGGGCCAGGTCTGGAAGTTCACGGACGACGGCGCCCGCGGCAACCTGACCGGCGGCACCGGCAACTTCGCGGTGATCGACAGCGACGCCTACGGAGCCGGTGGCAGCCAGGACAGCTCCCTGGTCAGCCCGGTGGTCAACCTGACCGACGTCACGGCCCCGGTCATCCGGTTCAACCAGGACTTCAACCAGCTGGCCGACGACACCGCCGATGTCGATCTCAGCATCGACGGCGGTGCCACCTGGACGAACGTGCTCCGGCAGGAGACGGACGTCCGGGGGCCGAAGGTCACCGAGATCCCGATCCCGCAGGCGGCCGGCAAGGCGCAGGTCCAGGTGCGGTTCCACTACTACGACGCCTCGTACGAGTGGTGGTGGGAGGTCGACAACGTACTGATCGGCAGCCAGGTCACCTGCGTGCCGGTCGACGGCGGTCTGGTCGTCGGTAACGTCCGCGACAAGAACGACAACAGCTACGTCAACGGCGCCACCGTCACCAGTGTCGACCGGCCCACCGAGAAGGCCGTGACCGTGGCGACCCCGGACGACCCGGAGCTGGCCGACGGCTTCTACTGGCTCTACTCGACGCTGACCGGGACGCACAAGTTCACCGCGACGGCCGGCAACTACGTCAGCCAGAGCAAGCAGGTCGACGTCCAGGCCGACTGGGCGACCACCGCGAACTTCCAGCTCGCGGCCGGTCGGCTGGCGGTGACGCCGGCTCAGCTCAGCGCGACGGTGCAGATGCCCAACGGCAAGGCCAGCAGGACGTTCACGGTGACCAACACCGGCGGGGCGCCGGTCGAGGTCGAGTTCAGTGAGCGCGACAACGGATTCGAACTCCTCCGGGCGGACGGATCCCGCATCACCAGTCAGCAGGTGCTCGGCGCCACCGGCGCACCGGAGCAGCGGCTCACCGTCCCGACGTCGTTCGCCGCCAAGGCGTCCGGCAAGGCGGCGATGGCGACCCCCGCCGCGGTCGGCCCCCAGGCCGCGCCGTGGACGGACATCACCGACTACCCGGCCAACATCATGGACAACCGGGTGGTGACCCTGGACGGCAAGGTGTACTCGATCGGCGGCGGCGACGGGTCGAGCTCGACCACGAAGAACTACGCGTACGACGCGGTGGCCCAGACCTGGACGGCGATCGCCGATCTCCCCGGTGCCCGCAACGCCCTGGCGGTGGGCGTCGTGGACGGGAAGATCATCGCGACCGGCGGCTGGGCGGACGGCGGCCCGGACTCCGCCACCTGGTCGTACGACCCGGCGGCGAACACCTGGACGGAGCTGGCCGACAACCCGGCGCCGAGAGCCGCCGCCGCGCAGGCGGTGGTCGACGGCAAGCTGTACGCCATCGGCGGCTGCACCACGGCGGCCTGTACGCCGATGTCGAACACCGTCGTCCGGTACGACCCGGGCAGCGACAGCTGGGAGACGATGGCCAACTACCCGAAGTCGGTGGCGTTCGCCTCCTGCGGCGGGATCGACGGCACCATCTACTGCACCGGCGGCAACGACGGGGCCGCCTCGCAGAAGGCCAGCTACTCCTTCGACCCGGGTGCCAACACCTGGACCGCCATCGCCGACGCGCCGGTCGACAACTGGGCCAGCTCGTTCGCTGTCGCGAGCGGCAAGCTCCTCGTCGTCGGTGGTTCGCAGGGTGGGGCCATCAGCAACGCCGGCTTCGCCTACGACCCGGGCACCAGCTCGTGGTCGAACCTGCCGAACTCCAACACCGCGCGGTACCGCGGTGGCGCGGCGTGCGGCTTCTACAAGATCGGCGGCTCGTCCGGCAGCTTCAGCGCGGCGCCGGACAGCGAGGTGCTGCCCGGGTTCGAGGGTTGCGCCGAGGCGGCGGCCGATGTCAGCTGGATGACGATCGACAAGTCGGCGGTCACCCTGACGCCGGGTCAGAAGGTCACGGTCACCGTCGGCATGACGGCGAACGTGGACCAGCCGGGCACCTACTCCGGCTCGGTCGGCATCAAGGAGAACACGCCGTACACGGTGGCGCCGGTGGCGGTGACCATGACCGCGACGCCTCCGAAGACGTGGGGCAAGCTGATGGGCACGGTGACCGGGACCAGCTGTGCGGGTGCGAGCGCGCCGATCGCCGGCGCGGTGGTCCAGGTCGACTCGTGGGCCATGTCGTGGACCTTCGCCACCGACGCCCAGGGCAAGTACGCCTACTGGGTGGACCGTCGGAACAACCCGCTCACGATGATCGTCGCCAAGGACGGCTGGAAGCCGCAGACCCGTCAGACGAGGATCGACACCACCACGCCAACGGTGGAGAATTTCGGGTTGTCTCCCGTCCGGTGCTGAAACGCCTGACCGGTAGCTGACAGATCCGGCCCGCCTGGTCGCCGACCAGGCGGGCCGGACCATGTCTCCCGGCGGTCAGACCGGCGCGAGCCGGAAACCGACGCCGCGGACCGCGTGGATCGTCGCCGCGGCGTTGAGGCGGGCGAGTTTGCGGCGTACGCGGCGGATCACGGAGTGCATGTCCGAGCCGCGGCCGAGGTGCCGGTTGCCCCAGACCTCAAGGTGCAGTCGCTCGTAGGTCCAGACCTGCCCGGGCGCGTCGACGAGGCAGAGCAGGACGTCGTGCTCCAACCGGGTCAGGTCGATCTCCCGGTCGCGCCACCGCAGGACCCGCCGGTCGGAATCGACCGCCAGGTCGGGAGGTGGCGGCGTCTGCGCGCTCTGCGCCGCCTCGGCGACCACGCTCTGGGCGGTGGGTATCACCGCGGCGGCGGCCGGCATCTCGACCACCCCGAGAAACTCCCGCGCCTGGTCGACATTCGAGACGATCAGGAAGGCGTCACTGCCGCCGAGCAGCCGGGCCAGCTGTCTGCGCTCGGCCGGCGAGGACGCGATGCCGATGACCAGGGAGGCGACCGGAATCTCCTGCATTTTCCCCAACCCCTTCCGGTTCCCCAACTCACTCCGGATGGTTTTCGCACCGCCGACCGAAACATTGTTGATCGGCGTCCTGACCTTAGTGCTATTGCGTCTCGGCAGGGTAAAACATAGTTGCATGCAAGCATATGAATGACCTTTCACGCTTTACATAAGTCATTCGATCCAACTTGGCAGGATTTGCGGGGGAGTTAGCGGTATCGACGCTGCGGCACCCTCCGGCCGCTCGCGTACCGGCCCGGTCCGCCCGATCTCCTGTGGCGGGGGCCGGGAACTGTGACAGAACGAAGACAATCCGCGGACGCCGTCCGGACCTGGCGGGCCGACGATGGCCCGTATGTCCATCGGATCGTCGTACCACATCGGACGGTCGGCGCCCGGCCCGCAGCCGGCGCGACCGCTGCCACGTGTCCGCGCAGCCGCGCCCCTGGGCCGGCTGCTGCTCGGGGCGGCCCTGGGCCACCTGCTCGCCCTGGGCGTCACCTGCGCCGTCTTCGTGCGAACCCACCCCGGTCAGTGGCTGGACGGGCTGCTCCTGCCGCGCGCCGAGCGGGGCGGGGGCTACGAACAGCAGACCGTCCTGGTGGATCCGGCCCGGACCGTGCTGGCCACCTTCGGCAGCCCGATGCTGCTGGCCGTCCTGCTCGGCACGGTGCTGCTGGTGGGCGTGCTCTGCCGGCGGCTGCTGGCCGGAGTGGTCGGCGTCGGCATGGTCCTCTTGGCGGTGGTGGTGGCCGGTGCGGTGAAGTCGGTGCTTCCCCGCGCGGACTTCCAGATCGTCAGCTCCAGCACCCACAACAGCTTCCCCAGTGGGCACGTCGCGGCCGCGACGGCGCTGCTGCTCGCGTTCATGCTGGTCCTGCCCAGGTGGGCCCGACGCTGGCTGGCGGTGCCGGGCGCGGCGGGTGTCTCGGTGATCGCCTCGGCCACCATGATCGCTGGGTGGCACCGCTTCAGCGACGCGCTCGGCGGCGTCCTGCTGGGCGTGACGCTGTTCTACCTGGCAGCGGCGGCGCTGGCCGCGGGTCGGCGCGGTGACGCCGACCCGGGCGGCGGCGCCGGTCCGCGCCGCGGACCGGACAGCGCTGTGGGCCGCCGGTTGGTCGAGGGGACCGTGGGGCTGGCTGTGCTGCTCTGGGCGCTTCTGGTGGTGCTGCCCGGTCTGGCCGCGTCGGTGCAGTCCGGGCTGCTGGTCGCCATCGCGGTGGTGACCGGGGTGACGATGCTGGCGGTGGGCTCGGTGGTGTTCCTGTTTAGGTCGGCGGAATTCGTCGTCCCAACCCGGCTGGGGCGCCGTGCCCAGGGGCACCCGACGTCGGACAGCGGGCATGGCGGGACGCCACAGGGCTCATACCCGACGGCCCGGACATCGACGGATGGGTAAATCTATTCATGATGGGATACTTGGCGACATGTCCCAGGTCCTGCTGATCGAAGACCACCAGACGGTGCGCGACGGGTTGCAACTGGCGCTCACCCGGCAGGGCCACACGGTCGATGCCGTGGCGACCGGTGAGCAGGGTTTGGACCGCCTGCGGGCGGTCCCGGCCGACGTCGTGGTCCTCGATCTCATGCTGCCCGGGATGGACGGGTTCGAGGTCTGCCGCCGGATCCGGCAGCTCGGCGACCTTCCGATCATCATGCTCACCGCCCGCAACGACGACATGGACGTGGTGGCGGGCCTGGAGGCCGGCGCCGACGACTACGTGGTCAAGCCCGTGCAGCCCCGGGTGCTCGAGGCGCGTATCCGTGCCGTGCTGCGGCGGACCGCTGGCGAGTCGCGCCGCACCGCCGGCGAACGGTCCGGCCCCGAGGAGCACGGTGGCCTCAGCATCGACCGATCCGCGCTGGTGGTCAGCAAGGATGGCGTGCCGGTCAGCCTCGCCCCGACGGAGCTGCGTCTGCTGCTCGAACTCGCGCAGACGCCGGGCCAGGTGCTGAGCCGCCAGCAACTGCTGGAGGCCGTGTGGGAGCACGGGTACCTCGGCGACTCGCGGCTGGTGGACGCCTGCGTGCAGAGGCTGCGCGCCAAGATCGAGGACGACTCGTCGGCGCCGGTCTTCATCCAGACGGTACGCGGTTTCGGATACCGGTTCGGGCCGCTGTGACGCCGTGGCGCTGGGCCGGTGGCCGGGCGTCGGGCCTGCGGGTCCGGCTGCTGCTGGCCTTCGCGTTGCTGGGCGTGACCACCACGGCGGTGGTGGCCAGCGGAAGCTACTTCCAGGCCCGGAAGGTCATCCTCCAGCAGGCGCAGGACGCGGCCGTGGCGTCGCTGACCGACCAACTCACGAAGGTCTACCCGCTACGCCGGATCCCGCCGTCCCAGGAGGACCTCGACACGCTGGCCCAGCGCCTCTCCGACCGGGAGGGGTTCGCGGTGGTCCTCTACCGGGACATGCGGGCGCAGGGCGCTCAGGTGCCCGAGCCGCTCACCCCGGAGCTGCGGCAGGCGGTCGGGGATGGCGTCCTCGCCTGGCAACGCGTCTCGCGCGACGGAGAGCCCGTGCTGCTCATCGGGACCCAGCTGGAGATCGACCGGCCCGACGGCACGCCCATGCCGTCCGGCCTGGAGGTCTACACGGTGCGCAGCCTCGCCTCCGAGCAGCAGAGCGTCGACCGGCTCGCCACCCTGGCGTGGCTGACCGGCGGGCTCTCCCTGGTCCTCGCCGTCCTGCTGGCGCTGCTGGCCGCCCGGGGAGTTCTGCGGCCGGTCCGCGAGCTGGGCCGGGCGGCGCGCCGGCTGGGTGAGGGCGACCTGACCACCCGGCTGGCGGTCCGGGGGGTCGACGAGCTGGCCGACGTGGCGCGGACCTTCAACGACACCGCGGGGACGCTGGAGCGGCAGGTCGGTGAGCTGCGACGGATGGAGGCCGACGCCCGACGCTTCGTGGCCGACGTGTCCCACGAACTCCGCACGCCCCTGGCCGCGATGACGGCGGTCACCGACGTGCTCGACGAGGAGGCGGACCGGCTGCCCGGAGATGCCGGCCGGGCCGCCCGGCTCGTCAGCCAGGAGACGCAGAACCTCACCCAGTTGGTCAACGATCTCATCGAGGTCAGCAGGTTCGACTCCGGGACGGCGCGACTCGCCCTCGACGACGTCGACGTGGCCGCGGCGGTGACCGCGACCCTGCGGGTCCGGGGCTGGGCCGATCGGGTACGCGCGCAGCTGCCGTCCGGAGTTCTCGCCCGGCTGGACCCCCGCCGGCTCGACGTCATCGTCGCCAACCTGGTCGGCAACGCGTTCCGGCACGGGGCCGAGCCGGTGTCCGTACGCCTGCGCGCCGAGCCGGACTGGATCACCATCGAGGTCCGCGACCACGGGCCGGGGCTGGACCCGGAGGTGCTGCCGCACGTGTTCGACCGCTTCTACAAGGCGGACACCGCCCGGACCCGCTCGGAGGGCAGCGGCCTCGGGCTCGCCATCGCGTGGGAGAACGCGCGCCTGCACCAGCACGCCGGGGAGCCCGGCAGTCTCATCGCGGGCAACGACCCGTCGGGCGGCGCGGTGTTCACGCTCCGGCTGCCCCGGGTGGCCACGGACACGGCGGTCGCGGCGGACGCCGGAGGCGTACGGTGACCGGCCGCCGGGCGGCCCGGGCGTTGCTCACCGGCGTGCTCCTGCTCACGCTGCTCGCGACGGGCTGCGGGGTCCGGCCCAGCGGGGTCATCACCGGCCGCTCCGCGACGACCGGCCCGGCCGTGGGCGTCGGCCTCTACCTGCTCTCGCACGGACGGCCCGCGCTGGTCATCCGCGAGACCAAGGGGATCACCGTCTCGCCCGAGCAGACGCTCGGGTTGCTGGCGGCGGGTCCGGGCGAGTCCGAGCGGAGCCAGGGTCTCGTCAGCGAGGTGCCGGCCGGCCTCGTCCCGGCCTCCCCGGTGACGTGGACGGCCGACGGATCCGGCCTCACGGTGACGATGACGGGTCCGGTGCTGCCGTTGTCGACGGGCGCGGCCGACCAGATCATCTGCACCGCGGCCCTTGCCGTGGCGGTCACCGGAGGTGGGGACAGCTTCGCCCCGGTCACCATCGCCGGGCCGGACGGCGCCCGCCCGCCCCGGCCCTGTCCGATCAAGTGACCGGGGCGACGGCCCCTCAGACCAGGTCGACCGCTCGTGCCGGCCGGGGCAGCCCGCCGGCCCGGATCCGGCCCGGACTGGTCAGCGCACCGGAGATCAGGATGTCGAGCAGGCTGGCGAACCCGATTCCCGCCTGCTGCCAGATCTGGGGGAACTGCGACGCGGTGGTGAACCCCGGGAACGTGTTCACCTCGTTCACGATGGGCTCGGTGGATCCCTGCGTGGGCAGGAAGAAGTCGACGCGCAGCAACCCCCGGCAGTCGAGGGCGTCGAAGGCGCGGATCGCGCGGTCCTGAAGCACCTCGGTGGTGGCCGGGTCGAGCGGGGCGGGGATCTGGAAGACCGCCCCGCCGTCGTACTTCGCGTGGTAGTCGAAGAAGCCGGCGCCGGCCACCCTGATCTCCAACGGTGGCCCGGCCTGCACCCGGCCGTCGGGATGCTGGAGGACGGCCACGTCGATCTCCCGTCCCCGCGCACCCTGCTCGACCAGCACCTTCGGGTCGACCTCCCGGGCCTGCCGCAGCGCGGCGGGAAATCGCGCCCAGTCGGTCACCTTGACCACGCCCAGGCTGGAGCCGGCCCGGGCGGGCTTGACGAACACCGGCAGGCCCAGCCGTCGCTGCTCGGCCGGGGACAGCTCCTCGCCGGGACGCAGGGTCACCCCGGGGCTGACCCGCAGGCCCTCCGCGGCGAGCAGGCGTTTGGTGACGCCCTTGTCCATGCCGGCCGCGCTCGCGAAGACGCCGTTGCCGACGTACGGCACCCCGAGCCACTCCAGCAGCGACGCGACGGTGCCGTCCTCGCCGTACGGGCCGTGCAGGGCCGGGAACACCACGTCCTGGGCGCGCAGCACGCGCAGCGCCAGGGGGAGTGGCACCGGACGGCCGTCGACGTGCCACCCGCCGTCCCGACCGATGAGCACCTCGGTGACCTGGTACCTCTTGCGGTCCAGGCCGGCGAGGATGCTCTCCGCCGAACGGCGGGACACCTCGTGCTCGCCGCTCTGCCCGCCATACAGCACTGCCAGTCGGATCGTCATGACGTTTCCGCCCTTTCCTGGAGGTGGTCGCGGGCCACCCGGGCCCCGACACCGGTCAAGATCTCGTGTGGGTTCGTGCCGGCCCACCGCGCCCAATCGGCGACGGTCGGCTGGGCACGGTCCCCGTGTCCGGGGCCGAACACCACGACCGGATCCCCGATCGCCACGGGACGGTCGCCCGCGTCGACCACGCACTGGTCCATGGCGATGCGTCCGGCGATCGGGCGACGCCGGCCGCCCAGCCACACCTCGGCGCGGCCCTCGGCGGCCCGGGTCAGGCCGTCGGCGTAGCCGAGCGGCAGCAGGGCCAGGGTGGTCGGGGCGCGGGTCACGTACCCGGGTCCGTAGGAGACACCGGTTCCGGCCGGCACCCGCTTCACGTTGACCACGGTCGTACGCAGGGTCATGGCGGCGTGTAGCCCGACGTCGCCGGGACCGCTCGGGCCGAACGGATCCACGCCGTACAGCGCGAGCCCGATCCGGCAGAGATCGAAGCGGGTCCGGGGCGCCGCCAGCGCGGCCGCGGAGTTGGCCAGGTGCACCAGGTCCGGGTCGAGGCCGGCGGACCGGGCGACCCGCAGCGCCTCCTCGAAGGCCGCCACCTGAGGGACGAGCCGGGGGCTGCCCGGTTCGTCGGCGTCGGTCAGGTGCGACCACACGCCGCGCACCCGGACCCCGCCCTCCACCTCGTACTTGCGGGCCCAGCCGACCAGTTCGGGCCAGTCGTCGCCGGCGGCCCCGTTGCGGGACAGCCCGGTGTCCGCCTTGAGCTGCACCGTCGCCGGCACACCGAGCCGGTGGGCGGCGTCGACGACAGCATGCAGGTGGGTCGTGGTCGACACGCCGATGTCGACGCCGGCGGCGATCAACTGGCCGAAGTCGTCGTCGGGGCGGTGCAACCAGCTCAGCGTGGGTGCGGTGATGCCCGCCGCACGCAGGGCCAGCGCCTCGGACGCCGAGGTCACCCCGAGCCAGCCGGCGCCGGCACGCAGCGCGGCCCGCGCGACCGGCACCGCGCCGTGGCCGAACCCGTCCGCCTTCACCACGGCCATCAGCGGGGTGCCGGCGACCGCCGCGATCATCCGCACGTTGCGGGCGATCGCGTCGAGGTCGATCACCGCCTCGCCCAGGGCGCTCATCCGGCCGCCTCCACCCGCCGGTGTTCGGGGAGGGCGAACAGCCAGCGCGCGTGGACCGCCAGGAGGCCGCGGTGGATGGCCAGGCTTGCGCCGATCACGAGCCCGGTCAGCACGATCGGGTAGCTGAGCACGAGCAGGCCCTGGCCGACCTGGTCGAGCCCGGAGACCGGCCCGAGCAGCAGCCGGTGCAGCAGCGCCAGCACCGGCATGTGGATGACGTAGATGGGCAGGGTGCTGCGGCCGAGCGTGGCGAGCCGGGTGCTGAGGGCGGGCCACCGGCCCAGCCGGGCGGCGGCCGTGATGCCGAAGGCGACCGCCACGACGGAGACCACCGGCCACACGCCGAACCATCGCTGCGCGCCGGCAGCCGCCATCGCGGCGAGCGCGAGGACGTAGGCGCCCGAGGTCAGCGCGAGCCGGCGCCCGGTGGCGGTGGGCGCCCAGCGTTCGATCCGGGGCCGCAGGTACAGGCCGGCGAGAAAGAAGATCAGGTTCTGGTACAGGCCGGCGCGGTTGCCGGGTGTGGCGAGCAGGCCGGCGGCGGCGACGGCGGACAGCGTCGCGGCGGGTGCCAGAACCAGTACGCGGGGGGCCCGGCGGACGACCTTGGCGATCGTGAAGTAGAGCGCCAGCGCGTACAGGTACCAGAGGTTGGAGGGCGTGACGGTGAGCTGCTCCAGCAGACCGGGGACCGACGTGGCCCGGTCGGTCGGAAAGTCCGGGACCGCGGCGAGGATCGCGGTGTGGATCAGCAGCCAGACGGCGTACAGGTAGAGGAACCCCGCGATCCGGCTGCGGGCGACGACCCGCCAGGGCCGCTGGACGGCGTTCGCCGCGAAGACACCGGAGATGGTGAAGAACAGCGGCATCCGCAGCGGCAGGAACTGCTCACCCACCGTTCCCCACAGACCCGGCACCGGTACGCCGATGTGCCAGTCGATCTGCAGGTAGTCCTTGACCACCACGTGCCACAGAACGACCAGGATGATGCAGACGCCCTTCGCGGCGTCGGCCCACTCCGCTCGGTGTGGCCGTCCCGCGGTGGTGCCGGACAGCGTCCGGTGCCTCCGGTGGCGGAACCGGACGTGCGTACCGTCGGGCTCATGCTCGGGTGGCCGGGCGTCGGTGGTTGTCGGCTGTCGGATCACCCGACCGAAGGTGTCAGTCGGATATCCCCGGGTGATCCGTGAAGTGTCATGAACCGGTAATGGATGTCGGCGGGGCCACTAGGCTCGGTGCGGAGGTGGCGAGGGATGAAACTCGGACTGCACTACTGGACCTACTCGACCCCGGCCGAGGCGGCGGCGATCGCACCGACCCTGGCCGAGGCGGCGACCACCGCCGAGCAGGCCGGCGTCGCGTCGTTCACGGTGATGGACCACTTCTTCCAGATGGAGGCGGTGGCGGCGGCCGAGGAGCCGATGCTGGAGGCGTACACCACGCTGGGCTTCGTCGCGGCGAAGACGCAACGGATGACGCTGGGCGTGCTGGTCACCGGCGTGATGTACCGGTACCCGGGGCTGCTCGCCAAGACCGTGACGACCCTCGACGTGCTCTCCGGCGGCCGGGCCCGGCTCGGGATCGGCGCGTCCTGGTACGAGCGGGAGCAGCGCGGGCTCGGCGTCCCCGTGGTCCCCATGGCCGAACGGTTCGAGCGGCTGGAGGAGACGCTGCGCATCGTGCGGCAGATGTGGAGCGACGACAACGGGCCGTTCGCCGGACGGCACTACCAGCTCGCCGAGACGATCAACTCGCCGCAGCCGTTGAGCCGCCCGCACCCGCCCATCATGATCGGCGGCGGTGGCGAGAAGAAGACCCTGCTCCTGGTCGCCCGGTACGCCGACGCCTGCAACCTGTTCGGCACGGCCGCCGGCGCCGACGACGTGGCGCGGAAGTTGGACGTGCTGCGCGGGCACTGCGACGCGGAGGGCCGTGACTACGACACCATCGCCAAGACCGTGGTCGCCCACCAGCCGCCCCTGGTCGACGTCGACGCGTTCCTCGCCGAGGTGTCCTCGTACGCCGCGCTCGGGGTCACCGAGGTGCAGGTCACGCCGGACCGCCACCCGGTGGAGTTCGCCCGGCGGCTCGGCGACGAGGTGCTGCCGCGGTTGGCCGACATCGGCTGACTCTGGTCGACGGGAATGGTCCGAGGCACACAAAGGCCGACGTCGTCCGTCGAAATCTGCTGTCAGGAAGAGCAGGTTCCACCACCCGATGGAGGCGGTCGCGGCATGACGTCTGAGGAGCCGCAGGGCGCGGTCGCCCTGATCTTCGACGATGTCGGCGATCTTCTTCTGCACCTGCGGGACGACATCCCGGGGATCTCCTGGCCCGGCTACTGGAGCGTCCTGGGTGGGGGTTGCGATCCGGGGGAGAGCCCGCGTGCGGCCATCGAGCGTGAACTCGCCGAGGAGGCGGGTCTGACCGCCGACGGGTTCGTTGAGCTCTTTCAAATCAGGGACGAGTTCGGGTCGGGACAGCTGATCACCTTCTTCGCCGGGCGCTGGACCGGCCGACCGGAACGACTCATCCTCTCCGAGGGTGTCGAGTTGCGATTCTTTCCGCCGCAGCGCCTCCCGGAGCTGCGAATTCCCCCGTACATCCGTGCGGCGATCAACCGGGTGCTCGCTCACGACAACGCGTGGTGAACCGCGCTGACGAGGGCTGACCTCCGGGCGAACCGGAGGACAGCCCTCGTCGACAGTTGGTCGTGTCAGGCGACCGAGGCGGGGAACCGGTCCCACACGCGGTGCGCGGCCATCAGCTGCCGTACCGCACTCAGGGCTTCGACGCCGGTGCCGGCCGTGACGACACCGGGAGTGCCGGTCACGCCGGCCTGCTCCAGCACGTTGCCGCCGGCGCCCCAGGCGCCGATCGCCTTGGCGTGCCGCCAGCACTCCTGGACGAGAAGCAGCACGCGGGGATCCACGGTGGTCCGGTCCGGCGTCCCCGCCTTGTCGTCGCGGGCGGGGATGGCATCGGGGGCGGGCGCCGGCGCCCCGGCCAGCAGGAGCGCGTCGAACTCGACAGATCGACCGGTGGCGAAGGTCCGCTGTACGGGCAGGTTGCCGACCGTGCCGCCGTGCGGGGCGATCAGGAGGGGCACCATGCCGGCCTCGAACACGGCTTCGCGTACCTGGTTGACGCCGTCGAGGTCGGAATCGGGGTCGACGACGATCCCGATCATGCGGCCGTCGGCCGGCCACTCCCCGCCGACCTGCGACAGCGCGGGGCTGGGCGTGGCGTCGGCGAGCGGCACGGTCGGCTCCGGCGCGGGCAGGCCCAGACCGGTGGCGACCTGCGCGCACAGCACCGGGTCGATGTTGGCGAGGCACTGGAGCTGGCGTTCCTTGATCGCCTGGTGGTAGCACTTGCCCAGCTCGAAGGTGTAGGCGCGGATGATGTGCTCCTTCTCGACCGGCGACATGCTCAGCCAGAACAGGCGCGCCTGGCTGAAGTGGTCGTCGAACGAGGCGGGGTTCGCGCGGACCTTGGGCGCCTCCGCGACCTTCACCGGCACGTCGAGGAACGCGTGTTCGTCATCGCCCGCCGGGAACGGGTTGCCGCCGTCGAGCGAGTTCGGCCGGTACGGCGCGACCCCCGCGTGGACGGCGTGCTGGTGGAAGCCGTCGCGGAGCATGTCGTTGACCGGGGCGTGCGGCCGGTTGATCGGGATCTGGGAGAAGTTCGGTCCGCCGAGCCGGGTGAGCTGCGTGTCGACGTACGAGAACAGCCGGCCCTGCAGCAGCGGGTCGTTCGTGACGTCGATGCCCGGCGGGAGGTGGCCGAGGTGGAAGGCGACCTGCTCGGTCTCCGCGAAGAAGTTCGTCGGCGTCCGGTTGAGCGTCAGTGTCCCGACGGGCTGCACCGGTGCCAACTCCTCCGGCACGATCTTCGTCGGGTCCAGCAGGTCGATCCCCGCGAAGGTCTCCTCGGGGGTGTCCGGGAAGACCTGGATGCCGAGTTCCCATTCCGGAAACGCGCCGGCCTCGATGGCGTCGTAGAGGTCCCGGCGGTGGAAGTCCGGGTCCACGCCGCCCAGCATCTGTGCCTCCTCCCAGGTCAGGGAGTGCACGCCGAGCTTGGGCTTCCAGTGGAACTTGGCCAGCGCCGTCTCCCCGGCCTCGTTGACGAGGCGGAAGGTGTGGACGCCGAAGCCCTCCATCGTCCGGTACGACCGCGGGATGCCCCGGTCGGACATGTTCCAGATCGTGTGGTGCTGCGCCTCGGTGTGCAGCGAGACGAAGTCCCAGAAGGTGTCGTGTGCGCTCTGCGCCTGCGGGATCTCCCGGTCCGGGTGCGGCTTGCCGGCGTGGATGATGTCGGGGAACTTGATGGCGTCCTGGATGAAGAACACCGGGATGTTGTTGCCGACCAGGTCGAACGTGCCCTCGTCGGTGTAGAACTTGGTCGCGAAACCGCGGGTGTCGCGGACCGTGTCGGCGGAACCGCGCGAGCCGAGGACGGTGGAGAACCGGACGAAGACCTCGGTCTGCCGTCCCTTCTTGAGGAAGCCGGCCCTCGTGACTCCCTCCGCGGTGCCGTACGCGGTGAAGACGCCGTGTGCGCCGGTGCCACGGGCGTGCACCACGCGCTCGGGAATGCGCTCATGGTCGAAGTGCGTGATCTTCTCGCGCAGGTGATGGTCCTGGAGCAGGACGGGGCCGCGTGGTCCGGCCTTGAGGGAGTGGTCGGTGTCGCGGAGCCGCGCTCCCTGTGCGGTGGTGAGGAAGGCGCCCTGCTGACCGTTGGCGGTCGTCGGCGCGCCGGTCTCCGCGCCGGTCGGCGTGCGGGTCTGCGGGGCGCCCTGCTCCTTCTTCGGCGGGAGCGGGTCGTGCGGCGTCGTGGGCTCCTCGACGGTCGGCGGCGCGCTGCCCGGTGCACCCGGGACGTCCGGCGTCAGGATGTCGGCGATCTTCTCTGAGGCCGTCTTCACGGCGTGCTTGACCGCTTCGGCGGGCTTGCTGGAATCCACTATGAACGAACCTCTCCATGGAGCGTGTGCGAGCGGGCTCCCGACTCCCTACCCCTGGCCTGAGGGTCAAAACGCATCAAACGCCCCGCCGTGTGCTCACCGGCGGGGCGACGGCGTCCGCCGGTGAGCGCCGCGCCGTGGTGGTGGCACCGGCTCGTCGGTGGGCCGGCCGGCGGGACTGGTGATTTCACCGATGCGGTGACCGGACGGGGACGCCAACACTGACGCACGTCGATATCCCTCGACTCTAGGGAGTGCCCGACGTGTCGTCACCAACCACCACCCGTCCCCGTTCCATGGCCGCCCGAGCCGCCCGGCTCGCGATGGCCGCCGCCCTGGTCGCCGGCGGTCTCCTGGCCGGACCCTCCGGCGCCGCGCAGGCGGCGGAGAACCCGTACGAGCGGGGCCCCGCCCCGACCACCGCGATCCTGGAGGCCAGCCGCGGTCCCTTCGCCACGTCCTCGCAGAACGTGTCCTCGCTCAGCGTCTCCGGCTTCGGCGGCGGCGTCATCTACTACCCGACCAGCACCAGCGAGGGGACGTTCGGCGCCATCGCCATCTCGCCGGGCTTCACCGCCGCCTGGTCCAGCATCAGCTGGCTCGGGCCGCGGCTCGCCTCGCACGGCTTCGTGGTGATCGGCATCGAGACCAACTCCCGACTGGACCAGCCGGACAGCCGGGGCCGCCAACTGCTCGCCGCGCTCGACTACCTGGTCGAGCGCAGCTCGGTGCGTACCCGGATCGACGGCAGTCGGCTCGCGGTCGCCGGCCACTCGATGGGCGGCGGCGGCAGCCTGGAGGCGGCCTCCGCGCGGCCGTCGTTGCAGGCGGCGGTGCCGCTCGCGCCGTGGAACACCGACAAGAGCTGGTCCGAGCTGCGGGTGCCCACCCTGATCATCGGCGGCGAGAGCGACACCGTCGCCCCGGTCTCGTCGCACTCGGAGCCGTTCTACAACAGCATCCCGGCCTCCGCCGAGAAGGCGTACCTGGAGCTGAACGGGGCGAGCCACTTCTTCCCGCAGTCGGTGAACACGCCGACCGCGCGGCAGATGGTGGCCTGGCTGAAGCGGTTCGTCGACAACGACACCCGCTACGAGCCCTTCCTCTGCCCGGGGCCGAGCGGCCTGCAGATCGAGGAGTACCGCAACACCTGCCCCAGCGCCTGAGCGTGACCACGGGGCGGTCGCCGGTGGCGGCCGCCCCGTCCGCGTGTCTGATGCGGGCATTGAAGGTCTTGACGCGGTACCCGAGAAACGTACACTGCGAGTGTAAATAACACCCGCCACAACAGAGGGATGGGTGATGGATCGCGGTCTCGAACTACACCACATCGGCGTACGTTTCGGCGGCCTCACCGCCCTCGACGACGTGTCGCTGCGGGTGGCACCCAACCGGGTGGTGGGCGTCATCGGGCCCAACGGCGCCGGCAAGACCACGTTGTTCAACGTGATCTGCGGCTTCGTCGCGCCGGAGACGGGATCGCTCACCCTCGACGGCCAGCCGCTGCGGCCACGACCGCACCGGCTGACCCGGCTCGGCATCGCCCGGACCCTGCAGGGGACCGGGCTCTTCGCCGGGCTCACCGTGCTGGAGAACGTGATGACCGGCGCCTCGCACACCGCACGGGCCGGCTTCGTCCCGGCGTTGCTCGGTCTGCCCAGCAGCGACCGTGACGAGCGACGGCTGCGCCAGCACGCCCTGGACATCCTCGACGACCTGGGCATCGCCGGGCACGCCGACGCCGCGCCGACCACCCTGCCCTTCGCCGTACGCCAGCGGGTCGCCCTGGCCCGCGCGCTCGCCGCCCGGCCCCGGCTGCTCCTGCTCGACGAACCCGCCGGTGGTCTCGGGGCCGACGACATCACCGAGCTGGCGGAGCTGGTTCGGCAGCTTCCCCGGCGGGACGCCGACCCCTGCGCGGTGCTGCTGGTCGAGCACCACATGGACCTGGTGATGGCCGTCTGCGACGAGATCGTGGTGCTGGACTTCGGCAAGGTGATCGCCGCCGGCCCGCCCGACGAGATCCGCGACGACCCGGCGGTCACCGACGCCTATCTCGGAGCCGCCGTCGACGAGGTCACCACGTGAGCGCGAGGAGTGAGCCGGGTTTGCGAGCCCCGCAGTCGCGAACGAAAGGCGGCACCCCGTGAGCGCGAGGAGTGAGCCGGGTTTGCGAGCCCCGCAGTCGCGAACGAAAGGCGGCACCCCGTGAGCGCGAGGAGTGAGCCGGGTTTGCGAGCCCCGCAGTCGCGAACGGAAGATGACACCACCAGCGCCTCCGACCTGCTCGTGGTGCGCGGGTTGGTGGCCGGGTACGGCGCCGCGCCCGTGCTCCAGGCCATCGATCTCACCGTCCCGGCCGGCACCATCGCCGCGGTGGTCGGCGCGAACGGCGCCGGCAAGACCACTCTGCTGCGCGCGCTCTCCGGCATGATCCGTCCCGTCGCCGGCCAGGTCCTTCTCGCCGGGGAGGACCTGCGTGGGACGCCGGTGGAGCAGCTCGTCCGGCGCGGCATGGCGCACGTGCCGGAGGGGCGGGGCGTGATCAGCGAGCTCACCGTCGACGAGAATCTGCGGCTCGGCGGGCTGTGGCGACGCGACCGGGCCGACGCCGGTCGCGCCCTCGACGAGGTCTATGAGCTGTTCGAGCCGCTGGCCCGGCGCCGTCGGCATCTCGGCCATCAGCTCTCCGGTGGCGAGCGTCAGATGCTGGCGCTCGGCCGGGCGCTGGTCGGCCGGCCCCGCCTGCTGCTGCTCGACGAGCCGTCGCTCGGCCTGGCGCCGCGGGTGGTGGCCCGGACGATGGCTCTGCTCCGTCAACTACGCGACCAGACCGGCCTGACCGTGCTGCTGGTCGAGCAGAACGTGCGGAGCGCGCTCGCCATCGCCGACCAGGGCGTGGTGATGTCCCTCGGCCGGGTGGTGACCGCCGCCCCGGCCGCCACGCTCCGCGACGACGTCGAGCTGCGGCACGCGTACCTCGGTTTCTGACCACCACCTCGTCCCCAGAAAGGAGGACTGTTGGACCGCTTCGTCTTCCTCACCATCGACGGCCTGTCCCGGGGCGCGGTGTACGCCGCGTTCGCGCTGGCCCTGGTGCTCATCTGGCGGGCGGCGCGGGTCGTCAACTTCGCCCAGGGGGCGATGGCCGTCGCCGCCGCGTACGTCGCCTACACCGTGTCCGCCGAGACCGGCTCGTACTGGCTGGGCTTCGTGGTCGCCATCGTCGCCGGGCTGCTGCTCGGCGCGCTGGTCGACCGTGCCGTGATGCGCTTCGTGGACCACACGTCGCCGCTCAACCCGGTGATCGTCGCGCTCGGGCTGGTGCTGCTGATCCAGGCTGTCCTGGGCATGGTGTACGGCAGCGAGTTCCGGCCCGCCGAGGCGCCGTTCAGCCGGTCCGCCCTCAGTGTGGGCGGGGTCGCCGTGCTCTCGCCGTACGACCTGTTCGTCTTCGCGGCGATCGGGGTGGTGGTCAGCGGGCTGGCCTGGATGTTCGCCCGTACCCCGGTCGGGTTGCGGATGCGCGCGGCGGCCTTCGCCCCCGAGGTCTCCCGTCTGCTCGGCGTCAACGTCGGTGGCATGCTGACCCTCGGGTGGGCGCTCGCGTCGGGCGTGGGCGCGCTGGCCGCCATGCTGGTCATCCCCACCGAGCTCGGCCTGCACCCGCACGCCATGGACCTGGTCTTCGTCTCGGCGTTCACCGCGGCGGTGGTCGGCGGCCTGGACAGTCCACCAGGGGCGGTCGTCGGCGGCCTCGTGGTGGGTCTGCTGCTCTCCTACGTCAGCGGCTACGCCGGCAGCGACCTCACGCCGTTGGCGGTGCTGGTCCTGCTGCTGGCCGTGCTGCTGGTCCGGCCCGGCGGGTTGTTCGCCCCGGTCGCTGCGAGGCGGGTGTGAGCGCCACCCGGGCGGCACTGCCGCCGACGCGGGAGCCGGACGGCGTCGGCGAGCGTCCGGTCGACCGGCGACGCGGCTCCACCCTGCTGCGCCACCTGACCTTCACGCTGGCCGCCGCGCTGCTGCTAGTCGGGGTCAGCTACGCCGTCGAGCCGTTCCGCAATTTCCAGCTCGCCACCGTGGCCGCCTACCTCTGTGCCACCGCGGGGCTGACCGTCCTCACCGGGCTCAACGGCCAGCTCTCGCTGGGGCACGGCGCGTTGATGGCGACCGGTGCGTACACCGTGGCTTTCTGCCAGAACGCGTTCGCCGACCGGGGGATGACCGGTGGTTGGCTGCTGCCGCTGTCGCTCGGCGCGGCGATCCTCAGCACGGTCGTGGTCGGCGCGGTGGTCGGCGTCGCCGCGGCCCGGCTGCGCGGTCCCTATCTGGCCGGGGTCACCCTCGCCGTGGCGATCGTCGTGCCGGCGCTCGCCGTCACCTTCGACGGCGTCTTCAACGGTGAGCAGGGGCTGTCGGTGCCGGTGGAGCCACCACCGGCGTCGCTCGGCCTCTACTTCCCCTATGAGCGGTGGCAGCTCTGGCTCGCCGGCGCGGCCACCCTGCTCGCCATGTTGCTGCTGGCCAACCTGATCCGCAGTCGTTTCGGGCGTACCTTCCGGGCGGTCCGCGACGATGAGGTGGCCGCGCGGCTGGCCGGTATCCACGTGGCCCGTACCCAGGTCCTCGCGTTCGTGGTCAGCGCCGCCACCGCCGGTCTCGGCGGTGCCCTGCTCGCGGTGCTCGCGCAGAGTGTCTCGCCGGGCGCGTTCTCGCTGACCCTGTCGCTCTTCCTGCTGATGGCCGTGGTGATCGGCGGTCTGGGTCGCCTCGCGGGCGCGGTGTGGGGGGCCGTGCTGCTCGTCGCCCTGCCCGATCTCACCCATTCCGTGACCGAGTTGCTGACCCTCTCGCCCGCGGTGGCGCAGCGGCTGGAGGGCAACCTTCCGCTGGCGATCTTCGGAGTGACCCTGATCGTCGTCATGATCGCCGCTCCCGGCGGTGTGCAGGGTCTGCTGTCGCGTCTGGGTCGGGCGCTGCTGGCCCGGTTGCCGGCCCGGCGTTCCTGAGCTGTTCCGGTCCGGCCTCGGCCGGGCGCCCCACCACCACAGAAGTTCGATTTGAGAACCGGACCGAGAAAGGTCGGTGTTTCCCATGCGCCGTACGGCACGACGCGGTCTCGCGATCGCCAGCACCATCGCCCTGCTGATCACCACCGTCGGTTGCAGCGGCGACGACGGTTCCGGCCCCGGCGGGGGATCGGTGCCGGGCGTCACCGACACGGAGATCGTCGTCGGCACCCACATGCCGCTCACCGGCCCGGCCTCGGCCGGCTACTCCAAGATCGCCCCAGCGACGAAGGCGTACTTCGACTACGTCAACGCCAACGGCGGTGTGCACGGTCGGAAGATCACCTACAAGATCATGGACGACGGTTACAACCCGGCGAACACGCAGCAGGTGGTCCGTCAGCTCGTGCTCCAGGACAAGGTCTTCGCCATCCTCAACGGCCTCGGTACGCCGACGCACACCGGCGTGCTCGACTTCCTCAAGAGCAACCGGGTGCCCGACCTCTTCGTCGCCTCCGGCAGCCGCAGCTGGGACCAGCCGGACAAGTATCCCGGCACGTTCGGCTTCAACCCGGACTACACGGTCGAGGGCAAGATCCTCGCCAACTACGCGAAGGCGAACCTGGCCGGCCAGAAGGTCTGCTTCCTCGGCCAGGACGACGACTTCGGCCGGGACAGCCTGGCCGGGGTGGAGAAGGTGCTCGGCCCGGGGACCGTGGCGGTCAAGCAGACCTACGTCACCAGCAACACCAACGTGGCGCCGCAGATCGGCGCGTTCAAGGCGGCCGGTTGCCAGGTCGTCATGCTCGCCACCGTGCCCGGCTTCACCGCGCTCTCCATCGGCACCGCCGCGCGGCTGGGCTTCAAGCCACAGTGGCTGGTCTCCAACGTCGGCGCCGACCACCCGACGCTGGCCAAGCAGCTCGGCGCCGCCGCGCCGCTGCTGGAGGGCGTGATCGGCACCAACTACCTGCCCATGCAGAACGACACCGCGAACCCGTGGATCCAGCTCTTCATGAGGATCAACAAGTCGCACAACGGAGACGCGCCGTTCGACGGCAACACGGTCTACGGCATGTCGGTCGGCTACCTCTTCGTGCAGGTGCTGCTCGCCGCCGGCAAGGACCTCACCCGGGAGAAGGTGCTCGAGACCGTGCAGAAGGGCGGCTTCCAGGGCCCCGGGCTGGTGCCGCTGCGCTTCTCCGCCGACGACCACTCCGGCTACGGCGGGCAGCGGTTGAGCCGGGTGAGCAAGGGAGTGCAGAGCTACTTCGGGCCGGCGTACGAGACGGACGAGGCGGACGGGCCGGTCAACGAGTACTCCGCCGCGCCGGTGGCGCCGCCGGCGAACGGGGTGCCGACCGTCTCCTGACCACCCGTACGCCCGGCAGTCGACCGGGCGTGGTCGCGCGGCACACCGCCGTGACCACGCCCGGTCGTACGGCTGCCCGCCGCCGTGTCCGCACCTGATCGGCTGCCGGCCGCCGGTCGGCCGGTGCGGGGCTGCCCGAGAGCCGACGTTGCTGCCCCGACGTTGACCGACACCGATCGCTGCTCCTAGTATCTGCACCGTGAATGCAGATTCAGGTCGGCTCGTGGGCCGGGTCGCCATCGTCACCGGCGCGAGTCGGGGGATCGGTCTGGCCATCGCCCAGCGCTTGGTGGCCGAGGGCGCGCGGGTGGGTCTGACCGCCCGGCGCCCGGAGGCACTGGCCGAGGCGGTCGCCGCCCTCGGCGGCCCGGCGTACGCCGTGGCGGTGCCCGGCCGTGCCGACGACGCCGAGCATCGGGCCGCGGCGGTCGGAGAGGTCACCGCCGCGTTCGGTCCGGTGGACATCCTGGTCAACAACACCGGCATCAACCCCGTGCACGGTCCGCTGATCGGGCTGGACCTGGGAGCGGCGCGCAAGATCCTCGACGTCAACCTGGTCGCGGCGCTCGGCTGGGTGCAGGAGGTGTGTGCCGCCGGCATGACCGACCGGGGGGGCTGCGTGGTCAACGTCTCGTCCATCGCCGGTCTCGGCCCGTCGCCCGGCATCGCGTTCTACGGGGTGAGCAAGGCCGCGCTCAACCACCTCACCGCCAGCCTCGCCGCGGAGCTGGGGCCGACCGTCCGGGTCAACGCGGTCGCCCCCGGCGTGGTGAAGACCCGCTTCGCCGCCGCGCTGTACGAGGGCCGGGAGGACGAGGTCGCCGCGCGATACCCACTCGGACGGCTCGGCCTGCCGCAGGACGTGGCCGGCGCGGTCGCCTTCCTGGCCTGCGCCGACGCGGCCTGGATCACCGGGCAGACCCTCGTCTGCGACGGCGGCGTCACGCTGACCGGCCGCGCCGGATGACGGCCACACGGGTACAGATGATCACCGTTTGTCTAGACTCGGCGGTGCGTCGGGGGACGTCATGTCGGTGAAGGGGCGGGGACGGATGGACGGGGTCGAGGTGGCGGGCCGGGTCGACGGGCGGACCGCCCGGGCCGAGCGCACCCGTGTGGCCATCGTCGAGGCGCACCTCGCGCTCATCTCCGAGGGTGACCTTCGGCCGACCGGGGAGCGCATCGCCGAGCGGGCCGGCATCTCGCTGCGGACCCTCTGGACCAACTTCAAGGACATGGAGACCCTCTTCGAGGCGAGCGGCGCGGAGGTGCTCCGTCAGCAGGACGCGGCCTACCGGCCGATCTCGACCGGGTTGCCGCTGGCGAAGCGGATCGACGCGTATTGCCGGCAACGGGCCCGGCTGCTTCAGCTCATCGCGCCGTCGGCGCGGGCCGCGCAGATGCGCGAGCCGGTCTCCGACCAGTTGCACCGCAATCGCCTCAAGCACATCGACCGGGTCCGGGACGAGGTCGAGCAGCTCTTCGCCGCCGAGCTGGCGCAGGCCGGCCAGGGGCGGGAGCAGGTGCTCAACGCCCTGGTGGCGGCCAGCATGTGGCCGGCCTGGTCGATGTTGCGCGACGGCCTGGAGCTGGGTGTGGACCAGGCCCGCGGGGTCATGGCGCGTACGGTGGGCGCCCTGCTGGCCGAGGTGACGGCCGGCTGACGCCGGCCCTCGGCACGGTGTCGCCCACCTCTTTCCATCCGGTTACCAATAGGTGACACTGAATGCATGGTTACTGCATCACGAGTGCAAATAACCGTGCTGCGCGGCCGCAACGACGAGTGCCGGGCTGTCCGGAGCCTGCTCGACGGGATGACCGACGGCGGTGGCGCCCTGCTGTTGCACGGCGAGCCGGGGTCGGGCCGGACCGCGCTGGTCGGCTACGCCCACCGGTACGCCGAGCGCTGCGCCGTGCTGGCCGCGACCGGCCTGGCCGAGGAGGCCGCGCTACCGTACGCCGGCCTGCAACGCCTGCTCGATCCGCTGCTCGACCGGGCCACCGCCCTGCCCGAGCACCAGTGGCGCCTGCTGCGGCGCGCGCTGGACGGAGAGGGCTGCCCGGCCGACCGCCAGCTGGCACTGTCGATGGCCGTGCTCGGGCTGCTCGCCGCCGCCGCACGGGACCGCCCGCTGCTCGCCACCATGGACGACGTCGACCGGGGGGACCGGCAGACCGCCCGGGTGCTGGCCTTCGTGGCCCGCCGGCTCCGGCACCTGCCGGTCGCCGTCCTGCTCACCGCCGACGCCACCGCCACGGTCGACGGGATACCGGCGCACCGGCTCGGACCCCTGAACGAACGGGAGAGTGCCGCCGTCCTCACCGACCGGTTGGCCGAGCGACCCGCCGCGCCGGTGGTGGCAGCGCTCGCCGCGGTCGGCGGCGGCAACCCGCAGGCACTGGTGGACCTCGCCGCGGTGCTCACCCCCGGGCAGGGGCGGGGGGAGGAGCCGCTGCCGTGCGCGCCACCGGCCGACGGCGCGCTGGGCCGCGCCTACCGGGCCCGGCTGGACCGGTTGCCGCGGGACACCCGACGGATGCTGCTGCTCGCCGCGCTCGACGAGGACGGGCAGCCGGCCACCCTGATCCGGGCGGCGTCGGTCGCCGGCGCCACGGTCGAGGCGCTCGCCCCGGCGGAGGTCGCCGGCCTGGTCCGCGTCGAGCCAAGGGGCGTCACGTTCCCCCAGCCGCTGGCCCGTGCGATGGTCGCGGCCGGCGCGCCGCTGGCGGAGCGCCGCGCGGCGCACCGGCTGCTCGCGAGCGTGCTCGACCCGGACGGGCACCGGCTGCGCCGGGCGATGCACCTCGCCGCCGCGACGACGGGTGCCGACCCGGCTCTCGCCACCGAGCTGGAACAAGCGGCGGCCGGTGGGGAGGGCGGCTGGGCCGCCGCCTCCGCGGCGCTGTGCCGGGCCGCCGAACTCAGCGACCAGCCGGCCCGAGCGGCCGCCCGCCTGCTGGCCGCCGCCCGGTACGCCTGGACCGCGGGCCAACCCGGTCAGGCCCGGCTGCTGCTCGACCGCCTCCGCGCCATCCCCGCGGACGGAACCTTCGCCGGTCACGCCGATCTGCTGCGCGGCGAGTTGGAGCTGCGGTGTGACGCCGCCCCGGTCGCGTCGGCCACCCTGCTGTCCGCCGCCGGGGCGGTGGCCGGCACCGACCGCGCTCTCGCGTTGGCCGCGCTGGCGCGGGCCGGCGAGGCGGTCTGCTTCGCCGGCGACCAGTACCGGTACGCCGAGGTCGGGCGCCGGGCACGGGCGTTGCGGCGCCCGAACGACCCGCCGGCGACCGAGTTGACGAGTTCCCTGGTCGCCGGGGTGGCGGCCACCCTGCGAGGCGACCATGAGCGGGCCGGCCCCGCGCTGCGACGTGCCGTCGTGCTGGGCGGCCGGTTGACCGGGCCGGCGCTGACCCCGACCGCGCTCACCTGCGCGGCGGCGGCCGGCCTGGTGGTCGCCGTGGACGGCGCGGCGCACCGGCTCGCCGAGCGCGCCGTCGGGCTGGCCCGCGACCGGGGCGAACTGTCCATGCTGTCCCGGGCGCTGGAGCTGCGGGCCGTCGCGGAGTACTGGTTGGGCCGGCACGACGCGGCGGCGGAGACGTCCCGCGAGGGCCTGCGCGTCGCCCGCGCCACCGGCCAGGTCAACTGCGCCAACGTCCACCTGGGCATGCTCGCCGTGCTGGCCGCCGTCCGGGCCGACCGGGACACCAGTCTGCGGCGGATCCGGGAGATCGGCGAGGCGCCGACGCCGGGCAGCCGGCCACACGCGTTCGCCGGGTGGGCGCTGGCGGTGCTCGACCTGGTCGACGGACGGCACGCCGAGGCGGCGGCCCGACTGGCGTCCCTGGCCCGTCTCGGTACCGGCCGGGGACAGGTTCTCGTGCAGGTGATGGCCACGCCGTACCTGGTGGAGGCGGCCGCCCACCTGGCGCACCGGCCGGCGGCGACGGCCGCGCTCGCCGTCTTCGACCGATGGGCCAGCAGCACGGCGAGCCCGTTGCGCCGGGCGCTCTCCGCCCGGTGTCACGCGCTGCTCGCGCCCCGGGGGAGCGCCGAGGCCGAGCGGGAGTTCCGGACGGCGCTGCGGCTGCACCCGATGGAGGCCGGCACGTTCGAGCGGGCACGCACCGAGTTGCTCTTCGGTCAGGAGCTGCGCCGCAGCAGGCGTCCGCGTGACGCCCGCGCACACCTGCACCGGGCCCGCGAGACGTTCACCCTGCTCGGGGCGAGCTGCTGGGCCGAGCAGGCCACCGCGGAGCTGCGGGCGGCCGGCGAGTCGGTGGGTCCGCCCGACCTGCCGGCGGCACGGCTGTTGACCGGTCAGCAGCTACGGATCGCCGAGCTGGTCGCGGAGGGCGCCACCAACCGGGAGATCGCCGCCCGGATGTTCCTGTCCACCCGCACGGTGGACCATCACCTGCGCAACGTGTTCCACCGGCTCGGCATCCGGTCCCGTACCGAGCTGGTCCGCGCGTTCGCCGGCCGGGCACCGTCCGCCCTGGACGACGTAAACTATCACCGCTAGTTTAAGGGTCATGGAGCTCACCCTCTCCGCCGAGCAGGCGGCGGTCCGCCAGCTCGCCGCCGAGTTCGTCGACCGGGAACTGGTGCCGCACGCGGCCGCCTGGGACCGCCGCGAGTCGGTCGATCCGGCCGTCGTCGGCATGCTCGGCGACCTGGGCTTCCTGGGGCTCACCATCGCCGAGTCCGACGGCGGCTCCGAGGGCGACCACCTCGCGTACTGCCTGGTCCTGGAGGAACTCGGCCGGGGAGACTCGGCCGTGCGCGGCATCGTGTCCGTCACGCTCGGCCTGGTCGCCAAGTCGATCGCCGCACACGGGTCGGCCGCGCAGCGGGCCGAGTGGCTGCCCCGGCTCTGCTCCGGGGCCGCGCTCGGCTGCTTCGCGCTGACCGAGCCGGACAGCGGCTCGGACGCGGCCGCCCTGCGCACGCGCGCGGTGCGCGACGGCACCGACTGGCTGCTCACCGGCACGAAGACGTTCATCACCAACGGCACCACCGCCGACGTCGCGTTGGTCTTCGCCCGCACCGGTGGCCCGGGGCACCGGGGCATCACCGCTTTCCTGGTGCCCACCGGGAGCTCGGGGCTGACCCGGCGGGAGATCCACGGCAAGCTCGGCCTGCGCGGCCAGGCCACCGGTGAGTTGCGCTTCGACGAGGTACGGGTGCCCGACGCGGCCCGCCTCGGCGCCGAGGGCAGCGGCTTCCGTCTGGCGTTGGCCACCCTCGCCAAGGGCCGGATGTCGGTCGCCGCCGGTTGCGTCGGCATCGCCCAGGGCTGCCTGGACGCGGCGGTCGGCTACGCCGGGCAGCGGACCCAGTTCGGCAAGCCGATCGCCGGCCACCAGCTCGTCCAGCAGCTGCTCGCCAGCATCGCGGTGGACACCGCCGCGGCCCGGCTCCTGGTGTGGCAGGTGGCCGACCTGATCGACCGCGGCCAGCCGTTCGCGACCGAGGCGTCGATGGCCAAGCTGTTCGCGAGCGAGGCCGCCGTCCGGGCGGCCAACAACGCGGTCCAGGTGTTCGGGGGGTACGGCTACATCGACGAGTACCCGGTCGGCAAGTACCTCCGTGATGCCCGGGTCGCCACCCTCTACGAGGGCACCAGCCAGATCCAGGAGCTCCTCATCGGGCGGGCGCTCACCGGAGTCAACGCCTTCTAGCCCTCGTCCGGCCTCTCGCCGGCCCGGCGTGCCGCGTCCGGGCTGAGTGACACGTCCGGGCTGCCGGTCAGACGATCAGCGTGTCAGTCCCGGCCGAGCACCGTGCCGAGCCAGCGCAGCTGACGGCGGACGTGGACGGCCTCCCCGCCCTCGTGGCCGTTGAACGGGTAGACGTGCATCTCGCGCTCGGGCGGGAGCGGTCGGCCGGTCGCGCAGCCGTACTGGTTGTAGGCGGCGAAGCCGGTGCTCGGCGGGCAGACGGTGTCCCGCAGGCCGATCCCGAAGTGCGCCGGCGCCGTCGCCCGCCGCGCGAAGGACACCCCGTCGACATAGGACAGGGTGCGTCGGGCCGCCTCCTCGGCCTCGCGGTGCACCGCCAGGTACCGGGCGATCTCCCCGTACGGCGCGGCGTCGGTCAGTCCGATGGCCCGCTGGACGTCGCAGAGGAACGGCGCCGTGGTCACCAGCGCCGCGAGATCGCCGGCGAGACCGGCCACCGCGAGGGCGAGGCCGCCACCCTGGCTGTTGCCGACCACGGCGATCCGACTCGCGTCGACGCCCGGAAGTGCCCGGGCCGCGTCGACGGCCCGGACCGCGTCGGTGATCAGGCGGCGGTAGTGGTAGTCGCGCGGGTCCAGGATTCCCCACGTCGCCGGCCACGGACCGCCGGGAGCCCCCTGCCGATCCGGGGTGTCACCGGCGGCGTACTGCCCCGCCTGGCCCCGGTTGTCCATCAGCAGGTGCGCGTATCCGGCGACCGGCCAGGTCAGCCGTTCGTGCGGCAGGCCGCGGCCGCGCCCGTAGCCGGCGTACTCGACCACGGTCGGCAGCGGCGTCGGCACCCCCGCCGGGCGGGTGTACCAGGCCCGCACCGGGTCGCCGTCGAAGCCGGCGAACGTCACGTCCCAGGAGTCGACCAACCGCAGGTCGGTGGGTTCCGGACGGACCTCGACGAGCACCGGCCGGTCGGCCGCGGCGGCGAGGGTGTCGCGCCAGAACCGGTCGAAGTCGTCGGGTTCGACGACGGTGGGCGCGTACCGCTTCAGCTGGTCGAGGGACGGGTCGAGGTGGGGCACGGGTCCTCGCAGGGCGTCAGGGCAGGTGGGCGGGGGGTGCGGTGCTCTCGCGTACGACCAGTTCGGTCACCAGGTCGATCCGGCTCGTCGCCGGCTCGACGCCCCGCGCCAGCCCGAGCAGCATCTGGGTGGCGATGCCGGCCATGTCGTGCAACGGCTGGTTGATCGTGGTCAGGGCGGGGTCCGTCCAGGCGGCGAGCGGCAGGTTGTCGTACCCGATCACCGACAGGTCCTCGGGGACCCGTAGGCCGCACTGCCGGGCGGCCCGCAGCACCCCCATGGCCTGGATGTCCGAGCCGGCGAAGACGGCGGTCGGGCGATCCGGCCGGCGCAGCAACTGCAGGCCGTGGTCGTGGCCGGCGGTCGCGGAGAAGCTGCCGTAGCGGACCAGCTCGCGGTCGACCGCGACGCCGGCCTCGTCGTGGGCGGACTGGAAGCCGGCGGCCCGGGCCCGGCTGCAGAGCACGTCGGGTGGCCCGGAGATGAGCGCGATCCGTCGGTGCCCCAGCTCCAGCAGGTGCCGGGTGGCGAGCAGGCCGCCGTTCCAGTTGTTCGATCCGACGGTGGGCACCGAGGCCGAGGTCGCGCTGTCGGTGTCGACGACGACGAAGGGGATCCCCTGACGCCGCAGCTGCTGTTGCTGGGCCTCGGCCAGGTGGCAGAGGACGAACAGCAGGCCCAGCGGTCGGTCGGCGAGCAGCGCGTCCAGCCACCGTGCCGGCGGGCGGTGCGCGCCACCGAGCTGGGAGACGGCGAGCCGGACGCCCGCTTCGCTGGCGACCGCCTCGACGCCGCGCAGGATCTCCATGGCCCATCCGGCGTCGAACTCGTGGAACACGAGATCGATGCGACCGTCGCCGGACGACGGCTTCCTGCCCCGGCGCTGGTACCGGTGGCGGTCGAGGCTGGCCTCGACCCGGGCCCGGGTGCCGGGCGCGACGTCTGTACGGCCATTGAGGACCTTGGAGACCGTGGCGACCGAGACGCCGACGTCGTTGGCGATCGTCGCGATGGTGGTGGAGGCGGGTGGGTCGAGCGGGCGGTGCTCTGTCATCGCAGCCTCGGCAGCATCCGAAAGTTTCGGAGACCTTAACACGATCGGGTGTTCCCGCCATCCGGGGCTGAGCGCAGAAAGGGATTGACATGGGTCGAGTTGGAGCCCTTGACACACATCGATGACGCACTTAGGTTGCCGAAAAGGTTGCGCAGGTTTCCGGAAAGTTTCGGGTCGCGTACCGCTCGCCATGCAACCGGTCCCCGCGCGGACGCGGATGTGGCCCGAGCTGAAGGGGTCTGGCATGAGAGGTCCGGTGTCGGTCGACAGCGGCGCGTCGTCCGGCGACGTCGCACCGGCGGAGACCACCGTCCGCGCCCCGCTCGCGCCGCGCCGTCGACGGAGCTGGCGGCAGGCGTGGCGCCGGGACTGGCAGCTCTACTCGCTGGCCGTGCTGCCGCTGCTGTTCTTCCTGGTCTTCCGGTATCTGCCGATGATCGGGAACATCATCGCGTTCCGGCGCTTCAAGCCGGGCGGCAGCATCTTCGGTGAGTACTGGGTGGGGTTGCGGTACTTCCGGATGTTCTTCACCGACCCGACGTTCTGGGAAGCGTTCACCAACACCCTGGTGATCGGTGCGTTGACCCTGCTGTTCTGCTTCCCGCTGCCGATCGTGCTGGCGCTGCTGCTCAACGAGGTGCGTGCCCGTCGGTTCAAGCGGTTCGTCCAGTCCGTGTCCTACCTGCCGCACTTCCTGTCGATCGTGATCGTGGCGGCGATGGTCATGCAGTTCACCTCGGTCGACGGCACGGCCAACCAACTCGTCCGGCTGTTCGGCGGCGACCCGGTGGCGTTCCTGCAACATCCGGAGTGGTTCCGCACCATCTACGTCTCGTCCGAGGTCTGGCAGACCGTCGGCTGGGGCACGATCCTCTACCTCGCGGCCCTCACCACCATCGACGAGGATCTGTACCAGGCCGCCCGGATCGACGGCGCCAGCCGGCTGCGGCAGACCTGGCACGTGACGTTGCCCGGCATCCGACCGACGATGGTGACCCTGCTGATCCTCAACATCGGCAGCTTCATGGCGGTCGGGTTCGAGAAGATCCTGCTGCTCTACAACCCGCTGACCTACCCGACCGCGGACGTGATCTCCACCTACCTGTTCCGGATGGGCTTCCAGTCCAGCAACTTCAGCTACGCCGCCGCCATCGGTCTCTTCGAGGCGGTGATCGGGCTGGTCCTGGTCCTGTCGGCGAACCTCATCTCCCGCCGTACGGTGGGGACGAGCCTGTGGTGACCCTCGGCACCAGACGAGACGCGCCCAGGACGCGCGGGCCGGTGGACAGCCGCGGCTACCGGATCTTCCGGATCGTCAACACGATCGTCCTGATCGGCGTCGTGATCGTGACGCTGTACCCGTTCCTCAACATCGTGGCCCGCTCGCTCAGCGACGAGGCGTACATCATCGCCGGGAAGGTGACCCTCGTCCCGCGTGGCTTCGACGTGACCGGCTACAAGCTGGTGATGTCCGACGCGATGTTCTGGACGAACTACCGCAACACCGTGGTGTACACGGTGGTGGCCACGCTCATCTCGATCGTGCTGACCACGTGTTACGCGTACGTGCTGTCGAAGCCGCAGCTCAAGGGGCGGGGCCTCCTGGTCGGGGTCGCGCTGTTCACCATGTTCTTCTCCGGCGGTCTGATCCCCAACTATGTGCTGGTCACCAGTCTGGGCATGAAGAACACCATCTGGGCCGTGGTGATCCCCAACGCCATCAGCGTGTTCAACCTGCTGGTCATGAAGGCGTTCTTCGAGAGCCTGCCGACCGAGTTGGAGGAGGCGGCGGCGGTCGACGGGCTGAACACCTACGGCATCCTGCTGCGGATCGTGCTGCCGTTGTCGAAGGCGATCATCGCCACGATGGTGCTCTTCTACGCGGTCTCCTTCTGGAACTCGTGGTTCACCGCGTTCCTCTACTTCGACCGGCAGGACCTGCTCCCGGTCACCGTTTACCTGCGCAACCTCATCGCCGGCGCCACCAGCGCCGAGTCGGCAGCCGCCGACGCCGACAAGGTCCAGGCGGCGGCCACCTTCCAGGCCGTGACGATCGTGCTCACCACCCTGCCCATCCTGGCCGTCTACCCCTTCGTCCAGCGGTACTTCGTCTCGGGCGTGATGCTCGGCGCGGTCAAGGGATGACGCCGGCCAACCCGCACCCTCCACCCCCAACCCACCACCGAAAGGACGAGCCATGTTCCGCAAGACGTGGCGCCGCGTGGCACTGGCCAGCGCGGGTCTGCTCGCGCTCAGCCTGGGCACCGCCTGTTCCGAGGACCCCTCCGACTCCACGGACCTGTCGGAGAACCGGGCCGGCGCGATGGCCGACTACGGCGTCGGCGACCAGTTCAAGGCCACCGAGGCGCTCTCCTTCTCCACCCTCTACAACAACCACACGTTCTACCCCCTCAAGGACGACTGGCTGTTCTGGTCCGAACTCACCAAGCGAACCAACGTCAAGATCGAACCGGTCGCTGTTCCGCTGAGTGACTACGAGCAGAAGCGCAGCCTGCTGATCGGCGCCGGGGACGCCCCGCTGATCATTCCGAAGACGTACCACCCGCAGGAGAACGCGTTCGTCTCCTCCGGGGCGATCCTTCCGGTGAGCGACTACCTCGATCTGATGCCCAACTTCAAGGACAAGCTCACGAAGTGGAACCTCAAGCCGGAGATCGACAACCTGCGGCAGTCCGACGGCAAGTTCTACCTGCTGCCCGGGCTCCACGAGAAGCCCACCCAGGACTACACGGTGCTGGTGCGCTCCGACATTCTCCAGGAGCTGAACCTGTCGGTCCCGAAGACCTGGGACGAGCTGTACACCGTGCTCAAGGCGATGAAGGCGAAGTACCCGAACGTCTACCCGTACTCCGACCTCTTCAGTAAGCCCACGCCGACGGGCGCCCTGCTGAACATCCTCGGCGCGTCGTACGGCACCCAGGCGGGGTGGGACTACCAGCACGCCACCTGGGACCCGGCGGCGAAGAAGTTCATCTACACCGGGGCGTCCGAGCAGTACAAGCAGATGCTCACGTACCTGCACAAGCTCGTCGCCGAGGGCCTGCTCGACCCGGAGAGCTTCACCCAGACCGACGACCAGGCACGCCAGAAGCTCGCCAACGGCAAGTCCTTCGTGGTCACCGGCAACGCGCAGACCCTGGTCAACAACCACCGGCCCGACCTGGCCAAGACCCTGCCGAACGCGAAGATGACCAAGATCCCGCTGCCGGTAGGACCGGCCGGTGAGATCAATCCCTTCCCCCGGTTGGAGAACGGCATCATGATCTCCTCGAAGGCGCGGGAGAGCAAGAACTTCGTGGCCATGATGCAGTTCATCGACTGGCTCTGGTATTCCGACGCCGGCCTGGAGTTCGCCCGCTGGGGCGTCGAGGGCACCACCTTCACCAAGGACGCGTCCGGCAAGCGCACGCTCAACCCCGGCGTCGACTTCCTCGGCCTCAACCCGAAGGCGCCCAAGCACCTGCAGAAGGACTTCGGTTTCCAGAACGGCGTCTTCGCCTACGGCGGCAACCCCGACCTGGTCCGAGGGTTCTTCTCCCCCGAGGAGCTGGAGTTCCAGAAGGTGATGGACGCCCGCACCCCGAGGGCGGTGTCCCCGCCCGCCCCGTTGACCGACGAGGAGCGCGAGCAGGTGTCGCTCTGGGAGACCCCGTTGAAGGACTTCGTCGCCCAGAACACGCTGAAGTTCGCCCTCGGTCAGCGGCCCCTCACCGAGTGGGACGCGTACGTGGGCGAGCTGAAGGCCAAGAACTCCGAGCAGTACATCGACCTGGTCAACAAGGCGTACGAACGGTTCCAGAAGAACAACGGCTGATCAGCGGGAGGTCCGGTCGGGCGGCGCAACCGCGGCCCGACCGGACCCTTCCGGCCCTGGCCGGCGCGGCGAACCCGACCCGCCCGGCCCCGGGTAGGACGACCAGAGGACAGCAATGCGCATCACCGTTCCCGACCAGCCCACCGGCCGCCTCACCGACGCCTGGCGGCGCTGCGTCGGCACCGGCCGCTTCGAGTTGGCCCTGCGGCGCGACTACCAGGACTCGCTGGCACTCATCCAACGCGACATCGGTTTCCGCCACATCCGCGGGCACGGGCTGCTCAGCGACGGCGTCGGCGTGCACCGCCCGTACGACCACCGGGGTGAGCGCCGGGTGCACCACTCGTTCACCTACGTCGACCAGGTCGTCGACGCCTACCTCGACCTCGGTGTCCGGCCGTTCGTCGAGCTGGGGTTCATGCCCTCGGGCCTGGCCTCCGGCGATCAGACGGTGTTCTGGTGGCGGGGCAACGTCACTCCGCCCCGGTCTCTGACCCAGTGGGCGGACCTGGTCCGCGCCACGGTCGCCCACCTGGTCGACCGGTACGGCGTCGACGAGGTACGCGGCTGGCCGATCGAGGTGTGGAACGAGCCCAACCTGACGGCCTTCTGGCAGGGCGCCGACCGCGACGCGTACCACCGCCTGTACGAGGTGAGCGCGCACGCGGTCAAGGAGGTCGACGCGGCCCTCCAGGTCGGTGGGCCGGCGATCTCGCCCGGGGCGGACGAGTGGCTGCTGCCCTTCGCCGAGTTCGTCGCCGATCGCCAGGTGCCGGTCGACTTCGTCAGCCGGCACGCGTACACCTCGGGGCCCGCCCAGCACGTGCCGTTCGGCACCCACCAGACCCTCGCCCCGGCGGCGGACCTGCTGACCCAGTTCGCCGCACCGCGCCGGCACCTGGCCGGCACCGCGTTGGCGGAGTTGCCGGTGCACATCACCGAGTTCAACTCCTCCTACCGACCGGACAACCCGATCCACGACACGGCGTTCCACGCGGCGTACCTCGCGCCCGTGCTGGCCGCCGGCGGCGACCTGGTCGACTCCTTCTCGTACTGGACCTTCAGCGACATGTTCGAGGAGGTCGGGGTGCCGACCGCGCTGTTCCACGGCGGGTTCGGTCTGCTCACCCACCGCCAGATCAAGAAACCGACCTACCACCTGTACGCCTTCATGGCGCGCCTCGGCGACGAGGTGCTGGCGCGCGGCGACGACCACCTGGTCACCCGGCACCCCGACGGGCGGATCGCGGTGCTGGCCTGGGCCCCGGTGGACGTCACCGGCCGGTCACCGGTGCCCGAGCGGCATCCGCTGGCCCTGTCGATCCCGCTCGGCCCACCCGGTACGACGTCGGCGTTCCTGCTCCGCTCGGCGGTGAACGAGGAGGCGGGCAACGCGTGGGCGGCCTGGGCCGAGATGGGGCGGCCCCGCTCGCCCCGCGCCCGGCAACTCGACGCCCTGCGGGAGGCCGCCGAGCCGGCCCGTACCCACCGGGCCCTGCCGGTCGCCGCCGGGCGGGTCGAGGTGGACCTCACCCTCGCCCGGCACGAGGTCACCCTCCTGGAGCTGAGCCCGGTGGTGGACGAGACCCCGCCGTGGTGGGACGACGACCGACTGCTCGGCCTGCCGGCCGGGGACGATCCGAAGGAGCAGCCGTGAGCGCGCACACCTGGCGACAGTTCGGCGACGGTCCTCTGTCGCGCGCCGCCGCCCGCGTCTACACCCTGCTCGTGGTCGAGCTGCTGTTCCTGCTCACCACCCTGCCCGGCCTGCTCCCGCTGCTCCTGCTGAGCCGGGACCCGAGCAATCTGCCGCTGGCCGCGGTCCTGCTGGTGCCGGTCGGTCCGGCGGTCTCCGCGGCCCTCTACGCCCTGCGCCGCCAGCGTGCCGACGTGACGGATCTGCGGCCCGCGGCCGTCTTCTGGCGTGGCTACCGGGCCAACCTGTCCGGTGTGCTGCGGGTCTGGGTGCCGATGCTGGCGTGGCTGACCGTGCTCGCCGTGAACCTCGCCCACCTCGACGCGGCGGCCGTCCCGGGTTGGTGGGCGGCGCCGCTGGTCCTGGTCGGCGTGGGGGTGGTCCTCTGCGCCGCCAACGCGTTGGTGATCACCTCGCTGTTCGACTTCCGCACCCGGGACGTGCTCCGGCTGGCCGTGCACTTCCTGGTGCGTACGCCCGGTGTCACCGTCGGCAACGCCCTGCTGCTGGCGGCGGCGGCCGGGATCACCGCGGTCTTCTCCGAGGCGGTGCTGGTGCTGTTCGGCTCGGTCGTGGTCCTGGCGTTCCTGCGCACCGGCGACCCGATGATCCACCTGATCCGGAAGGAGTTCACCGCATGAGCCTGCCCGTCACCGCCAAGGTGCCGTTCGGCGGCGACTACAACCCGGAACAGTGGCCCGAGGACGTGTGGAAGCAGGACTACCGGCTCTTCGACGCCGCGCGCATCGACCTGGTCACGGTGGGCGTCTTCGACTGGGCGCTCACCCAGCCGGCCGAGGACGTGTACGACTTCTCCCTGCTGGACCGGATCGTGGAGCGGGCCGGCGCCGAGGGGCGCGGCATCTGCCTGGCGACCGGCACGGCCGCCCACCCGCCGTGGCTGGCGAAGGCGTACCCGGAGGTGACCCGCACCGACTTCGAGGGCCGCCGGCACCGGTTCGGGCAACGACACAACTCGTGTCCCAGCTCTCCGGTGTTCCGCCGGCTCTCCGCCGAACTCGCCCGCCGGGTCGCGAGCCGCTACGCCGACAACCCGGCGGTCGTCGCGTGGCACGTCGGTAACGAGTACGGAGGCGCCTGCTACTGCGAACTCTGCGCGGCCGGGTTCCGCGACTGGCTGCGTCACCGCTACGGCACCCTCGACGCGCTGAACGCGGCCTGGTACACCACCTTCTGGTCGCACACCTTCAGTGACTGGGAGCAGATCGAGCCGCCGTCGGCGCTGACCGAGCACTGGCGCGGACCGGACCACACGGCCTTCCAGGGCATCACCCTGGACTACCTGCGGTTCTCCTCCGACGCCATGCTGACCAACTTCCGGGACGAGAAGGCCGCCATCCGGGAGTCCAGCCCGGACCTGCCGGTGACCACCAACTTCATGGGCATGTACCGGCCGATCGACTACCACCGCTGGGCCCCGCACCTGGACTTCGTCTCCTGGGACAACTACCCGCCGGACGACGGGTCGGCGGCCCGGATGGCGTTGACCCACGACCTGACGCGCGGCCTCAAGGACGGCCAACCGTTCTGGCTGATGGAACAGACCCCGAGCGTCACCGCCTGCCGGGACGTCAACCCGCTGAAACGGCCCGGCCTGATGCGGCTGTGGAGCTGGCAGGCGGTGGCGCACGGCGCGGACGCGGTGCTCTTCTTCCAGCTACGCGCGTCCCGGGGGGCCAGCGAGAAGTACCACGGCGCGGTCATCGGCCACGCCGGCCGCGCCGACACCCGGGTCTTCCGGGAGGTCGCCGAGCTGGGGGCGGAGCTGGTCCGGCTCGGCCGGGCGTCGCTGGGCGCGCGGACGCCGGCCCGGGTGGCGCTGCTGTTCGACTGGGACAGCTGGTGGGCGTTGGAGATCTCCGACGGCCCGTCCCGGTTGGTCCGGTACCAGCAGGTGGTGCTGGCGTACCACCGGGCGCTCTGGGAGGCCGGGGTCGACCTGGACGTGGTCGCGGTGACCGCCGACCTGTCCGGCTACGACGTGGTCGTCGCGCCGACCCTGCACATGCTCAAGGGGGACCTGCCGGAGCGCCTGGAGGCGGTGGCCGCGCGCGGCGGCTCGGTGCTGACCACGTACCTGTCGGGTCGGGTGGACGAGAACGACCAGGCCTTCCTGACGGACGTGCCGGGCCCGCTCGGGCAGCTGATGGGGATCCGAATCGACGAGTGGGACGCCCGCGGCCCGGAGGTGGTCAACCCGGTCCGGCTCGGCATCGGCGCCGATCAGTTCGACGTCGAGGCGCGGCTGCTCTTCGAGCTGGTGATCCCGCAGGGCGCGGAGGTGCTCGGCACGTACCAGGCCGACTTCTACGCCGGCACCCCGGCGGTCACCCGCAACGCCCACGGCGACGGGCACGGCTGGTACGTCGCCGCCGGGCTGGACCAGGCCGGAGTCGCCTGGGTGGTCCGGCAGGTGCTGGCCCGACACGACCTGCTCGGGCCCTACCCGGACGTGCCGGACCTGGAGTCCGCCGTCCGGGTCGCGCCGGACGGGACGCGGCTGCTGTTCCTGCTCAACCACCGCGCCGAGCCGGTCGAGGTCACCGCCCGGACCGGCGGCGTCGACCTGCTCACCGGTGACCGGGCGGAGACCGGGTGGCCGCTGCGGCTGCCGGCGTACGGGGTCGTGGTGCTGCGGGAGGATCAGTGAGCGCCGAGCAGGCGCGGGTGCACGCCGCCTGGCTGCCGCCGGAGGCGTTCCGGGCGCTCGGGTCGCGCCGCGTGCTGGTGCACGGCGACGGGATGCTCGTCGACACCGTCCTCGACGAGGTCGCCCGCGCCTGCGCGCGGTACGGCGGGCGGGTGTGGCATTCCCCGTCCTGGGACGTGGACGCCGATCTGGTGCTCGCGCTCCGCGGCGCCGCCGAGCTGCCGAGCACGGCAGTGGAGGCAGCGCGGGCAGCGGGGGAGGCCGCGCTCGCGAACGCGGGCACCGGCGCGCTGCTCGGGAGCGAGGAGTTCGTGCTGGCCCGGGCGGGCGACGTGACCGCCGTGCTGGCCGACGCGCCCGCCGGCCTGCTGTACGGGCTGTTCCACCTGGTCCGGCTCGGCGCGGCGGCGTTCGACACCACCCGCCCGGCCGAACGACACCGGCCCGCGCTGCGCCGGCGGATGCTGAACCACTGGGACCACGTGGCCGTGCACCCGGTGATGGGCCAGGTGGAGCGAGGGTACGCCGGCGGCTCGATCTTCTGGCGGGACGGCCGGCCGCGCGGTGACCTGGCCCGGGTCCGGGAGTACGCGCGGCTGCTGGCCGCCTGCGGGATCAACGCGATCTCGGTGAACAACGTCAACGTCGGCCCCACGGAGGCCCGGCTGCTCACCACCCGACTCGGCGACGTGGCGGAGATCGCGGACGTGCTGCGCCCGTACGGCATCCGGGTGCACCTGTCGGTCAGCTTCGCCGCACCGGTGGTCCTCGGCGGCCTGCCGACCGCCGACCCCGTGGACGAGGCGGTGCGGGCCTGGTGGGCCGTGACGACCCGGCAGGTGTACGAGCGCATCCCGGACTTCGGCGGCTACGTGGTGAAGGCCGACTCGGAGGGACAACCGGGCCCGTTCACCTACGGGCGTGACCACGCCGACGGTGCGAACCTGCTCGCCGACGCCCTCGCGCCGCACGGGGGAGTGGTGCACTGGCGGGCATTCGTCTACAACCATCACCAGGACTGGCGGGACCGGTCCACGGACCGGGCGCGGGCCGCGTACGACCATTTCGTCCCGCTCGACGGGCGGTTCCGCGACAACGTGGTCCTGCAGGTGAAGTTCGGTCCGGTGGACTTCCAGGTACGCGAACCGGTCTCCCCGGTGCTCGCCGCGATGCCGGCCACCCGGCTGGCGGTCGAGGTGCAGGTCACCCAGGAGTACACCGGCCAGCAGCGACACGTCTGCCACCTCGGGCCGTGGTGGAGCGAGGTGTTGCGGTTCGCGCCGTGGGGTCACGGCGGGCGAACGGTCGCCGACGTCGTCGCGGGGGACGCGGGGACGGGCGGTGGCCTGGTCGCCGTCGCCAACGTGGGCGACGACCTCTTCTGGACCGGGCACCCGCTGGCGCAGGCGAACCTGTACACCGTCGGCCGGCTCGCCTGGGATCCCCGGCTGGATCCCCGTGCGGTCCTCGACGAGTGGATCGCGCTGACCTTTCCGTCGTCGGCGATGGCCGACCCGGAGCTGGTCGGGCGGACGCTGCACGACATCATGGACGATTCCTGGCGTACCTACGAGCGGTACACCGCCCCGCTGGGTGTCGGCTTCATGGTTCATCCCGGTGACCACTACGGCCCGGACGTGGACGGATACGAGTACAGCCGGTGGGGCACGTACCACTTCGCGGATCGCGACGGCGTCGGTGTGGACCGCAGCCGCGCGTCGGGCACCGGCTTCGCCGGTCAGTACCCGCCGTACTGGGCCCAGGTGTACGAGTCGCCCGAGCGGTGTCCGGACGAGCTGCTGCTCTTCTTCCACCATGTCCCGTACGGGCACGTCCTGAACAACGGTTCCACGGTCATCCAGCACATCTACGACACCCATTTCGCGGGCGTCGAGGAGGTGGTGGCGATGCGGGAACGGTGGCGGACGCTGAAGGGGTTGATCGATCCCGCCGTGTACGCGCGGGTGGAGCAGCGCCTCGACGAGCAGGTACGCAGCGCCACCGAGTGGCGGGATCAGATCAACAGTTACTTCTTCCGCAAGTCCGGCGTGCCGGACGTGCGCGGGCGTCGCATCTACTGACCAGGCCGATTCCGGAAGTGTCCCGATAACTCGCCCGGCGAGCCGCGCGGACGGTCCGGTCGACCTCCGTCGATGCGCTGGTCGCAGCCCGATGCTGGGCGCGGAAGGTTTCCGGAAGTCTTGACAATCGAGGTGCCTCGATTGAAGCTGGCATGGTCACGCGAGCCGCGGTCAGGGTCGGGCGAAGGGCAGTCCTCGACTTACTCCCCTTCCATGCGCCATTCTCCCCGAGGAATCGCGAACGATGACACTGAAGACAAGAGTGGCTGGCGCCGTCCTGGCGATGGTGACGCTGGCCGCCGCCGCGTTGACGTTCGCCGCGCCGGCGTCGGCCGCGACGCTGACGCAGGTGACCGGCTTCGGCAACAACCCCACCAACCTCCAGATGCACCTGTACGTCCCGGACCGGGTGGCCGCCCGGCCGGCGGTCCTGCTCGCGCTGCACTACTGCACCGGATCGGGTCCCGCGTACCACTCCGGCACGCAGTACGCGTCCCTCGCCGACCGGTACGGGTTCATCGTGATCTACCCGTCGGTGACCCGCAGCAGCCTGTGCTGGGACGTGTCCTCGCCGCAGGCGCTGCGCCGCGGCGGCGGCAGCGACCCCGTCGGGCTCATGTCGATGGTCGACTACGTGCGGCAGCGGTACTCCGCCGACCCCGCGCGGATCTTCGCCACCGGAACCTCGTCCGGGGCCATGATGACGAACGTCATGCTGGGCGACTACCCGGACGTCTTCGCGGCGGGTGCGTCCTTCGCCGGGGTGCCGTTCGGCTGCTTCGCCACCGGGGGCGGCTCGGAGTGGAACAGCGAGTGCGCGAACGGTCAGCTCATCAGAACGCCGCAGCAGTGGGGGGACCTGGTCCGGGAGGCCCACCCCGGCTACACCGGCCGCCGCCCACGGATGCAGATCTGGCACGGCACGAACGACGAGACGCTGCGCTACCCGAACTTCGGCGAGCAGGTCAAGCAGTGGACCAACGTGCACGGGCTGAGCCAGACCCCGACGTACACCGACACGCCGCAGTCCGGCTACACCCGTACCCGCTACGGGAGCAGCGGCCCGACGGCACCGGTCGAGGCGATCAGCATGCAGGGCGTGTCACACAACCTGCCGGTCGACGCCGCACAGGTGATCCGCTTCTTCGGGCTGGACGGCGCAACCCCGCCTCCGACGACCCCGCCCCCGACCACTCGGCCGCCGACCACGCCGCCCCCGACGACTCCGCCGCCGACGAACGGTGGTTGCCGGGTCGGGTACGCGGTCAACGCCTGGAACACCGGCCTCACCGCGAGCGTGACCATCACCAACACCGGTGCCACGGCGGTGAACGGCTGGACGCTGACGTTCACCCTGCCCGCCGGCCAACGCATCACCAGCGGTTGGAACGCGCAGTACGCCACGACGAGCGGCGCGGTGACCGCCCGCAACGTCTCCTACAACGCCGCCATTGCCCCGAACGCCTCGGTCAGCATTGGCTTCCAGGCCACCCACGAGGGCGGCACCGGTGCACCCTCCTCCTTCGCCCTGAACGGCATCGCCTGCTCGGTGGCCTGACCCGCCGACACCACCATCGATTGGAGTCGCACGATGAGAAACGCGCACTGGAAGGCGGTATCGAGAGCCGCCCTCGCGGTGACCGGGGTGAGCGCCCTCGCCGCCGGCATGGCGATGGCCCTGGCCGGTCCCGCCACCGCCGGCACCACACTCGGCGCCTCCGCCGCCGAACAGGGCCGGTACTTCGGCACCGCGGTGGCCGCCAACAAGCTGAGCGACAGCGCCTACACCACGATCCTGAACCGCGAGTTCAACTCGGTGACGCCCGAGAACGAGATGAAGATCGACGCCACCGAGCCGCAGCAGGGCCAGTTCAGTTACGGTGCCGCGGACCAGATCGTCAACCACGCGCGCAGTCGCGGGATGCAGGTGCGTGGTCACACCCTGGCCTGGCACTCGCAGCAGCCGGGCTGGATGCAGAACATGAGCGGCACCGCGCTGCGCGAGGCGATGCTCAACCATGTCACGCAGGTGGCGACGCATTTCCGGGGTCAGGTCGTGGCGTGGGACGTGGTGAACGAGGCGTTCGCCGACGGCGGCTCCGGCGCCCGGCGTGACTCCAACCTCCAGCGGACCGGCAACGACTGGATCGAGGCGGCTTTCCGGGCCGCCCGCGCCGCCGACCCGGGCGCGAAGCTCTGCTACAACGACTACAACACCGACGACTGGTCGCACGCCAAGACCCAGGCCGTGTACACGATGGTGCGCGACTTCAAGCAGCGTGGCGTACCCATCGACTGCGTCGGCTTGCAGTCGCACTTCAACAGCGGCTCGCCGTACCCCGCCAACTACCGCACCACGCTGTCCAGCTTCGCGGCGCTCGGCGTCGACGTGCAGATCACCGAGCTGGACATCGAGGGGGCCTCGGCCACCACGTACCGCAATGTGGTGCAGGACTGTCTCGCCGTGGCCCGCTGCAACGGCATCACCGTCTGGGGCATCCGGGACAGCGACTCGTGGCGGGCGTCGCAGACCCCGCTGCTGTTCACCAGCAGCGGTGCCAAGAAGCCGGCGTACGACGCGGTCCTCGCCGCGCTGAACAACGGGTCGACCCCGCCGCCGACCACCCCGCCGCCCACGCGGATCAGGGTCCGGATCCGGAA
>NZ_RCVJ01000264.1 GCF_003667505.1 Micromonospora sp. BL4
ACCCAGGATCCTACTGCCCCCCACGCCCACCCCAGCTCACCGGACACGGTCGGTGATCAAGAGGTTCGCGTCAGCGGTCGGGTTGACTCTGACGCAAACCTCTTGATCAGCATGGCTGGCGGGGAGGTGCGAGCGATCGCTTGCCGAACTGTCCACGGGATGTAGTCGGGGTCCAGGGTGTCGGCCCAGGTGAAGCGGAGGACGGTCCAGCCGGCGTTCACCAGGCGGTTTTGGCGACGGCGGTCGGTGAAGGCCGCCTCCGGGCTGGCGTGCGCGTCGCGGCCGTCCGCTTCCGCGATCAGCCTCGGGGCGCGCCAGCCCAGGTCACCGATCCCCAGCAGATGGCCGTCATCGTCGCGGACCTCCAGCTGCAACGCGTCGGGCGGCACCCGGCCGTCGACGCACCGCAGCCTGGTACGCGTCTCCAGCGGCGACTGCGCCCGCCCGTCCGCCTCTGCCAGACAGGCCCGCGCGACGACCGCGCCCCGCCGCCCCCGGATCAGATCCGGGATCAGCGCCAGCTGGGCCGAGGTGATCCGACCTTGATTGAGTGCCGAGTCGAGGACACAGACGGCGGAAAAACGATCAACCTGGAGAATGACGTCGGAGACTGTGCGGAGCGGAGAGGTCGCCCGAACACCCGCAACTTCAGTGATGTCGCCCGGCCGGACGGTCATCTGGTGCACGACCAACCACGGCGCCAGAGCGCGCTGGGGCCGTGGCCGATCGACCGGCACCGAAACGTGGACCTGCGGAGCCCGGCGAAGACCCGCGATGTTGTGCAGCTCCAGGGCGGTCTTGAGGACAGCGAAGGCACCTGGACCAAGGCTCACGACTGCCGCCCGGACCCGCACCCGCTGCAGTGCTGACTCACTCAACTCGGCAGTCGGCACGAAGCAGCCACGGATCAGCCGTTGCCACCTGCCGGATCGGCAGAGCTGTCGGACCTGGTCCCTGGTCAGGCCAGCGCGCAGCGCCTGCGCCAGGGTGACCATCCCGTCCTGCCCTGCCCCGACATCGCGAAGAAGCTGCTGTGGTCCCACCACCCCAGCCTGCCCACGCACCCCACCCCACCAAAGCCCCTGTGGACAACCTCCACAGCCCTGTGGACAACAGGCTGCCGCCCGGAGAGTTGATCAAGAGGTTTGCGTCAGTTTCGAGCTGGATCCTGACGCAAACCTCTTGATCACCGGGGTGAGCCCCCGGGGGTTAGGG
>NZ_RCVJ01000242.1 GCF_003667505.1 Micromonospora sp. BL4
GTCAACAGGTGGGGTGGGCGGGACGGGTAGCCCAGCGGGTCGTCGCCGGGCAGTAGTGGACGGTCGGCGAGCAGTTGCCGGGTACGGGGGTCGGCGCCTACCGGTGGGGCCTGGCGGTACAGGTCGAGGGCCTGCTGCGCGGGGCCGCCGGCGACGGGCAGGGCGTCCATCGCGAAGCTGCCCACGGCGGTGACCGACCACTCCTCGCCCTGCGCGTTCAGGTTGATCGGCTCGCCGGTGCCGACCCCGCCGGTGCTGAGCCAGGCGTCCCGCCAGACGTCGTCGACGGCTTGGTCGGTGGAGCCCGGCTCACCGGTCCTGGGCAGTATCCGGCCGATGCCGTCGGCTTGTGGTGTGTAGGCCGGCGGTGCGGGCCGCAGCAGCGTCTGGACGCCGGACAGCGGGATGTTGTCGGCCAGCGCCGTGTCGAGTCGGGCACGGTAGAGCTGCCCCAGGTCGTGTGCGGCTGTCCGGCCCGGTGCCTTCGCCGAGTCGCGCAGCAGCGGCCACAGCGCTTCCGTCGTGGCGCCGGGTACCCGGCTGGCGGTCTGACCCGCGAGCCGGGACACGGCGAGGTCCATCTGCTCGTCCACCGCGAGGTCCCTGGCGGCCAGTACCGGCAGGGTCGGGCCGGTGGGGCCGCTCGGTGCGAACGGGGACATCGACGTGGTGCGGGTGGCGGGCCCGGTCGTGTCGGAGCCGGTCAGGTAGCGGCCCTGGCGTACGGCCCGGTCCAGGCCGGACAGGCGTGCCTCGGCCGCCGGGTCGATGCCCGCCACGAGCATCGGCACCACCGCGGGTAGCCGAATCTCCAGCCGGACGGTGGTGGGTATGGCGGAGACGGGGCGGCCCGACGTGTCCACCGACGCCAACCGGAAGGTGCCGTCGGGGAGCAGTTGGTAGGACTCCAGCACGCTGACCCGGGTCCGGCGGGAGCCCGGTTGGAAGCTGCCGACGGCGGTTGAGCACACCTGCAGGCGCCGCCCGTCGGGCTGCACCTCCAGGACGCCACCCCCTCCGGTGCCCGGGCACTCGGCGGCGGAGGTGGTCTGATCGACGCGGGTGCCGTCGGTGTAGACGAACAGGCGTTGTTCGCCGTTGATCCGGGACAGTGGCAGCAGGGGGCGGCGGGACACGTACACGTAGGT
>NZ_RCVJ01000130.1 GCF_003667505.1 Micromonospora sp. BL4
AGATGGGTATAAGAGACAGCCCACGCCGCCGGCCCGGCCGGCGGCGTGGGCGCACGAGCCGGCAGCGCCGCGCGCAGGGCCGGCCACTGCGACCGGCCGGCCAGCAGCACCCGGCGCAGCGCCGGCCCGAGCACGGGTCCGGCGCTGAGCAGCAGGGCGGCCAGGTTGGCCCACACCCAGTAGGCGTACGGGCGCTCGGCCGCCCAGCCCTGGTAGTACCGCCCGACCACCAGCCGGTACCCCTCCCACCACTCGAAACCGGCCACCACGAAGATCGCCGTCACGGCGACCACCCCGCCGCAGGCGGCGAGCAGCGCGCCCCAGCGGTGGGTGCGGCGCAGCGCCAGCACGGCCAGCGCGAGCACCCCGACCAGCAGGAACCCGTACGACAGGTGCAGCGCGAAGCCGAGCAGCGCGCCGCCGGCCGCGGCCGTGGCCCGGCCGCGGACGGCCAGCAGGGCCAGGCCGGCCGCGACCACGGCGGCGAAGATGCCGTCCGCGGAGGCACCTACCCAGACCGCGCCCGGCAGCAGCACCAGGAACGGGGTCACCGCACGGGCCGCGTCGGCGGCGCCCAACGCCCGCAGGGTCACCGGCACCGACACCGTCACCGTGGCCCCCACCAGCACGCAGGCCAGGGCGGCGGCGGTGCCTCCGCCCAGGCCGACCCGGTCCAGCCAGACGAAGATCAGCAGCGCGCCGGGGGGATGCCCGGCGGTGTGGGTGGACCAGGCGTCCGGCTGGAAGTCCAGGATCCGGCCCGTGAACCCGGCAAGCATCGCCGGGATGTCGGCGACGCCGGGGACCTCGTGCAGATACTCCGCCTGCGGGGTGAGTCGCCGGGTCAGCCCCGCCGACCAGCCGTCCACCAGGGCCAACGACAGCGTCCAGGCCACCGCCGCCAGCCACGCGGCGACCAGCAGGACGCCCCAGCGCGCGGTGCGGGCCCACCGCGCCCCCCAGCCCACCACCACGACGGCGACCAGCACCGCGGCCGGGCTGCCCCAGCCGAGGTGCGGCCGCCAGGTCGCGTACAGGGGGGCGGCGTCGGCGTGCAGACCGGGGCCGCGCGCGTTGAGCAGCACACCCACCAGCAC
>NZ_RCVJ01000274.1 GCF_003667505.1 Micromonospora sp. BL4
GATCGGGGCGGCCCGGGGCGGGAGACGAGCACGAACCGGGTCACCGCGTCGGGATGGTCGGCGATCTTCTCGGCGAGCAGCGCGAGACGGTGCCGAGCCGCCCCGATCGGCGCGCAGATCGCGGCGTCGTACTCGCCCGCTCCGGCGCCGGCGGCGGCCGCGCCGTTGGACAGGACGTCGACCACCACCGCGTCGGGCAGGTGGTCACGCAGCCAGCCCCGGCACTGGGTGGACGCCTGCGGGTGGGCCGCCACGGTGCGGACCGAGGTCAGCGAGGTGCCCGGCCGGGCGCCGAGCACGAACTCCACCGGCAGGATCACCTCCCGGGTGATCACCAGCGGCTCGCCCTCGGCCATCTCGTCCAGGGTGACACCGACCGCGCCGCCGATCGAGTTTTCCAGCGGCACCAGCGCGGCGTCGGCGTCCCCGGCCCGGACGCTGTCCAGCGCCTCCCCGACACTGCGGGCGGGCGTACGGTTGCCGCGCTCGGCGGCGGGGACGGTGCGCAGCGCCTGTTCGGCGAAGGTGCCCTCCGGGCCGAGGTAGACGAAGCGCGTCGGCGGTGTTCCTGGCATGCGGCCAGCCTACGCACCCGGCCCGACGACCGGTCCGGCGTCGCAGGCGAGCGTCTGGATCCCCACCGGACCGGTGGCCCGTACCTCGATGGTGCACACGTCGGTGCCGGCGGTGACCAGTTTCGGCGCGGCGGCCCGACCGCGGGTGACCACCTGGAGTTCCTCGTGCCCCGTCACCTCCAGCACGGTGTACTGCCAGTCGGCGGCGCAGAGCGGCCCGGTGCGGACCCGGACCCGGACGTTGTCCGGCAGCACGCCGCCCCGGCCACGCACCAGCTGGACAACCCGTTGCCCGGTCGGCCCGTTCCGGCAGGCCGTCGCCACCAGCCCGGCATCCGGGGTCGCCGTCGGGGTGTCGACCGGCGGGGTGGCGGGCGCGGTGCTCGGGGTGCCGGTCGGGCCGGGCGTCGTCGGGGCTCCGGTGCCCGTCGGCGCGCTGGACGGGTCCCGCAACTCCGGTGGGGCGCCGCAGCCCGTCAGCACCC
>NZ_RCVJ01000275.1 GCF_003667505.1 Micromonospora sp. BL4
CCGCCACCCGCCAGTCCACCTTCGTCCGCCGGGCGTACGTCGCCGCCGCGGTGGCCGTACCGAAGATCGCGGCCAGCTTGTTCGTGCCCAACGCGGTGGCCACCGGCAATCCGGGCGCGGCCACCAGCAACGCCGGCAACAACAGCAGACCACCACCGCCGACCACGGCGTCGACCCAGCCGGCCAGGGCCGCGGCGGCCAGGAGAGTGCTCAGCGATACGGCGTCCACGGGCGGCAATTCTCCCCACCCCGACCCGCGCGACCCGCACCGAAGTGGCCAGCCTCACTCACACCCCCGCACGTCAACGACCCCGCGCCCGCCGCAACCACACCCCCAACGCGCCCATCGCCACGAACACCAGCACCGAACACAGCAGCAGTTTCACCACCCGGCAACCCTGCCACGGGGACGTAGGGTGCAGGAGTGCGCCTGGCCACCTTCAACGTGCTGCACGGACGATCCCTGACCGACGGGCTCGTCGACCCCGACCGACTCACCGCCGCCGTGCGCGCCCTCGACGCCGACGTGCTGGCCCTGCAGGAGGTCGACCGCGACCAGAGCCGCAGCGGCAACCTCGACCTCACCGCCATCGCCGCCCGCGCCCTCGACGCACCCCACCACCGCTTCGCCGCCGCCGTCGTCGGCACGCCCGGCGAACAGTTCCGGCCCCTGCGCCACGACGACGACGGCCACGGCGAACCCTGCTACGGCATCGGCCTGATCAGCCGCCACCCCGTGCGCAGCTGGCAGGTCACCCGACTCAAGCCCGCACCCGTGCGCTCCCCGGTCTACGTACCCGGCCCCGGCGGCGGCCTCGTCCTGCTGCACGACGAACCCCGCGTCGTGCTCGCCGCCGTCCTGGACACCCCGCACGGCCCGCTCACCGTCGCCGCGACCCACCTGTCCTTCGTCCCCGGCTGGAACGCACACCAACTCCGGCAGACCGTCCGCGCCCTGCGCGCGCTGCCCGCCCCCCGCGTCCCTGTCTCTTATACCCATCTGACGCTGCCGACGATAAGGCTCG
>NZ_RCVJ01000277.1 GCF_003667505.1 Micromonospora sp. BL4
GCCTGCGGCGGCGTGGTGGGCGGCGGTGTGGTGGGCGGGGTGCCGCCGCCGCAGGCCGCGCCGTTGAGCTGGCAGCCCGTCGGCGAGCCGGAGCCGGTGGCCAGGAAGCCGAAGGAGACCGAGGCGCCCGGGGCGATGCTGCCGTTCCAGGACCGGTTGGTGAAGGTGTGCCGCTGGCCGGCGGAGCTGAGCAGGGCGTCCCAGTAGCTGCCGAGGGTCGTGCCGGCCGGCAGGTCGAAGGCGAGGCTCCAGCCGTTGATGGTCGATCCGCCGCCGTTGGTGATCGTGTACTTTCCCTCCCAGCCGGAGCCCCAGTCGGCGGTCTTGACGAAGCTGGCGGTGGCACCGGCGGCGAACGCGGGCAGCGCCACCCAGGCCGCACCGAGCGTCGCGGCGGGCGCGGTGACCAGGGACAGGACAAGTGATCTGGCTGGTTTCATGCGACCCTCCACGCCCGGCGCAGGCATCCATGGACATCAACGTTGGCGTTTATTATTAAGATAGTTAACTGTTTCTGTCCAGGGGTCGGCGCAGATGGATGGGCCGCCCGCCGCGCGACCAGGCGGCGGGCGGCCCTTACGGTCCGCCTCAGCGGCGGAAGGTGAACCAGTTGACGTTGACGAAATCGTTCGGCTGCCCGCTGGTGAAGGTGAGGTAGACGGTGTGCCGGCCGGTCACCCCGCTGACGTTGCCGGGCACCGAGCGCCAGCTCTGCCAGCCGCCGGTGTTGCCGATCGCGAAGCTGCCGATCGGCGCCGCGGTCGGGCTGTCCACCCGCACCTGGACCAGGCCGCTCACCCCGCCGCCCGCGCCGGAGGCCACCCGGGCCACGAAGTCCCGGGGCCCGGCGGAGCCGAACTCGACGTTGTCGTAGCGCGCCCAGTCCCCGTTGCGGAGCCCGGCGATGTTCTGCCCGCCCTCGGAGCACGCCTCGACGAACACCCCGTTCTGCCCGCTGAACGCCTCGGCCTGGATCTGCCCGTACGCGTCCCTCGTGCCGCCGGGAGGCGGCGTGGTGGGC
>NZ_RCVJ01000218.1 GCF_003667505.1 Micromonospora sp. BL4
CCGCCCCACCTACCCCGCCGGGCAACCCCGCGTCCAACTCGACCACATCCTCGCCGACCGGCACGCCCTCGCGCAGCTCCCACCGGTACGCGCGGTCACCACGCCGCTGTCCACCATCTCCGACCACCGACCCCTGCTGGTCGACCTCGGCTGAGAATCTCCGCCATCGGGGGTCACGAATCACCGCGGCCTGCTCCCACCACCATCACCGCGTAGCGGCCCGGCACCGGAGGAGAGGCGGCCCCAGCCGCAAGATTCCCTCAAGATCATTGCATCGACGAACTCCGACGATCATGCTGGTCGAAACCCGCGCCACGATCCACCAGCCGGAGGCCACATGAGACGCCAGCGGTCCATCCTCATAGCCCTATCCACCCTCCTCGCCGTCACCCTCACCACCGCGCCAAGCCCCGCCAGCGCCCAGAGCGCCGCGGAACCCAACCAGGTCACCAACCTCACCGTCCGCCAAGCCGACGGGTACGCCACCCTCGCCTGGCAACCCGTCGACGGCGCCACCGACTACCAGATCGAACGCACCGCCGTCGACGCCAACGGCACCCCCACCGGCGCACCGACCATCGTCGGCATCTGGCGCCCCAACCGCCAGATCAACCAGGAGTCACCCACCTTCGCCGACTCCGGATTCAACCCCGGCGACACCTTCCAGTGGCGGGTACGTGCCCGCGCCGGCACCACCGAACAGCCCTACTCCGACGCGGTCCGCGGCACCACCACCGCACCGTGGGGCAACCCCGCGACGCCCGGCGAGCAGCTGCGCACCCAGTGGGAGACCACCCACGCCGCGCAGTACACCAGCGACACCGACGAGTACGCCTACACCGCCGCCGTCGACGCCCTCAGCGACCGGGTCCGCGTCGTCGAGCTCGGCCGCACCGTCCAGAACCGACCCATCAACATGATGGTCATCGGCTACCCCACCCCGGCGGCAACCCCCGCCGCCGGGGTGGGGTAGCCGATGACCATCATGTTGATGGGTCGGTTCTGGAC
>NZ_RCVJ01000205.1 GCF_003667505.1 Micromonospora sp. BL4
GACCACGACGCCCACGCCGACCGGCTCGGCCACCCCGACACCCACGGGCACTCCGACTCCGACCCCGACGCCGACCGGCAGCACCTCGCCGAGCACGTCGCCCAGCACGACCAGGACGCCGACGACCACGCCCCCGCCACGGCCGACCAGCGCGCCGGCCACCTCGGCCCCGGCCAGCACGCCGTCGGCGAGCCGGAGCGCAGTGGCCAGCGTCAGCCCGACCGCGAGCACGACGGGCAGCCCGAGCACCGGAAGCTGAACCGCCACGACCCGCTCCGGCTGTCCGCTCGGAGCGATCTGTGGCACCGTGACATCCAGGCACATCCGGCCCGATGTCACGGGTCCGGGTGCGAGCGTGGCACGGAGGGCGGAGATGGCCGAGCAGAGTGATCCGGCGGAGAAGAGCGGCGCCGTCGCGGTCGACCAGGCCGACCAGCCGGAACCGGGAACTACGGACCCGGCACCCGGCGCAGACACCGTCCCGGCCGCCGACGAGACCGCCGTCGACGGTGACGTCAGTGCCGCCTCGGCCCGCGCCACCGACAGTTCCACCGACACCGAGAGTCCCGCCGACAGCGACGCTCCCGGCGACAGCGACGCTTCCGCCGACAGCGACGCTTCCGCCAGCTCCGCCGCCGACGCGAACGGAGAGCAGCCGGCGCCCGAGGACGCTGACCCTGCTGCCGCCCCGGCCGCTACCCCGGTACGGGCGCGGGCGACGGTCGTCACCGCCGGCGCGTTGCCGGATGACCTGCCGGCCAGCGCTCCGGCGAGCGCGACCACCTACCGGGCGACCGGGTCGGCCAACCCGGCCGGCGGGGTACTGCCCGGGCAACGGGACGGCTCGAGCGCCCCGGCCCGGGCCAGCGCCACGGTGCCCGCCACCAGTCGCGTCACCGCCGACGCGGTGGGCAACCCGGGCTCCCGCGCGAGCGCTCCCGGCGTCTACCGCTCCGCTCCGGTGAGCACCGAGCCGCCGCAACCGGCGCAGCCTCCGGAGCC
>NZ_RCVJ01000100.1 GCF_003667505.1 Micromonospora sp. BL4
GTGCGGGTGGGGGACGGGAATCGGGCGGGCCCGCGCTGCGCTGCGCCGAACCGTTCCGGCCGGGTGGCCCCCGTCCGGCTGGGCGGGGGCCACGGGGCTAGCTGGAGTAGACCTCGAACTCGCTGAGCTGACCGGCGGGCCAGCCGCTGTTGCCGGTGACGGTCAGCCGCAGGTAGCGCTGGCTGGTCGCCGCGAACGTCACGGTGACCGTGTTGCCGCTGGCCGGATTGAAGGTGTAGCCGGCGGACGGCTTGACCGTCGCCCAGGAGGAGCCGTTGGTGGAGCCGAGCACCGACAGCGTCTGGGTGCGGGTCTGCCAGGCTGACGACGGTGGCAGCTTCAGCACGACCCGGGACACCGACCGGGCGGTCCCCAGGTCCACCGTCAGCGACTGGGGGAAGGCGTTGTTGGCGCTCTCCCAGTAGGTGCCCACGTTGCCGTCCACCGCGTTGGGTGCGGCGTACACGTCGGAGTGGCTGGTTTCGGTGACCGCCGCTACATCCGGGTGAGCGTCACCGGCGGGCAGGCCGATCGAGACGCTGTTGCCCGTGCCGGGGTCGAAGACCCGGCCGGTGGAGGCCGCCAGGGTGGCGTACGACGACCCGTCGGTGGAGCCGAGCACCGACAGGGTCTGGGTACGACGCTCCCAGCCGGCGGGCAGCTTGAGCACCACCCGGTCGACGGGCCGGGCCGAGCCCAGGTCGACGGTCACCGACTGCGGGAAGGCGTTGTTGGCGCTCTCCCAGTAGGTGGCCGCGTTGCCGTCCACCGCGTTGGATGCGGCGTAGCTCTGGTTGGTGCTGGTGGCGGTCGCCGGCCGGTTCAGGGCCAGGTTCCCGCCGGCGGGTGGCGGGGTGGTCGGTGGTGGGG
>NZ_RCVJ01000094.1 GCF_003667505.1 Micromonospora sp. BL4
CCACCGCCACCGCGCCGGCCACGGCGAGCGGCGCCCGCCCTGGCGCTGGCGCTCGGCGCGGCGACCGCCAGCCCGCCGGTGATCAGCACCGCGATCTGCACCGTCCCCGCCGCCAGCAGCAGCGCCCCGGCGCGTGGGCCGGTCCGCCAGCCGACCGGCAGCAGCCGTACCGCCCCGGCCAGCCCGAGGGCCACCGTTGCCGCCGCGAGCAGCAGCCACGACGACCGCAGCTCGGCCACCGGGCGCAGCAGCGCGGCGGCGAGCACCGGCACCAGCAGCCCGGCGGCCACCGCCCGCAGCGCCCGTCCCCCGACCAGCCCGGCCGCGCCGAGCCCGGTCAGGGCGACGAGCACCAGCGGCGCCCCGGCCAGCAGCGGCGTACCGGCCGCCCGGCCGATCAGCAGCGGCACCAGGGCGCATCCGGCCGCACCGGCCAACGCGGCGGCGTGCCCGACCCCGGCCAGCACCCGGCCGGCCAACTGGGCACGCCCTCCCCCGTTTCGGAGCCCGGCCAGCACGGCCAGGTCCAGCAGGGCCACCCCGAGCAGGACCAGCGCCCAGCCGGCCGGGCCCGGCCGCGCCTCCACGGCGAGCAGTGGCAGCACCGGCTGGGCGGCCAGTAGCGCGGCGAACCAGGGCGCCGTCAACCGGCTCCACCGGGCGTACGCCGCGGCGACCGCCGCGCTGGCCCCCCCGACCAGCGCGGCGTACCTGCTGCCCGGCCAGCCGGCCACCCCCGCCAGGTCCACCGACCAGGCCGCGTAGCCGTCCAGCACCACCAACAGCAGCCCCACCGCGGCGAACGTCTCCGCCGTGCCCCGCAGCCCCCGGCGGACCGCCAGCAGCGGCACGGCCAGGG
>NZ_RCVJ01000075.1 GCF_003667505.1 Micromonospora sp. BL4
CCCCGCCACCGCCCAGCGGGACGAATCTCAGCCTCGGCGCCGGTGCCGACGGCTCCAGCAAGGCCGACGGGACAAGCTACGGCAACGTGCGGGACGGCAGCATCAGCACCTACTGGTCACCGGCCGGCTCGACCGGCTCCATCTCGATCAAGTGGGGCTCCGCCACCCGGGTGTCCCGAGTGATCATCCGCGAGCCGTCGGGCACCCAGAATTCCATCGGGTCCTGGCAGCTCATCAACCACGACACCGGGGCCGTCCTGGCCTCCGGCAGCGGCGCGGGTTCCATCACCTTCTCCGCCACCGCGCTGAGCAAGATCACCTTCAAGATCAACAGCTCGAGTGGTACGCCACGGGTCGGCGAATTCGAGACGTACGCCAGCTAACAGCCGGCACGGAGGGCGGGATCGGCAGGCGCCGCCGGTCCCGCCCCCTCGCGTGCGGGCAGGCTTCGGCCTGCCGGGCGCGGCGCCGGTGGGTGAGCGGTACCGTGTCTGTTATCGCGGGGTTTCGCCGTTTCGCTGGGCTCCTACCGGGTTGAGGCTGAGCCAAACTTGAACTATTCCAGAAGAGTGGACTATGTTCGGCACGTGGCGTCCGACTTCGAGGCTCAGCTTCGGGCGGTCGCGTTGCGCGTGACCCGGCCCCGGTTGGCGGTGCTCGCCGCGCTGCGCGACCATCCGCACGTCGACACCGACACGGTGATCCGGCTGGTCCGGACCGATCTCCCCGCGGTCTCCCACCAGGCGGTGTACGACGTCCTGCGCGCGCTCACCGACGCCGGTCTGGTGCGACGCATCCAGCCCGCCGGCGCCACCGCACGCTACGAAGCGCGGGTGGCGGACAACCACCACCACATCGTGTGCCGCTCCTGCGGTGCGATCGCTGACGTCGACTGCGCTGTCGGCCACGCTCCCTGTCTCACCGCCTCGGACGACCACGGCTTCGTGGTCGACGAGGCGGAGGTCGTCTACTGGGGCGCCTGCCCCGACTGCGCGACCGAACGCACCGCCCAGTGATCCGTCAGTTCGGAAGGAAGTACATGAGCGACACCCAGGACAACGCTCCCTCCAGCGCCCAGGGCGTGGACAAGAAGGCGGAGGCCGGCTGCCCCGTCGCGCACGACTCCGTTACCGCGCACGGCAGCGAGAGCGAGAACCCGGCGATCGACTCGCCGACCCCCAAGACCGGAGGTCGTCCGCGGACCAACCGGGACTGGTGGCCCAACCAGCTCGACCTGTCGGTGCTGCACGCCCACTCCTCCAAGGGCAACCCGCTGGGGGAGAACTTCAGCTACGCCAAGGAGTTCGCCAAGCTCGACGTCGAGGCGCTCAAGCAGGACATCGTCAACGTCCTCACCACCTCGCAGGACTGGTGGCCGGCCGACTTCGGCCACTACGGCGGTCTGATGATCCGGATGAGCTGGCACTCCGCCGGCACCTACCGCATCCACGACGGTCGTGGCGGCGCCGGCGACGGCGGGCAGCGGTTCGCCCCGCTCAACAGCTGGCCGGACAACGCCAACCTCGACAAGGCGCGCCGCCTGCTGTGGCCGGTCAAGCAGAAGTACGGCCAGAAGATCTCGTGGGCCGACCTGCTCGTGCTCGCCGGCAACGTCTCCCTGGAGTCGATGGGCTTCAAGACCTTCGGCTTCGGCTTCGGCCGCGAGGACGTCTGGGAGCCCGAGGAGATCTTCTGGGGTCCCGAGGACACCTGGCTGGGTGACGAGCGCTACGTCGGCGAGGCCGAGATGTCTCCCGAGGTCGGCTCGACCGAGATGGGCCTCATCTACGTCAACCCGGAGGGCCCGAACGGCAACGCGGACCCGCGGGCGGCGGCGTACTTCATCCGGGAGACCTTCGGCCGGATGGCGATGAACGACGAGGAGACCGTCGCCCTCATTGCCGGCGGCCACACCTTCGGCAAGGCCCACGGCGCGGCCCCCGCCGACAACCACGTGGGCCCGGAGCCCGAGGGCGCCCCGCTGGAGGCGCAGGGCCTGGGCTGGCTGAGCAGCCACGGCACCGGCAAGGGTCGGGACACGATCACCAGCGGTCTCGAGGTGACGTGGACCGACGTGCCGACGCAGTGGAGCAACCGCTTCTTCGAGATCCTCTTCGGCTTCGAGTGGGAGCTCACCACGAGCCCCGCCGGTGCGAAGCAGTGGGTCGCCAAGGACGCCCCGGAGATCATCCCGGACCCGTTCGACGCGTCCAAGAAGTACAAGCCGACGATGCTCACGACCGACCTGGCGCTGCGCTTCGACCCGGCGTACGAGAAGGTCTCGCGCCGTTTCCTGGAGAACCCCGACGAGTTCGCGTTGGCGTTCGCCAAGGCCTGGTACAAGCTGCTGCACCGCGACATGGGTCCGGTCGACCGCTTCCTCGGGCCGTGGGTGGCGGAGCCCCAGCTGTGGCAGGACCCGGTGCCGGCCGTCGACCACGAGCTCGTGGGTGACGCCGACATCGCCGCTCTCAAGGCGAAGGTCCTGGAGTCCGGCCTGACGACCGCCCAGCTGGTCTCCACCGCCTGGGCCTCGGCCGCCAGCTTCCGGTCCACCGACAAGCGCGGTGGCGCCAACGGCGCGCGGATCCGTCTCGAGCCGCAGCGCAGCTGGGAGGTCAACCAGCCCGAGCAGCTCGCCACGGTGCTGGAGACCCTGGAGGGCATCCAGCGGGAGTTCAACGAGGCCGGCGGCGCGAAGATCTCGCTCGCGGACCTGATCGTGCTGGCCGGCTCGGCTGCCGTCGAGAAGGCGGCGCGCGAGGCTGGCGTCGAGGTGACCGTGCCGTTCCGGCCGGGCCGCACCGACGCCACTGCGGAGCAGACGGACGTCGAGTCCTTCCGGGTCCTTGAGCCGCGTGCCGACGGGTTCCGCAACTACCTGCGTCCCGGCGAGAAGACCCAGCCGGAGGTGCTGCTCCTCGACCGTGCCTACATGCTCAGCCTGAGCGCGCCCGAGATGACCGTCCTCGTCGGCGGCCTGCGCGCCCTCGGGAACAACGTCGGCGGTACGCGGCACGGCGTCCTGACCGACCGGCCGGGCGTGCTCACCAACGACTTCTTCGCCAACCTGCTCTCGCCGGGCACCCGGTGGAAGGCGTCGGAGTCCGACGAGCACGTGTACGAGATCCGGGATCTGGCCACCGACGAGGTGAAGTGGACCGCCACCGCGGTCGACCTCATCTTCGGCTCCAACTCCCAGCTGCGGGCCCTCTCGGAGGTCTACGCCAGCGACGACGCGCGCGAGAAGTTCGTGACGGACTTCGTCGCGGCCTGGACCAAGGTCATGGAACTCGACCGGTTCGACGTCGCCTGACCCTGCTCCAACCGCGAGCCCCGGTCGATCCCTCAGCGGTCGACCGGGGCTCGTCCCGCACATCGGGTCCGGACGTCCAGGTCGGCCCTTCAGCTGCCGCTTGTCCGCTCGTCGATCCCGCCCTGTTCGGCAGCGGCCAGGATCTGACGGGCAGAGGCTTCGTCATCGGCGGCGACCAGCACGTGGACCCCTTGCAGTTGCAGGTGCGGCTCCTGCCCGCCGACGTCGTCCGCCGCCACGGCGGCCCGCAGGCCGTAACTGCGCAGCAGGCCGACGATGAGTTCCCCCTCGGTGCGACTGCCGACGACCGTCAACGACACGTTCCTGCCGTCCTTCATGACCATCTCCTTCCTTCATCCAGCTCGCTCGCCGACCAGCGACAGAAGCGCCGACCGACCGGGCACCGGGGCGTCGAGATCGCGCAGCGCCAGGAGGATCGCCTCGGAGGACGTCGGGAACGGCGCGATGACATCGAACAACACCGACCGGGGCGTACGGGCGTGAATCGCCAACGTCGTCGTAAGACAGCCCCCGCGCTCAGCGCAGGCCGGCCACTCAGCGCGCAGTGCGGACGAAAGTACGGCGGGTGACATCACGGTCGTCGAGGAAGCAACCGATCATGAGCGCGTCGCGCAGCATGGCGAGGGTCTCGGACTTGGCGTCGACGTCGTCGCGACCGGCCTCGGCGAGCAGGCGCCGCAGCTCGGCGTGGAACCAGGCGCGGTGCCTGCTGATCACCCGGCGGACCGGGCTCTCCGGGTCGGGGAACTCGCCGGCCGCCTTGATGAACGGGCAGCCGCGCGTGTGGTGTCGGTAGGCGTCGTCGGCCACTCCTTCGATGGCCATCTCGAGCGCGTGGTCGGCGGAGACGGCGCGGCCGAGCCCCTCGTTCCAGAGGGCCCGGATCATCTGGTCCTCGCGTTCGAGGTACGCCACGACGAGAGCTTCCTTGCCGGTGAAGTGCCGGTAGAGCGTGGCGCGGGCATTTGCTGACAAGCGGGGCGAGGGCCTAGGTTGGTGGCCCGACAAAGAACGACCGTTCTTTCTGGAAGGCGGCCATGAACGAAACCGCTGATCGGATGGCGGCGGCGTACTTCGATGCGATTGAGGTCCTCTGCCGGGTGACTCCGAAGGGCTGGTACGCCGAGCGGGGCACCGCCCGTGCGGCGGTGACCCATGCCGGCGTCGCGACGCTGAACGCGGCCTACGACACGACGTCGGAACCGGATCTTGGTGCGCTCGACGAGATGGCGACCGAGGTCAGCAGGCAGGCCGCCCGCTGGTCGATCATGGTTCGTGGCGAGGCGGGCGATGAGGTCACCGATCTCGCGGCCCGGCACGGGCTGCTCGAACGCGGTGATCTGCCGCTGCTGGCCTGCAACGCGGGCGACATCGTGTACCGGGCCGACACCGCGCAGGGGAAGCTGGTGCGCCAGGTCGACGCGGTCGAAAGCGACCTCTACACCGAGGGTCTCACCCGGAGCTTCGACGCTCCCGAGGGCGTCTTCGGCTCGCTGATGGGCGGTGCCGTACTCGACGCCGACCCCATCACCGGTTATCTGGCCGAGGAGTTCGGCCGACCCATCGGCACCGGGCTGGGAATGCGGACCGCCGGCGTGGTCGGCGTGTTCAACATCGCCGTCGTTCCGTCCGCCCGGGGTCGGGGCCTGGGCCGGGCGGTCACCGAGGCCGTGCTGCTCGACGGCGTGGCAGCCGGCGCCGACGCGGCCTACCTGCACGCCAGCGCGATGGGCCGGCCGCTCTACGAGTCGATGGGCTTTCATCTCGTGGAGAACTGGACCGTGTTCCAGGCACGGTGACGGACGAGACGGCCAGGTCGACGATGACGGCGCTGACCTGATGACCGACCACGACGGACATCCAGGGGAGAGGTCCCATGAACTTCAGTGCGAACGTGCGCTCGGCCTTCCGGCGCGGCGAGACCGACGCCGTGGTGCGCATGAGTGAGGCCGAGATCGAGCGCGCCCGGGCGGCCGGCGACCCGGCGGGCGAGGTGGAGGCCCGATACAGCCTGGCCCGGGTCGCCATCCGTGGCGGTGACCTGCCCGGCGGAGAGGCCCGGGCCGGGGAGGCCCTTGCGGTGGCGCTGCGCTCCGGCGACCGCCGCCTCGAGGAACGGCCGAGGCACGTGCTGGCCGCCGTGGCCCGCATGTCCGGCGACCTGCTTCGCGCTCGTGACCTGTACCGGGAGAGCATCGCCCTCAACGAGTCGCTCGACCAGCCCAAGACGGTCAACTCGGAGTATCACAACCTCGCATTCTGTGAGCTGGGTCTGGGCAATCTCGACGTGGCGAGGAAGCTGTTCGCCGAGGGCCGCGAGCGGGTGTTCCGTAACGGCTGGGCCGACTTCGTGCCGTACGTCTGCGTGGCCGGTGCCGCACTCGCCTCGGCCGAAAGTGATCATTCGCGGGCGGCGCGCATGATCGGTGTCGCGGACGCCGCGTTCGCGTCGCTCGGCCAGGTGCCGGACCCCGACGACGCGGCCGACCTCGCCAGGACGCGCGCCGCCGCGACCGAGGCGCTCGGCCCGGCCGCCTTCGACGAGGAGTACGCGAGGGGTCAACTCCTCGACCCGCGTGCGGCCTTCGCCGACGAACGGGACTGACCCGACATCTGGCCTCGGCCCGGACGACTCCCGGGCCCTGGGACGGTGACGGGGCGGAAAGGGACCACCGGGGCCGCGCACAGTTGCGCCCCGGTGGTCCCGGATGCCGCTAGCGGCCGGTGTCGCTCGGCCGGTCCCGGAGCCGGATCTCTGCGGTGTTCTGCAGGAAGCTCTGCTGCGAAACCGGCACCAGCACGGCGTTGTCGTGAAACTGCGGCAGGTCGGTCGCACCACAGCTGATCATCGTCGCCTTCAGCTTGGCGATGGTGGTGCCGACGTTGTCGTAGAGGCTGCCCGCGTACGGGACGTAGCCGTCGACGCCTTCCTCGAACGCGAGTTCGGTCCCGCCGCCGTGCTCGTAGCGGGTGACGTTCCGGGCCCGGTTCGAGCCTTCGCCCCAGTACTCCTTGAAGAACTGACCGCCGACCCGGACGAGCGGCGCCGGGCTCTCGTCGAAGCGGGCGAAGTAGCGGCCGAGCATCACGAAATCTGCGCCGAGGGCGAACGCGACGGCCATGTGTGAGTCGGTCAGCAGGCCGCCGTCGCAGCACAACGGCACGTAGACGCCGGTCTCGCGCAGGTAGGCGTCGCGGGCTTCGACGACGTCGATCAGGGCGGAGGCCTGCCCGCGACCGATGCCCTTCTGATCGCGGGTGATGCAGATCGAGCCGCCGCCGATGCCGACCTTGACGAAATCCGCGCCGGCTTCGGCGAGGTAGCGGAATGCACGTCCGTCGACGACGTTGCCCGCACCGATGCGGACGTCCTCGCCGTAGGTGTCCCGGACGAACGCGAGCGTGTCGGCCTGCCAGACCGAGTAGCCGTCGGACGAGTCGATGCACAGCAGGTCGGCGCCCGCGTCGACCAACGCGGGGATTCGTTCGCGGTAGTCGTGGGTGTTGACGCCCGCGCCGACGCGGAACCGCTTGTCGGCGTCGATCGACTCATTGCGGAACTGCTTGTGCAGCTCGTAGTCGCGGCGAAGCACGATGGAGTGCAGCAGGCCCTCGTCGTCGACGACGGGCAGCACGTCGAGGCGGTGGTCCCAGATCAGCGTGTTGGCCTCGGACAGGGACACCGTCGGAGGGGCCGTGACCAGGTCGGCGGCCCGACGCATGCGGGACTCGACGGAGTCGCCGAGGTCGTGCCGGCGAGGGTGGAAATCATCGGTCGAGATGAGGCCGACGAACAGTCCGTGCGGGCTGCCGTCGTCGGTGACGACCGCGACGTCGCGTTCCGCGGAGGCCAACAGGGCCGCAACCTCGCCCAGGGTCGCCGACGGCTTGATGTTGATGTCCGAGAAGCGGAAGCCGGCCTTGTGCCGCTTGACCGCTGTCACCATGGCCGCCTGCGCCTCGACGGACTGGTTCTGGTGGACGAAGCTCAGTCCGCCGCACTGGGCCAGGGCGATCGCCAGCCGGGGCGAGGAGACGGCGCTCATGACGGCGCTGGTCAGCGGGGTGGCGACACGGATGGCCGGTTCCTCGCCGAGTCGGTGCCGCACGAGAGGCACGCTCAGGTCGACGTTGTCCGGGGTGCAGTCCGCGGTGGTCAGGTTCGGTACCAGCAGGTATTCGTTCAGCGTGCGCGACACTTCGTCGAGGATCCTCAAGAACACTCCTGAGCAGTGGGTCGAGCCGGGTAAAGCCTAGAAATTACACCTCCCCGCCCCGCGCCCGGCGTCGTGGCCGGCCGCCCTCAACGGCGGCGCCGGGCGCCCTAACGGCAGCGCCGGCCGCCCTCAACGGCGGCGCCGGGCGTCGGCCTCGGCGTCGAGCAGGTCGTTCAGCGCCAGCGCCGAGTTGATCAGGGAGAGGTGGCTGAACGCCTGCGGGTAGTTGCCGATCTGCTCACCGGTCGCGGCGATCTCCTCGGCGTACAGGCCGAGGTGGTTGCTGAAGGTGAACATCTTCTCGAAGGTGAGCCGGGCGTCGTCCAGGCGACCGGTGCGGGCCAGCGCCTCGACGTACCAGAACGTGCACATGTTGAAGGTGCCCTCGTGCCCGGGAAGGCCGTCGGGGGAGTGGACCGGGTCGTACCGGTGGACCAGGCTGTCCGAGACCAGCTCGCGTTCGATCGCGTTCAAGGTGGACTGCCAGAGGGGGTCGCTCGGCGTCATGAAGCCGACGGCCGGCATGGCGAGCAGTGCCGCGTCCAGCACGTTCTCGTCGTACGCCTGCACGAAGCTGCCGCGTTCCCGGTGGTATCCGCGGGCCATGACCTGGTTGTAGATCTGGTTGCGTTGCTCCGACCAGCCGGCGACGTCCCCGGGGCGGCCGGTGCGGGTGGCGAGGCGGATGGCCCGATCCAGCGCGACCCAGGACATCACCCGGCCGAAGGTGTAGTTGCGGGGGTGGTGGCGGCTCTCCCAGATGCCGGCGTCGGGTCGGTCCCAGTGGCGGCAGAGCCAGTCGACGAGCCGGACGGTGCTCTTCCACACCTGGTGCGAGACGCGGATGCCCTGCTCGTCGGCGAGATGCATGGCGTAGAGGGCCTCGCCGTGGATGTCGAGCTGGAGCTGGTCTGCCGCGCCGTTGCCGATCCGCACCGGCCGGGAGCCGCGGTAGCCCTCCAGGTGGTCGAGAGTCTCCTCGTGCAGGTCGGAGGAGCCGTCCACCCGATACATGATCTTCAGCGGGTCCTGGTGGTCACCGGCCTCGCGGATCCGCTCGTCCAGCCAGTTCATGTACCGGCTGACCTCCTCGGTGAAGCCGAGGCCGAGCAGCGCGTGCACCGAGAACGACGTGTCGCGTACCCAGGTGTAGCGGTAGTCCCAGTTGCGGGTGCCGCCGACCAGCTCGGGCAGCGCGGCGGTGGGCGCGGCGATCATGGCGCCGGTCGGCGCGTACGTCATGAGCTTCAGCGTGATGGCCGAGCGCTCGACCATCTCCCGCCACCGCCCGGTGTAGCGGGAACGCTCGACCCAGCGCCGCCAGTAGTCCCGGGTCCACTCGAACATGCCCTGGACCTCTTCCGGCGGGACGATCCGGGGCTCCGTGCCGGACGTCTCCAGGACCACCCCGCCGGTGTCACCCTCGTTGAGGGTGCCGTACGCGACCAGGTCACCGTCCTCCAGGCTGATGTCGCCGCCCTGGGAGAGCAGCTGCCGCACCGGGTCGACCGGGTTGAAGGTGAGCGACGCCGACCGGCTGCGGAAGACGTACCCCTGGCGGTGGCGCTCCAGCTGGTGCTTCTCCCGGGCGTAGTCGAACCGGGGCCTGCACTCCACCCGGAACCGCATGGTGCCCCGGACCATGTTGACCATGCGGACCAGGCGGTGCGTGTCAGTGGCCAGATCGCCGGTGACCGGCATGAAGTCCATCACCTCGGCGACGCCGTCCGCGCTGATGAACCGGGTGATCAGGATCGGAGTGCCCGGCAGGTAGAGCTGCTTGGTGACGTACCGGACGTCGTGCGGCGCGATCCGGAAGTAGCCACCGCGCTCGCGGTCCAGCAGCGCGGCGAAGATGCTCGGCGAGTCGAAGCGCGGCGCGCAGAACCAGTCGACCGTTCCGTCGCACGTCACCAGCGCGGCGGTCTGCAGGTCGCCGATGAGCCCGTGATCCTCGATCGCCGGATAGCTCTCCACGGTCGCCTCCCGGTCTCGACAGCCCCTGCGCAGTAACCTAAGGGACGGATTGTCGAGTTCGCCTGGATTCGTGGCCAGCCACCCTCTCGCGCGCCCCGGCGCCCCCGGCTAGACCACGCCGGTCAGGTACTCCCGGCGACGCTCCGGTTCGAACTTCTCGATCGCGTAGCGCAGCATGACCCGCGGCATGACCCGGTAACGCCCGGCCAGAAACGCCTCCTCCGCGGCTCTGTCACGGTTGCCCACCTCGCGCAGCATCCAGCCCACCGCCTTCTGAACCAGGTCGTGCGGGTCGCGCAGGAGCCGTTCACCGAGCCGGAAGGTCCATTGGTAGTCGCCGGCCTTGATGAAGGCGAAAGTCGCCATGACGGCGATGCGTCGATCCCACACCACGCTCGACTCGGCTAACCGATCCAGGACGCCGCGGTCCTTGTCGATCAGCCAGGGGCCGACGATGTACGGCGCGGACGAGTCCACCAGGTCCCAGTTGTTGATGCGGTCGGTGTTGGCCAGGACGAGTTGGAAGATCCGGCCCCGTTCCTCCGCGTCTGCCTTGGTGAACTTCCGAACCAGGATGAACAGCGACGTCAGCCTCTCCTCGTGCACGCCGCTGCTCAACAGCTCCGCGGTGTCGGCCAGCGAGAGGTCCCGCCAGTAGCGGGCGGCCACCCTGCGCTGCTCCGGCACGGAGACACCGATGGCCCGGTCGCCCTCGCCGTACCCGCCCGGCGTCATCTGGAGAAACCGGCTCGATCCCTCCGCCCGACGCGGGTCGGCGAGGCTGGCGAGCTCGTGACGGACGTCGGCGGTCGTGGCCATGACTGTGCAACCTACCGCGACCGCCGGTGCGCACGGTGCTGCGCCACATCTGAGCCGACGCCTCGTACGAGCGGAAATATCGACCTTCTCGGCGCGGACGGACCCAGGGCTGGTCGATGAGTTTGGGATGATGCGCCGGTCCACCCACCGACACCACCTGACACGAAGGGATCACCTCAATGGCAAAGGTCATCTCCACGTTGTTCATCTCCGCCGACGGTGTGGCCGAGATCGACCCCGACTGGCACTTCCCCTACTTCGACGACAACATGGGCCGCGCCGTCGGCGAGGACTATGACACCGCCGACGTGCTGCTCATCGGGCGCGAAACCTACGACAGCTTCGCCGGAGCATGGCCCGACCGTGAGGCCGCGGGTGGGGACGACGCGCCGTTCGCCAAGCAGCTCGGGGACGTACGCAAGGTGGTCGTCTCGCGCCAGCCCCTGGAGTTCTCCTGGCGCAACTCCGAGCTGATCAACGGCGATCTGCTCGAAGCCGTCGCCTCGCTCAAGGCCGATGCCGGCATCAAGGGCATCCTCATCCCCGGGTCGATCTCGGTGGTGCAGCAACTGCTCGCCGCGGGGCTGGTCGATGAGCTGCGCCTCCTGGTGCATCCGGTGGCCGCGCGTAAGGGCCGCAAGCTGTTCGACGAGGGGGACGTGCCGTACCACCTGAAGGTGACGGCGACGGAGACGTTCCCGACGGGCGTGCTCCGCGTGATCTACTCGCCGACCGCGGCGCCCGCCAAGGTCGGCTACGACGAGGTCAAGGACCAGGTACCCACCAGCAACTGATCCGCCTCGGGGGGAGGGAGCCCGATCGTCGTGCACCGCGCGCGCATCGACCCGGATCGGGCTCCTGAGGGGGAACCGCGTCGAGTGCGTCGACCGACGTATACCGGACCCCGGTGGCGGAGACGGACAGGGCCGGTCACACTCGTGCGGCGGCCGACCGCCCTAGCTCCGTCTGCGCCCGACGACCCGCCTGAGGGTCAGGTAGGCGACCCCTCCGGCCAGGACCCAGGGCGCGGCGACGATGATCGGGTCGAGCGGGTGGTGCACGCGGTCCACCCGCCTGCCGCGCAGCCGCGACGCGAGCCCGTGATGGCTGAACTCGCTCAGGACGCCGGTCTCGGTGAGCGGGTTGTCGGGGTGGCGGGACAGGAACGACCCGACGGTGCTCTCCACCGCGTCCACCCGGTCCGCCGCGAGCAGGAGCAGCCAGTGGGCGGCGCGGCCCTCGCTGTACCGGCGGTAGGAGTAGCGGCGGATCATCCCGGACAGGCCCTTCGGTGGGCACGAGGTCCCGAAGACCGGGGTGAGGAACTTGTGCTCGATCGACCTCTCCCGCGGCCACTTCTCGGGCTGCCGGTCGGGGAACTCCCAGTGTGCGCCGTTGAGGTTCGGGTCGAACCGCTCCTTCGGCACCGAGGGTCGGTCCTTCGGGTCCAGGTCGGCGCCCCACCCGGGAATCCGGGCACGCAGCTCGTCGCTGGATTCGGCCAGTTTCGGCTTGTCCGGTGTGTAGGGCATCGTCGGGCTCCCGGTCAGGTCAGGCGGCGTTCGGAATGATGAGCGGCTTGATGCAGCCGTCGAGCTTGGCGGAGAAGATGTGGTAGGCCTCGGCGATGTGCTCCAGCGGGATCCGGTGGGTCACGATGTCGCTGGGCTTGAGGTAGCCGTTGCGGATGTGCTCGAACAGGCGCGGCCACTGCCGCTTCACCGGGCACTGGTTCATCCGGAGGGTCAGTCCCTTGTTCAGCGCGTCGCCGAACTTGACGGCGCTGAACATCGGCCCGTACGCGCCCAGCACGGAGACCGTGCCGCCCTTGCGGACCGAGTCGATCGCCCAGTTGAGGGCGACGGGGGAGCCGCCCTGGAGCTTCAGCTTCGCGGCGGTGACGTGCTGGAGGAAGTTGCCGTCCGCCTCAGCTCCGACGGCGTCGATGGCCACGTCGGCGCCCAGGTGATCGGTGATCTTCTTCATCTGCACGACGATGTCGTCGTACTCCGCGAAGTTGTAGGTCTCGGCGTGGGCGAACGAGGCCGCCTTCTCCAGCCGGTAGTCGAGATGGTCGATGACGATGACCCGGCCGGCGCCCATCAGCCAGGCCGACTTGGCGGCGTACAGACCGACCGGCCCGGCACCGAAGACCACGACCACGTCACCCTCGACGATGTCGCCCAGCTGCGCCCCGAAGTACCCGGTGGCCAGCGCGTCGGTGAGCAGGACGGCGTCGTCGTCGTCCATCCACTCGGGGATCGGACTCGGGCCGACGTCGGCGAACGGCACCCGGACGTACTCGGCCTGACCGCCGTCGTAGCCGCCGCAGGTGTGTGAGTAGCCGTAGATGCCGCCCACGGCGGTGGCGTTGGGGTTGACGTTGTGGCAGTTGCTGAACAGCCCCCGAGCGCAGAAGAAGCACGACCCGCAGTACACGTTGAAGGGAACCATCACCCGGTCACCGGGCTTGACGTTCCGCACCGACGGACCCACCTCGTCGATCACGCCGATGAACTCGTGACCGAAGGTCATCCCGACCCGGGTGTCGGGCATCATCCCGTGATACAGGTGCAGGTCCGACCCGCAGATCGCGGCGCGCGTCACTCGTACGATCGCGTCGTTGGGGTGCTCGATGACGGGACGGTCCTTCTCCTCCACCCGGAGGCGGTACGGACCGCGGTAGACCATTGCTCGCATTCGATGCCTCCTGGACCAGTGCGTCGACGGACGACTTGCCCCGGTACCGCCCGAAGCACTGAAATCCCTACCCCCGCGGTCCGAGGGCAAACCGCGACCCGGCGCCGGGGCGACACCGACGGTGTCGTCCGGTCGCCCCCGGCGCCGGCCGTCAGTCGGCGCTGTCGGTGTCGGCCACGCGGTCGGCCGGCGCCTCGCTGATCGGGTGGCCCGTGTCGTCCACCATCCCCGGCGCCATGCTGCCGCCGTGCGCATCCTGCGCCGCCCGCTTCGCCGCCGCGTCCTGCGGCACCCCGGTACGGTCGCCGTCGCGGTGCTGTTCCCGCTCACTCATCCGGTGCGCCCCTCCCTCGGTCCTGCACAGCGGCGGTACCCCGGCGACCGGCGTGGAAACCGGACCGGCCAACCGGGCCACGACCGGCGGCTCCTCGGTGTCCCACCGGATCAAGCCCCGCCCAGATCGGTGCAGTGGGCGATCGTCGCGTCGTCCGCCGCCACCGCGTCGCGCGCCTCCGCCTGCCGGACTCGACGGATGATCTCGGCGGGTCCGTTCGACGCGAGGACGGCCAGGACGCCTGGCCAGTCGGCGAGCCGGAACCGGTCCACCACGCGGCTGGCTCCATTGCTGAGCAGGACGGCGCCGGCCAGCTCGGAGACCGGACAGTTGCCGGTGATGGCCTCCTCCGCCGCCCGCGGGTCGTCCTTGGCCACCCAGAAGCCGCCCGGTTGGTTCCGGTTGGCGCGCAGGTCCCGCAGGATCCGGTGGTACTCGTCGCTGTCCGCGACGACGGCCTCCAGCGCGGCCTCGTACGACCGGCTGATGATCACCTCCCGTGGATCGGTGACGACGAGGGGCGCGTCAGCCGCTCTGTCGAGCACGACGACCGAGTCGCCGAGCACCAGGTGCTCGAAGACGTCGTCGGACCGGCGCAGGATGGCCACGGTCGCCGACGGGCTGATGGGATCGGCGACGTCACAGGTGCCCCGGTGATCGTCCGTCACCTGCTCGATGGCGTCGGCGAGCAGCGCCGGAAGACTGCGGTCCCGCGCGACGGACAGGAGGCTGAGGAGGCGGCCGCCGAGGCGGTTGGCGTACCAGGCCACCCCGTGCCGGCAGACCGATTCGGCGCCGGGAATGCCGGCGCCGTCGATCAGCACCGCCCCCGTGGGTACGGCGCCGGTGAAGTCCTCGTTCACGCGGCCGGGCCGTGCCGCGGCGCTCGCCATCGTCACCCGCATGTCCCGCGCCGCCCTTCCACCGACCGGTGCCTCGACATCAACGACCGCCGACGCGCCCGCCGCGCCCACCTCCGCCGCGCGGACGCGTCGGGCTCGCCCGATCAGCGACGCTACAGACCGTGGGCTTGACGGAGTCCGGCAGCCATCTGCGACGAGCTGTGGTCGGCTCCGACCCCGGCGACCAGGATCACCTCGCCGGCGAGGTGCCTTGTCCGCAGCGTCTTGATCTCCTGGTAGGCGCCGGAGCGGTACCAGGAGCGGGCCTTGGCCAGGTCGGGAAATTCGATGATCACTACGTCACCCGGCCAGTCGCCTTCCAGGACGTCGATGATTCCGCCGTGCACGATGAACCGGCCCTCGAAGGGTGTGAGGGTGGACTGAATGCGCTCCAGGTACTCCAGCACGTCGGCGTGGACGGGTGCCTTACGCAGGTGTGCGAGCGCGTACGCCGTCATGGGTCTCCGTTCGGGTCGGACCCGGCTCTCGGGGCCGGTGGTGGGACAGCGGGAGGTTCTCAGGCCGCTGGGAGTCGGTCCAGGAAGCCCAGCACCTGGGTCAGACGCCCGTTCCCGTCGGTGACGACGACGTCGAAGCCGACGATCGGCGCCTCGACACCGTCCGGCCCGAGCTCCCAGGTGAAGCGCGCCTGGTTGTGGTGGCCGTCGACCGGCCCGGCCAACCGGAACGTCATGCCGGGGAACTGGTTCTGCACGGCGGCGATCGTCGCGTCGAGCGCGTCCCGGCCCTCGGCGACGGTCAGCGGGTCGATGTAGCGGCCCTCGGGGGCCCACAGGTCGTCGATGTCCCGGCGCCGCCTGCCCGGGTCGGTCTCGTTCCAGACCGCGATGTAGCGCTCGGCCAACTCGTCGAATGTGGTCGTCATGGATCTCTCCTCGTTCGCCGGAGGTCGTTGCGTCTGGAGGAGATGATTTCCGGCGTGCCGGCCGGCTGTCGATTACGTCGCAGGTAATGGCCTGTGCGACGGTGCGGTCCTAGGGTCGATGGCGTGACGACCATGACCAGGCCGGGGCGACCAGTGGGGGAGTTGCTGCGTGACTGGCGCCGAACTCGCGGGATGAGTCAGCTCGACCTGTCGATCGAGGCGGGGGTGTCGGCCCGGCATCTGAGCTTCGTCGAGACCGGGCGATCCCGGCCCAGCCCGGAACTGATCCTGCGGCTGGCGGAGCAGCTCGAGATGCCCCTGGCGGAGCGCAACACGATGCTGCTCGCCGGCGGCTACGCGCCCGCCTACCCCAGCCACGAGCTGAGCGATCCGGAACTGGCGCCGGTACGCTCCGCCGTACGGCAGATCCTCGACGGGCACTGCCCGTACCCGGCGGTCCTCGTCGACCAGCATTGGCATCTCGTCGACGCCAACCCCGCGGTCGCCCTGTTCACCGCCGGCGCGCCGCCCCACCTCGTCACCCCACCGATCAATGTGCTGCGGCTCAGCCTGCACCCCGACGGCATGGCGCCGCGAATCCTCAATCTGCCCGAATGGCGCGCCCACCTGCTCAACCGGCTGCGCCAGCAGGCCGCGACGACCAACGACCCGGTGCTGTACGACCTGCACGAGGAGCTTCGCGGCTATCCGGGCGACGACGCCCACGCGGCGCCGATCAGCGATGCCCTCTCGCGCGTCGTCATTCCGCTCCGGTACCGCCACAACGACCAGGCGCTGTCCTTCGTCAGCACCACGACCCTCTTCGGCACTCCGCTGGATGTCACCGTGTCCGGGCTGGCCATCGAGGCGTTCTTCCCGGCCGACCCGGCGACCACCGAAACGCTGCACACCCTCGCCACACCCGGCGCGCGTCCGTCGCCGCGCTGATCGTGCGGCGCCGACACCGACGCGTGCCCCGGCCGGGTGGCCGGCCGCGACACGCGACGGCGTCGACAACGGTCCTACGTCCGCGCCTCCGGTCTGCGCGAACGCCGCGCCGATGAGGTCGCCTGTGGCAAAAGGTCAGCTACCCGGCCGGTAGCGTCGCTCGACATGACCCTTGAGGTCCTCCGGGTAGAAGTAGACGGGCCGGAGGTTCCCGCTCGCGTAGCGTTCGACCTGGTCGTTGAAGTGCGGCGAGTCCGGGTGGCCGCTCGCGCCGCCCGCCGTCACGGCCCAGGCGCGTAGCCTCGGCCCGAACTCCACGACCGCCACGAAGCTGTTGCCGCTGGTGCCGTAGTAGCGCTTCGTTCCCGGGTAGCGCCTCGCCCCGAACGAGGCGAGTGAGCCCCACTGCGCGGAGGTGAAGGGCACCGGGCTGCTCGGCTTGGCGTCGTCGAACGTCTGGACGATCGCGCCGTCGTTGCGCTGGAAGCGGTTGATCTCGCCCCACGGCACCTGCCAGCTGCCGAAGTCCTGCGTCAACCGCCCCGCCGCGGCTTCGAGCGCCGTGAGCCGCTGCTCGTCGGTGGCGCCCTCGGCCAGGTAGTCCCACATCGACATGCCCGCGTCCCGTGCCGCCTGAGCCAGGGGCGCCCAGAGCGCCTCGCCCCAGAACACCGCCAGCGACGTCGCGGTCGACTGCGCGCCCCAGCGGTAGTCCCAGCCGCGCAGCAGGCCGATGGGGCCGGCGAGGGTGGCCTTCTGCTGGTTGCCCGCGGGGAGTTCGTCCCAGGCCGCGACCAGCCCGGGCACGAGCCGGGCGAAGGCGGTGAGGTAGGTGTCGAAGGCCGCTGCGATGAGCGTCTGCGGGGTGAAGTCGTCCCGCGCGCTGAGCACCCGGATCGCCTGCGGTCCGCGTGGGTTCTCCCCGGCCTGGTCGAAGTAGCGCGGATAGTCGGCGGCGTCGGGGCTGTCCGGGCCGGCCGCGGTCCACGGCCAGTTGTTCGTGTTGAACGCCCAGCCGTTTCTCGGATTCACCGCCTGCGGGAGACTCCGGAGGCTGTGCAGCCCACGCCAGTCGGTGGCCGGGTCGCTGCCGTCGACGGGCCTGCGGTAGTCGAAGCGATCGTCGCGCACCGGCATGAACTGCGGCACCAGGAAGGCGACCTCACCCTTGGAGTCCGCGAAGAGCGTGTTGTTCGAGCTGTTGGCCTTGAGGCCCGCCACCTGGATGAAGTCCGCGTAGTCCCGGGTCTTGGTGCGCAGGAAGCTCTGCTGCAGCGCCTCGACGGGCCGGTTCATCAGCGCGAACGCGATCCACTTGCCGTCCGCCTCCCGGACGATCGGACCGTGGTGCGTGGCAAGGGTGGCGAAGCTGCGCCGAGCGCGCCCGCCATCGGCCGTGCGGTACGACAGCGTGATCGTCTTCGTCCGCACCGGCCGCAGCGCGTTGCCGTAGCGGTAGGAGTGCCGCCCATCCGCGCCGGTCACGATCGTCTCGGCGAACTCGTCGACGTTGTCCACGCCGCTCGACGTATGCATCCAGCCGGTGTTCGCGTTGAAGCCCTGGTAGATGAAGAACTGCCCCCAGGTGGCCGCGCCGTACGCGTCGAGCCCTTCCCGGCTCGTCACGTGCTGCTCGGAGCGGAAGAAGAAGCTGGTGTGCGGGTTGATCAGCAGCAACGCGTGGCCGTTGCGCGTGTGGCTCGGCGCGATCGCCATGCCGTTCGAGCCGCTGGGCTCGCGGAACAGCAGCCCGCGCTCCTCATCGGTCATCGGCACCGAGCGCCCGCTGTAGAAGGCTTCGAGCTGGCTGAGTGGCACCCGCTCGATGTCGCCGCCGATGCTGCCCTCGGAGAAGCTCAACGGCATCCACGGCTCGAACCGCCTGATCACACGCGGCTGCACCTCGGCGTGGGTCGCGAGGTAGTAGTTGAGGCCGTCGGCCCAGGCCTGCATCAGCTTGCGCAGCCAGGACGGGCAGTGCGCGTAGTCCCGCTTGAGCGCGGAGGGGTCGACGTACAACCGCTGGCGCAGGTCCTGCCAGATGGCGCTCTCGCCCTCGGCCTCGGCGAGGCGACCGAGGCTCACCAGGTAGTTTCGCTCGATCCGGTTGAAGTCGTCCTCGGCCTGGGCGTACATCATCCCGAACACCGCGTCGGCGTCGGTCCTGCCCACCACGTGCGGGATGCCCCAGTCATCCCGGGTGATCGTGACGTGCGCGGCCTGCCTGCGCCAGCGGGCGACGTCGGGCGCGGTCCGCGCGGGAGCGGCGGCGGCGCCGGATGGCAGCCCCGCCGCGACCACCGTGGCTCCAGCGGCCAGTCCGGCGGCTCCGCCCAGCACGCGGCGCCGGCTCAGCCCTTCGTTCTGCGGGTGGTTCATGAATGGGTCCACCTTTCTCGGGGGTGCGGGGGGTCGTGCCGAGGTGCCCGATCGCGCGGCGGGGACCGCTCCCGAGTTACGCAACGGCTGCTCGTGCCCCGGGTGGACGCGCCCCGCACGTCGAGGGCAGGGCCGCTCCTCGTTGCGCCGCCGCGCCGGCTGCGGGAATCACCGCTGCCCGCGCGGCGGCGCCCGCCACCCGTACCCCGATGTCTCGGGGCAATGGACGGGTCGCGGGTTTCGAACACTCGCCGGTCGGTCCCTACCGGATAGACGCGGTCGTGGCGCCGACCGGGTCGCGGCCGTTCGGCCACCGCCTGGCAACGATCATCGCCGCCTCCCGGGTCGCTTGGTGATCAACCTTCTCCAAGATGACTACCACTCGTTCTGCGGCGCGGCAATAGACACCGGTCGTGCGGTCGACCTCGCCGGTCAGCCGGTGCGGCGGGCGCGGGCCAGAGCCAGGCCACCGAGAACCATGGCGATCAGGCCCACCACCAGGGCCACATAGGCCCCGGCTCGCCCGTTGCCGGTGCCGATGCCACTGTCGGAGGTGGCCACGACCAGGCCGCCGAGGGCGATGCCGATCAGCCCCACCGCCAGGGTGATCGCGGCTCCGAGTCGCCCCTGTCCGGTGCCGATACGACTGGTGGGGCGGGCCAGGGCCAGCCCACCGATGACCACGCCGGCCAGCCCCAGCAGGGCGCCCACGGATGCCCCGAGGCGCCCGGCACTCATGGTGCCCACATCTGCGGCGACCGGTTGACCGGAGACGTGTGCGGCGGCCGGCGCGGCGAGCCCGAGGGCTCCGGTCACGGCGGCTCCGGTCGAGGCAAGTACACGTCGGACCGACGTCAGGGCTGTTGATCGACTCATGTTCCGCTCCTCGTTGGTGCTCTCGTCAGGAGCTTGAGCATGTCGCCGGGAGCGCCGCCGGTCGTCCCGCAGCGGGACGCTCTTCGCGCTGCCGCCGGTGGCCCACCCGCCTGCCGCGGATGCGGCAGACGCGGCGACGGTACTGCGGGTGCGGTAGGCGGACGCTCCTCCGCGAGCAGGAGTCGCACCGCGGCGACATCGGGCTATGGTGCGCGCATGAGCACAGGACGGGCCGGTGCCAGAGACTGGGCGATCGCGGTCTGCGTGGCTGCGGTGCTGCTGGTCGCCGGGCGGTCCGGTGGCCACCTCGGCACGGAGACCGACCTGCTGGGCTATGCGTTGTTGGCGGCCGGTGGCCTGGCGCTGGCCGCGCGCCGCCGGGCGCCGGTTCCCGTCCTGGCCGTCACCGGGCTGTGCGCGGTGGGTTACCAGGCGGTCGGCTTCGATGTGCCCGCCGTCGCGTTCCTGTTCGCGGTCTACGCGGCGGTGCGGGCGGGCCACCACGTCACCACGGTCGTGGCCGCCGTGCTGATGCTGGCCGCTCTCCCGCTCGCGGCTCTCGCCCTGCCGCAGGATCTGTCCGTGGGTGAGGCGTTCGCACAGGCCCGGGGCGCCCTCGAGCTGGCGTGGCTGGTGGCCGCCGGTGCCGCGGGTGAGGCGCTGCGGCAGGCCGAACGGCGGGCGGACGAGGCCGAGCGCACCCGGGAGGAGACCGCGCGGCGGCGCGCCGACGAGGAGCGGCTGCACATCGCGCGGGAGTTGCACGACTCGCTCACCCACCAGATCTCCATCATCAAGGTGCAGGCGGAAGTGGCCGTCCACCTGGCCCGCAAGCGTGGAGAGCAGGTGCCGGAGGCCCTGCTGGCGATCCGCGAGGCCGGTCGTGAGGCGAACCGGGAGCTGCGCGCGACCCTGGAGACGCTGCGCGACGACGACACGACACCGCCGCACGGGCTCGACCACCTCCCGGAGCTGGTGGAGCGGGCTCGCATGACGGGCCTGGACGCCACGTTGACGATCGAAGGACAACGGCACGACGTGCCGGCCGCGGTGGACCGGACGGCCTATCGGATCGTTCAGGAATCCCTGACCAACATCGCCCGTCATGCCGCCGGCGCCACGGCGTCGGTCCGGGTCGACTACCGTCCGGACGCCCTCGCGATCCAGGTGGACGACGACGGTACGGCCACGCCGGCCGCCGCCCCGATTCCCGGCGTCGGGCTGCTCGGGATGCGCGAACGAGTCACCGCCCTCGGCGGTCGCCTCCGCGCGGAGCCACGCAACGAGGGCGGCTTCACCGTCCACGCCGAACTACCCGTGGGCCGGGCGTCATGATCCGCGTCCTGCTGGTCGACGACCAGCCGCTCCTTCGCAGCGGCTTCCGCGCGCTCCTCGACGTCGAGGACGACATCGAGGTGGTGGCCGAGGCCGCCGACGGAAAGGAGGGCCTGGCTCTCGCCAGGCAGCACCTGCCCGACATCGCGCTCATCGACATACAGATGCCGGTCATGGACGGCATCGAGGCGACCCGGCGCATCGCCGCGGACCCGGCCCTGGCCCAGGTGCACGTCGTGATCCTGACCAACTACGGCCTCGACGAACACGTCTTCCACGCCCTGCGCGCCGGCGCCGCCGGATTTCTCGTCAAGGACATCGAGCCGGAGGACTTCCTGCACGCCATGCGCGTCGCCGCGCGCGGCGACGCCCTCCTCGCACCGTCCATCACCCGCAAGCTGATCAACCGGTACGTCACCGAGCCGCTCCAGGCAGCGGCGGACGCGCGGTTGGAGGCGCTGACCAACCGCGAACGGGAGAGCGTCGCCCTCGTCGCGCAGGGCCTGTCCAACGATCAGATCGCGGAACGCATGGTGATCAGCCCACTCACCGCCAAGACCCACGTCAACCGGGCGATGGCCAAGCTCCATGCCCGTGACCGCGCCCAACTCGTGGTCCTCGCCTACGAATCGGGCCTGGTGGCGCCCCGCAAGCGGTGACGTCGAGGCCAGAGGGCCGAAGGCCTGGCTCCTGCCACCACCGTTCGGCGGGTGTAGGCGCAAGACCGGTGGGTAGGGGGTGGCCATGCTGAAGCGTGCGGTGTGGCAGGGGCTGGTGGCCGGGTTGGCGGGAGCGGCGGTGATGACCGCGGCGGAGAAGCTGGAGCAGCGGGTGACCGGGCGGCCCGACTCCCATGTGCCGGCCCGCGTGCTGGCGCGGCTCACGGGCATGCCGGAGGCGCCGAAGCGTCAGCCGCGGTGGCGGAACCTCGCCATGCACTACGGGCAGGGCGCGCTCGTGGGCGTGCTGCGCGCCACCATGGCACAGGCTGGCCTGCGGGGTCCGTTGGCGTCGGGGATGTTCACCGTGGTGCGGCTGACGAGCGATCAGATTCTGGAGAACGCCACCGGAGTGGGAGCCCCGCCGCAGACCTGGCCACGGTCCGAACTCGCCGTCGACGTCCTGCACAAGTCCATCTACGGATTCGCCACCGGGGCGGTCGCGGATGCCCTCGCCGCCCGTGACGGCGCCGGTCCCGGCCAGCGGCACGCGGCGTTGCGCCCCGGTCGCCGTTCCGACGTCGGCCCCCTGCCGCGCGCCGCAGCCCACGCCGTTCCGGTACGGCGGAGGTAGGGCCGGTACCGGGTTCCGACAGCTGTCACCGTCCAGGCGGAACCCGCGCGGCGCGCAGGAGGCCGTCACTGGGCGGTGGTCTGCGCCGCCAGCAGATCCAGTACGGCGTGGACGTCACCGGTGCGCTCCAGCGTTCGGCGCTGTCGTCGGGCGCCCGTCCCGTCTCGGCGTAGCCGGGCCAACTGCGCCAGCACGTAGCCGAGGTTGCCGTGCCGCAGGAGCGCCGGCGCGACGGTGGCGAAGAGGTCGTCGACGAGTTCCCAGGCCGGGCGGGCTCCGCCGGCGCGCAGGTCGATGAGAGTGCCGTCGAGCCCGTCGTGCGCTGCCCGCCAGTGCGCGGCGGACACCAGGCAGCCTCGGACGCGAGGCGCGGCGACGCCGGCCTGGATGTCCTCGATCAGGGTCGCGACCAGCGCGCGGACCAGCCCGGCGACCAGCACCGTGTCGTCGACGGTGGCGCACACGTCGCCGACGCGGATCTCCACGGTGGGGTAGGCGGCGGACGGGCGGGCGTACCAGTAGACCATCGCCTCGTCGAGCATCACTCCGGCCGTGACCAGCGCGGCGACGGTCTCCTCGTAGTCGGCGGTGGAGGCGAAGTGCGGGGTGGGGCCGATGCTGGGCCAGCGTTCGAGCTGCATGGAGCGCCAGCTGGCGTGGCCGGTGTCGCCCCCGTCGTGCAGGGGTGAGTTGACGGTGATGGCCTGGATGACCGGCAGCCACACCCGGAGGTGGTTGCAGACCTGCACGGCCAGTTCCCGGTCGGGGATGCCGACGTGGATGTGGCAGCCGCAGACGGCCGGGTCGTGGGCGACGGGTCCGTAGCGGTGCGACATGGCGTGGTAGCGCGGTTTGTCCGGTACCGAGCGGTGTGGTTCCGCGACGGGGGTCGCACCGACCGCCATCAGGCGGGCGCCCGCGTTCGCCGCGGCCCGCGCCGCGGCTGCCCGTAGCTCCACGAGCTGGTCCCGGAGCTGGTCGAGCTCGGTGCAGACGGGCGTGACCATCTCGATCATGCTGTGCCGGAACTCCTGGCGGCTCTGTTCGCGGGCGCCGCCGTGCAGGGCGGTCAGGACCTGGTCGGCCACCGGCATGTTCACGCCCGTCTCCGGATCCAGGAGCAGGTACTCCTCCTCCACGCCGAGGGTCAGCACGTCCGTGCCGGGTCGGGCGGCGGTGGCGACCGTTGGACGTTGCGTCATCGTGCGTCCGCTCCTGTCATGGCCAGAGGTCGCCGCGATTTCCCGGTCCTCAGGGGGACAAACCCCGCAGGGTCGACCGACCGCCGGTCCGGACGCGTCGCCCGACCGCGTTGTCACGGCCGCCGAGGCCGCCCCGCCCCGGCCTCCCGCCCACGGAGACCGGGACCGGCCCGTACGCCCGCGTCAGTCCAGGGCGTCCTTCACCTTCTTGACCACGTTGGTGACTCCCTGGGCGTGCGCTCCGGCGGCGTCACCGGTCTTGCCCGGACCGCGGGAGCCGTCGTAGGTGGCGTACAGCTTGGGGTCGGGCGGCGGGGGCAGGGCCGTGTCATCGGTGAGCGGCGTCGCCTGTGCCAGGTAGGTCAGGTCGGGTCCGCCGATGAGGCTCGGCCCCTGCGCCCAGCGGCCCTCGCCGGCCTGACTGTCGGTGCCGAAGCTCCAGAAGGTGTGGTTGTGGTCCTTGTTCTCCTCGTCGAAGTTCGAGTTCTCGATCCCGTGGTCGGAGTAGCCGTCGGCGATGAGCTGCTCGATGCCCAGGAGCCACTGCTGCTGGTGGTAGGTGTCACGGGCCAGGTTGAACCGCAGCATCTCCTTCACACCGGGGTCGTCGGTCATGTTCATGACCCGGCTGGTCTGGAGCCGGCTCTGCGCTTCCGCGGCGACGTTGGAGCGGAAGTCCGCCAGGAGATTGCCGCTGGCGACGATGTAGCCGGCGTTCCACGGGACGCCCTGGCTGTCCCGGGGCAACGGGCCGCCTCCGCCGACGATGGCGTGCTGCGGGTTCATGCCACCGATGACCGCGGCCAGCACCGGGTTGGCGGCGACCGCCTTCTCCGTCGTCTCGGCGGGGGCGCCCTCCAGGAGCCGGGCCAGCATGGTCGTGAGCATCTCGACGTGACCGATCTCCTCGGTCCCGATGTCCATGATCATGTCTTTGTACTTGCCGGGCACACGGCAGGTCCAGCCCTGCCAGAGGTACTGCATCATCACGGTCATCTCGCCGAACTGCCCGCCCAGCACCTCCTGGAGCTTCGCCGCGAACAGGGCGTCCGGCTTCTCGGGCCTGGCTTGGAACTGCAGATATCGGTCGTGTCTGAACACGGCGGCCTCCTGTCGGAATGGACGAGCGTGTCGCCCGCCGGCGACGTGCCGTCCGCATCCCCACCACGCCGGCCCGCCGGTGCCAACCCGTGACCCCTGCGGGCCACGGCATCGGCGGCTCGTCGCGGGCCGAACGTCGGTGTCCAGCGTGGCTCGGTGGACGACGAGTGTTCCGCGCTCCACCCTCGGATCGACCCTGCCGGGTGCTACCCCTCCGCGCTGACGGACACCTGTGGCGCCGCATCGTGGTTGGGGTGACGCTCAGGCCGCACCGACCGACCGGCTCTCGCGGCAGCTTGGGCGGGGAGTGCCGTCACGGGCCTGGGCTGGTCTCCGCCCGCTCGACGAGCCTGGGCCCCTGGTGAGCGTGAAGCTCTCCAGGGCGCCGGTCGTGGCGAGGATGTAGGTGACGCACGGTGCGGGGTCGCGCAGGACGATCGCGGCTTCCGCTTCAGCGGCGATGTCCTGGGCCTGAAGCAGCGCGCTTACGCCATGTGCGCCGAAGAACCTCACCGCGGACAGGTCCACCGCGATCACCGGCGAAGGTGGGCGGCAGACGAACTCCATCAGCTCGGTGAGCAGGTGCGCGTTGCTCATGTCGATCTCACCCGAGACGGTGATCAGCTTGGTCGAGCCGTCGCTGGTCAAGGCCAGAGACATGATCGGGTCGCGAAGCCGGTCGCCGTCTCCGACGGCAGTAGGCCGGTGACTCCCGTGGGTGCGAGATATTCCGTCGGTCAAGATGGCGCCTCCGCGCTCCGTAGAACGGGCCCGTCGCCGTGTTGCGATCCGCGGCAGGGGCGGGCATTGGAGGGCACCTGTCTTGACCCGAGATCGTCTCTACCCTGAGAGGCCGGCCTTACGCGTCACCGATCTGGCGGATTTCCTGTGTCACGCGCGGCTGGCGGCGCTGGTGCTCCGCCTGTTGGCCTTCTGGATCGCCTCGACGAGCTGGGGCTTGGTCATTCGGGACCGGCCTCGGATCTCCAGCTTCCGGGCGACGTTCATCAGGTGCTCCTTGCTGGCGTTGGCATCGACGCCACCGGCCGTTCGTCCTGCCTTGGACCCTCGGCCGCGCGCGGCCTGCCTGTCGCTGGGACCCTTGCGAGACTTGGCCTCCCAGTGATCGCCGACCTTCTCGAACGCGTGTTTGACGGCGGCGAAGGCGGTCCGGTGAGCGCGCTCGCCCTCGCCGTACTCCTCGACCGCCGAGTCGTGCGCCTTGACGTAGGTGTCCTGCGCCTTCTTGGGCGACCGCTTCAGCGTCGCCGGCATGTCCTTGCTCGCGGGCATCACATACCTCCTCCGGATGCGTTGCCACCTCACGTGCCCGACGGTGCGGCCGACCAAACTCGTGACGAATTGTCACGTCCAGGCCGCCGGAGGCTCCGTCATCGTTCCGGGGCGCGCGCACGGGAGAGCGGGCGGGCCACCACCGAAACCCGAACGGTGCTGTCCCTCCGGTTCGCCGCAGCCGCCGGGGGTACCGGCACATGCTGGAGAGCGGTTCGAAACGAGGAGGCGGCGATGGCGAACGCGACAGTGTCGGACCTGGTGGTCGCCCGACTGGGGGACTGGGGTGTGGACCGGGTCTTCGGATACTCCGGCGACGGCATCGACGGGGTCATGGGCGCGCTGCGCCGCGCTGGCCGGCCGGAGTTCGTGCAGGCCCGGCACGAGGAGACGGCGGCGTTCATGGCCTGTGGGCACGCGAAGTACACCGGCGGACTGGGGGTGTGCCTGTCCACCCAGGGTCCAGGTGCGGTGCACCTGCTCAACGGCCTCTATGACGCGCGGCTGGACTCCCAGCCGGTGCTCGCGATCGTCGGCCAGCAGGTGACCTCGGTGCTGGGCAGCGGCTACCAGCAGGAGATCGACCTCGTCCGGCTCTACGGCGACGTCTGCTCCCAGTTCGTGCAGACCGCGTACACGGCCGAGCAGCTGCCGATGCTGCTCGACCGGGCGATCCGCTCCGCCCTGGCGACCCGTAGCCCGACCTGCGTGATCCTGCCGCACGACGTGCAGACCGCGCCCGCCCCCGATCTGGGCGCGCGTCAGCACGGGATCATGGTGACCAGCCCTGGGATGCCGGTGCCCGAGCTGCGCCCCCGCGCCGACGACCTTCGTGCCGCAGCCGACCTGCTGGACGCCGGCCAACGGGTGGCGATTCTGGTGGGACAGGGCGCCCGCGCCGCCGCCACCGAGGTGAATGAGCTGGCTGAGGCGCTCGGCGCGGGGGTGGCCGCGTCGCTGCTGGGCAAGCCGGTGCTGGACGAGGCCCTGCCGTTCCACACCGGCGTGATGGGGCATCTGGGCAGCACCGCCAGCAGCGTACTGATGGGGGAGTGCGACACCCTGATCATCGTCGGGAGCAACGACCCCTGGTCGGAGTTCTACCCCGCTCCCGGTCAGGCACGGGCGGTGCAGATCGACATCGACGGGCGACGCATCGGCATGCGGTACCCGGTGGAGGTGCCGCTGCTCGGTGACGCCGCCACGACCATCCGTGCCCTGCTGCCGTTGCTCACGCCCAGACCTGACCGGAGCTGGCGGCAGCGCATCGAGGGCGAGGTGACCCGCTGGCGGGACATCGCCCAGCAGCGGGCCACTGCCGACGCCGACCCGCTCAACCCGCAGTACGTGCTGCACGCCCTCACCGACCGGCTGCCCACCGACGCGCAGGTGTCGGTGGACGTCGGGTCGGTGACCTACTGGTACGCGCGGCACCTGCGGTTGCCCGTCGGCGTTGACGCGCACCTGTCCAGCACCCTGGCCTCGATGGGCTCGGCGCTGCCGTACGGGCTGGCCGCGAAACTCGCCACCCCGGACCGCCCGGTGGTGGCGCTCGCCGGTGACGGGGCGATGCAGATGAACGGACTGGCCGAGCTGCTGACCGTCGCGCACCGGTGGCGGGACTGGGCCGACCCGCGGTTCGTGGTGCTGGTGCTGCACAACCGGGATCTGGCCGAGGTCAGCTGGGAGCAGCGGGAGATGGAGGGCGATCCCCGCTTCGTCGAGTCCCAGCGCCTGCCCGACGCCCCGTACGCGCGTTGGGCCGAGCTGCTGGGCCTGCACGGAGTTCGCGTCACCACACCCGCCGAGGTCGACGCGGCCTGGGACCGCGCCCTGTCGGCGGACCGGCCCACGCTCATCGAGGCGATGGTGGATCCGGCGATTCCGCTGCTCCCGCCGGCACAGCCGTACGAGAAGGTCGAGGCGATGTACCAGGCGCTCGGCCGCGAGGACACCGACCTGGGCCGTCGGGCACTGGCGCACCTGCGCCGGGAGCGAGCCACGGAGGGCTTCGACGACCCGCAGTGACGGCGGCGTCCGGGGACCGGACGGGCCGTTCGAGCCCACCGTTGGGTGGTCCCGCAGCGAAGTGCCATGACTGTTGGGTGTTTGCGCGGACCAGGACGGGAGAAGTGTGACGATCAGGGGCGGAGGGGAGTCTGATGAGGCAGCCGCGGCAGTCGGTGCACGCTTTCGTGGGCACTGCGCTGACGGTCGGCGTTGCCGGCGTGGTCGCGGTCCTCACCCATCAGCCGTGGTTGTTTCCCAGTCTCGGGCCGGCGGTGATGCTGCACGTGGAGAAGCCGGGCGCGCCCCAGTCGTCGCCGCGCAACACCCTCATCGGGCATGGGGTGGCACTGCTGGCCGGGTACGTGTTCCTCGTCGTCTGCGGACTGTCCGACGAGCCCTCGGTGCTTCAGGAGGGAGTCGACGGGCTGCGGATCGTCGCGGCGGCCGGGTCGCTGGCGGTGACCGCGGCGGTGCTGGTGCTGCTGAAGGCGTCGCATCCCCCGGCGGGCGCGACGACGCTGATCGTGAGTCTGGGCCTGCTCCGCACCCCGACGCAGTTGCTCATCGCTGCCGGCGCCGTGGTGCTGGTCACCGTGGTGGACTGGCTGTACGGGCGGGTGTCGGGCCGGCCCATGCCGGTGTGGGCGGCGTTCGAAGAGTCGACGAGGGGAGCGCGGAATGGTTGACCGGATTGCTGATCCGTGGGGTGAGCGGACCCCGTACGGGCCGGGGCAGGAGTGGCCGGTCCGGGTGGACCGGTTCCTCGACGGTGACCGCACCGAGGCGGACGTCGATCGGTGGGCCCAGTCGGCGTCGATCCTGCACTCCAACGGAGACGCGATGGACATCGCGGTCGCTGGCGGCAGGATCGTCGGAGTGCGTGGCCGCGCGGTCGACCGGATCAACCGGGGACGGCTCGACCCGAAGGACCTGTACGGCTGGCAGGCCAACCACAGCTCGGACCGGCTGACCCGCCCGCTGGTCCGCGACGGTGACCGCCTGGTGGAGACGGACTGGGACACGGCGATGGGCCGGGTCGTCGCCCGCTCGAAGGAGCTGCTGGACGGGCCGGGCGGCTGGGGTCACTTCGGCTTCTACACCACCGGGCAGCTGTTCCTGGAGGAGTACTACACCCTCGGCGTGATCGGAAAGGCCGGTCTGGGCACACCGCACATGGACGGCAACACCCGGTTGTGCACCGCCACGGCCGCGGCGGCGCTGAAGGCCAGCTTCGGCACCGACGGGCAGCCCGGCTCGTACACCGACGTCGACCACTGCGACGCGATCGCGCTGTGGGGCCACAACGTCGCCGAGACCCAGACGGTGCTCTGGATGCGGATGCTGGACCGGCGGCGTGGGCCGAACCCGCCGGCGATGCTCGCGGTCGACCCGCGGGCCACGCCGGTCGCGCGGGAGGCCGACCTGCACCTCGCCGTCCGCAACGGCACGAACATGGCGCTGATGAACGGGCTGCTCCGCGAGATCATCCAGCGGGGTTGGTACGACCCCGACTACGTCGACGCGCACACACTCGGGTTCGAGGAGCTGTGCCGGACGGTCGACGGTTATCCACCCAGTCGGGTGGCCGACATCTGCGACGTTCGGGCCGCCGACGTGGAGCGGGCCGCCGAGTTGCTCGGCACCTGCCAGCGGCTGCTGTCGACGGTTCTCCAGGGCTTCTACCAGTCCAACCAGGCCACCGCCGCCTCCTGCGCCGTCAACAACGTGCACCTGGTCCGGGGCATGATCGGTCGCCCGGGCGCGGGGATCTACCAGATGAACGGCCAGCCCACGGCACAGAACACCCGGGAAACCGGCGCCGACGGCGACCTGCCCGGCCTCCGGAACTGGGACAACGAGCAGCACATCGCGGAGCTGGCACGGCTGTGGAACGTCGAGGTCGACACCATCCCGCACTGGGCGCCGCCGACGCACGCCATGCAGATCTTCCGGTACGCGGAGCAGGGCTCGATCAAACTGCTCTGGATCTCCGCCACCAACCCGGCGGTATCCCTTCCCGACCTGTCGCGCATCCGGCGGATCCTCAAGCAGCCGGAGCTGTTCGTGGTGGTGCAGGATCTGTTCCTGACCGAGACCGCCGAGCTGGCCGACGTGGTGCTGCCCGCCGCGACCTGGGGTGAGAAGACCGGCACCTTCACCAGCGTCGACCGCACCGTGCACATCTCGGAGAAGGCCGTCGACCCGCCCGGCGAGGCCCGCGCCGACCTGGACATCTTCCTCGATTACGCGCGACGGATGGACTTCCGCGACCGCGACGGCGCGCCACTGATCCGGTGGACCGGGCCGGAGGAGGTGTTCGAGGCGTGGAAGGAGTGTTCCCGGGGGCGTCCCTGCGACTACAGCGGCATCACCTACGAGCGGCTGCGCGGCGGCTCCGGCATCCAGTGGCCCTGCAACGACGACCACCCTGACGGCACCGAGCGGCTCTACACCGACGGCCGGTTCAACACCGACCCCGACTACTGCGAGACGTACGGCCAGGATCTCGCCACGGGCGCCGAGTTCACCGAACCCGAGTACCGCGCCAAGGAGCCGAACGGACGGGCGTTCCTGCACGTCGTCGACTACCAGCCCTCACCCGAGGTGCCCGACGAGGAACACCCGATGCTGCTCACCACCGGGCGTACCGTCTACCAGTTCCACACCCGTACCAAGACCGGCCGAGCCCCGCAGCTCAACCAGGCCGCCCCGGAGGTGTGGGTGGAGCTCAACCCGGCCGACGCCGACCGGCTCGGCATCGTCGAGGGTGACCTGGTCGGCGTCTCCTCCGCTCGCGGCGCGATCCAGGCGCGCGCCCGGCTCTGCGGCATCCGCCCCGGCGTGGTGTTCCTGCCGTTCCACTACGGCTACTTCGACCAGGACCCGGCCGAGCGCACACCGCGCGCGGCCAACGAGCTGACCATCACCGCCTGGGACGCCGTCTCCAAGCAGCCCATCTTCAAGGTGGCCGCCGTCGCGGTGGCGAAACTCGCCGACGGGCGGGGCGTACCCTCGCCGGCGCCGACGGTCGGCGGCAGCGAGCCGCCCCCGGACGCCGACGTGCCGGCGACCGTCGGCGGACCGGCCGCCCAGGCCACCAGCGGGAAGGAGTGAGTCGTGCACCTCGCCCACTACCTCGGTCTGCTGCACCGCGCACAGGTCAACCTCGCCGACGCGTTCCGGCAGGTCGCCGAGGCCCACGCCGACGAGCCCGACGTCCAGCACCTCTGCCAGCAGCAGGCCCAGCGCTGCGACGCGCACGCCGAACAGCTGCGCCCGTTCGCCGCCCGCTACTCCGAGGACGCCCCGGCCGAACCCGACCGGCTGCACTCGCAGCTGTTCACCGGCACCCGCACCGGCGGCCTTGGTCTCCTGCGTGACCTCCAGGACCTGTACCTGATGGCGGCCGAGTGCGACATCGCCTGGACCGTCGTCGGACAGGCCGCCTACGGGGTCCGGGACAAGGACCTGCTCGCGACGGTGCAGGGCTGCGAGGGGGAGACGGCGATCCAGCTCAAGTGGCTGCGTAGCCGGATGAAGCAGGCCGCCCCGCAGGCACTTGTCGTCGCCGACTGACGGGGCCGGCCATGCCGGCCCGCACAGGCTCCTCGGCAGCCTCGGGCATGGCCAGGACACAGGCGGGTAGCGCAGGTGGACCGCAAGCCGATCAAGGAGATGACCATGACGATCACCATGTCGATGCTGGAGACCTATCCGAAGTCGATCAACCTCGACCGGGCGAAGCTGGCCGCGACCATCGACACGCTCAACGGCTGCGCGCAGGCGTGCACGGCCTGCGCGGACGCCTGCCTGAGCGAGGACAGCGTCGCCGAGTTGACCAAGTGTGTGCGTACCGACCTGGACTGCGCCGACATCTGCACCACCACCGCCCGGGTGCTGTCCCGGCACACCGGCTATGACGCCAACATCACCCGCACCCTGCTGGAGGCCTGCGCCACCGCCTGCAGGTCCTGCGGTGACGAGTGCGCCAGGCACGCACAGATGCACGAACACTGCCGGATCTGCGCCGACGTGTGCCGGGCCTGCGAGCAGGCCTGCCGCGACCTGCTGGCGACCATCAGCTGAGCGCGCGGAGGCGGTCGGCCAGAGTGTCGCGGAAGAAGTCGAGGAAACCGTCGGGGTCAGGGCCGGCGTTCTGCAGCACGAGGTGGTCGAAGCCCGCGTCCACGAACTTGCGCACGGCCTGGACGTGGGTCTCGGGGTCGGGGCCGACCGCGAACTGCTGCCGGATGTCGTCCTCGGTGACCGTGCCGGACGCGGCGTCGAAGTTGACCGGGTTGGGCAGCTCACTCATCACCTTCCAACCGGTGACCGCCCACCGGCTGGTCTCCCAGGCCGCCTGCACCGCCTGCTGCTCGTCGGCCGCCCACGCCACCGGCACCTCGGCGTAGCGCGGCCCGGTCCCGCCGCCGCGCTGGTAGGCCTGCACGAGGTCGGGTTCGGGCTCGGTGGCGAACAGCCCGTCACCGAGCTCAGCGGCGATCGCCACCGACGCGGGGCCGCTGGCCGCGACGGCGATGACGGGCGCCTGCTCCGGCAGGTCGAACACCCGCGCGTCCTCCAACTGGAGGTGTTTGCCCTCGTAGGACTGGTAGCCGCCGGACCACAGCAACCGGATGATCTCCAACGCCTCCCGCAGCCGCTCGTGCCGCCCGCGCGCGCTGGGGAAGCCCTGGCCGACGACGTGCTCGTTGAGCCGTTCGCCGGCGCCCACGCCGAGGGTGAACCGGCCGTCGGAGATGATCGCCAGAGTGGCAGCCGCCTGCGCGATGATCGCCGGGTGGTAGCGCACCGTCGGGCAGGTCACCCCGGTGGCCAGGCCGATCCGGTCGGTCTGCGCGGCGATCGCCCCGAACACCGTCCAGGTGAACGACGAGTGACCCTGGACATCCAGCCACGGGTGGTAGTGGTCGCTCATCTCCACGAAGTCGAAGCCCACCTGCTCGGCGCGGACCGCCTGCCGGATGATCTCCTTCGGGCCGAATCCCTCGGTGGACAGCTTGTATCCGATCCGCATGCCGTTCTCCTTGACCGGTCCGTGCCGCTGCTGTCCGTCACCATCTCACCGATCGGGCTCGGAGAAGCGGGGTTCCGCCGGTCGTCAGCCGGGAAGGATGATGCCGCCGATCGGGGCGAGCACTTCGCCCGTGTAGTAGGACGACAGTTGGTCGCTGGCGAAGAACACGTACGAGGGCGCGATCTCGTCCGGTTGCGCGGCGCGTCCCATCGGCACCTGCTGGCCGAACTCCTGCACCTTGTCCGCGGGGAACGTGGCCGGGATCAGGGGCGTCCAGACCGGTCCGGGGGCGACACAGTTGACGCGGATTCGCTTCTTGATCAGGGATTGGGCGAGGGAGTAGGTAAGGGCGATGATCGCGCCCTTGGTGGCCGAGTAGTCGATCAGATGGCCGTTGCCCTTGAGGCCGTTGATCGAGGCCGTGTTGATGATCGCCGAATTCTCCGGTAGGTGGTCGAGGGCCGCCTTGGTCACCCGGTAGTAGCTGTGGATGTTCACGGCGAAGGTCCGCTGCCACTGCTCTTCGGAGATTTCGGTGAGCGAGTTGGCGTTCTGTTGGTAGGCGACGTTGTTCACCAGGAGATCCAGACCGCCGAGTTCTCGCACCGCACGGGTGACCACCTCCGCGCAGTGCCGGGGGTCGGCCAGGTCGCCCGGGAGCAGCACGCACCGCTGTCCCGTCGCCTCGACCAGTTCGGCGGTCCGTCGGGCGTCGTCGTCCTCGCTGAGGTAGGCCACGGCGACGTCCGCGCCTTCCTTGGCGAAGGCGACCGCGACGGCACGCCCGATGCCCGAGTCACCACCGGTCACCAGGGCTCGCCTGCCTCGGAGCAGGTCGCGGCCGGTGTATTCGGCCATCTCGTCGCGGGGCCGCGGGTCCATGCCGGCGGTCTCGCCGGGGTAGGGCTGCTCCTGCGGGCTGGGATTGGGCATTTGATCGGCAGCGGTCACCTTCTGCCGTTACCCGATGATTGCCGGATAAACCTGTGCCGACCCGCTGGCTTCCGACTCACGGCAGGACGGCGAGCAGTGCCTGGCGAGCCCCGACGCTCGCCAACTCGCTGTCCAGGGGGCGGTCGAGCAGTTCGGCGAGACGAGGCACGAGAAACGGTGCCACCGCGACCGTGGTGGGCTCGGCGGCGCCGGTGCTGATGCCGGGCGGCATCCGGCCCCAGTTCCACCAGACATGATCGCCGGCGGAATTGGCCGGGTCGGCCACGGCGGTCACGGCTCGCAGGAGCGTGCGGTACTCGCCCGGCCGTAGGTGGATCACCGCTGGGCGGTCGTCCGCCTGCCCGAACAGGCGCATGAGGTCCAGTTCGGTGACCGGCCCGGCGGGCAGCGCGGCCACCGCGCCGTCCACCGCGCCCTGGTTGGTGTGCTCGCTGGCGAGGACCAGCCCGGCGTCCGCCCCGGTGCTCTCGTGCAGCGCGCGAGCGATGAGGCGGGGAAGGTAGTGCGTCGCGCCGGTACGGCCCAACCAGTCGTGTCGGCTCTGCCCGAGAACGTTCGCGGCCGCCGCATCGAGGGCGTCGACGGCCGGATCGCGTCGCGGCGGTCGTCGGCCGGGCACCGGGTGAACGCCACGGATCCGGGCGCGGCCGGCGCCGGACGGCAGGTCGGCCACGAGGACGGACGCCGCGAAGATGTGCGGATGCCCGAACGGGACACCACCGAGTGTGCCCACCCAGGAGCCGGGGGTGTGCCCGCCCAGGACGAGATCGACGCTGCTGATCCAGGGCCTGGTGAGCTCGGCCAGCCGGTCGCTCCGGGCGCCCGTGGCGGTGCTGCCCGGCTGCGGCCACCAGTCCACACCGTCGTGCAGCAGGACGACCACCCAGCGAGCGCCGTCGGCGCGCAGGTCGACGCATAGCTCGGCAACTCGTTGTGGCCAGCCGTCGAGCGGCGGCGGGGCGATGGCGAACCGGTGCGTGAACGGGTGGGTCACGCCGACCACACCGACGGGACCGCCGGAGGTGTCGATGATCGTGGACGCTGGTAGGCCGACGTCGACGTTCGCGCACAGCAGCGGATAGGGCAACAGCCCGGCAGCCACCCGCAGCGCCGGCACGCCCTCGTCGAATTCGTGGTTGCCCGCGGCGGCCGCGTCGACAGGCAACTGCGCCAGCTCCTGCCATGGCCGGCGCCCGAGCAGCGGTTGCACCGGCCCGACGGCAAGATCACCCGCGTCCAGCCACAAGGTCGGTTGCGACTCCCGCTCCCACTCCAGCAGCTCCGCCAGGCCAGCGCAGGTGCCCGCGGTGCCGTAGCTCGTCCGCAGTGGCACGAACGCCGCGCCCAGGTCGGTGGTGGCCAGGATCCGCACAGCGGTACCGGGCCGCGCCGTCGGCAAGGCATCCATCATGTCGAATGTAGGCGAGGTGGCGGGGCCACGCGAACTGTTCGCCCAGGTTTGAGCCGTGATCAGGGCGCCGTCGGGGGCCGCAATCTCCACACCGGACGCACCCCCGCGAAGAAGTCGATGATCTACAGGTTGGGGCGGATCCGAGGGGGTAGGGGTCTGCCCATGCGCGTTCTTGGCATCAATGCGATCTTCCACGATCCCGCAGCTGCCCTGGTGGTCGACGGTCGGGTGGTCGCCGCCGCCGAAGAGGAGCGGTTCAGCCGCCGCAAGCACGGCAAGCGACCCGTTCCCTTCTCCGCCTGGGAGCTGCCCGAGTTGTCCGCCGCCTGGTGTCTGGCCAGCACCGGGGTGGACGTCGACAGCCTCGACGCGGTCGCGTACTCCTTCGACCCCGGACTCTGCGGCGACATGGCCGAGCTGGGACTCAACGACCCGTGGGACTGGTTGCGCGTCGACTACGCGCGGCGGGCCCCGCAGTTCCTCGCCGCCGCACTGCCCGGGCTGGACCCGGGAAAGGTGCGGTTCGTGCCGCACCACGTGGCACACGCCGCGTCCGCCGGGTTGGCTGCCCCGACGGCCGGCGACGACACCGCAGTGCTGGTGCTTGACGGGCGCGGCGAGGTGGCCAGCCACCTGGCCGGCGTCTACCGCGACGGACGGTTGTCCTCGCTGTACTCACAGCAGCTCCCGCACTCGCTCGGCCTGCTCTACGAGGACCTGACCCGCCACCTCGGTTTCCTGCACTCCAGCGACGAGTACAAGGTGATGGCACTGGCGTCCTACGGCCGGCCACGGCACCTCGGCACACTCCGTGAGATGGTCCGGGTCACCGATGACGGCGGCTTCCGCATCGAGACGATCGACTGGGCCAGCCTCGCCAAGGCGCGGACCGTCGACGGGGAGATGGGCGACGACCACGCCGACCTGGCCGCCAGCGTGCAGGCCAGGCTGGAGGAGATCATCCTCGACCTGTCCCGCTGGCTGTACGAGGCCGCGGGCGGCCCCACCACCCTGGCGATGGCGGGCGGGGTGGCGCTGAACTGCGTGGCCAACGCGCGGATCGCCGCCGAGGGGCCGTACCGGGACGTCTGGGTCCAGCCGGCGGCCGGCGACGCGGGCACCGCGCTGGGCGCGGCCCTGCACGTGGCCGGCGAGCTGGGCGACCGGTCGACGCCCATGGCCGGGGTGGACCTCGGTCGGGGTTGGTCGGACGAGGAGTTGGAGGCCGAGCTGCGCCGGGCGGCGCTGCCGTACACCCGGCCGGATTCGATCGCCGCCGAGGCCGCCCGGGTGCTCGCCGACAACGGGATCGTCGCCTGGTATCAGGGACGCAGCGAGTACGGCCCTCGGGCACTGGGCCACCGGTCGTTGCTCGCTCACCCCGGTGACCCGGCGACCACCACCCGGATGAACGACGTCAAGGGCCGGGAGCAGTTCCGGCCGATCGCCCCGATGGTTCACGCGGACCGTTTCGCGGACATCTTCGAGGGGGCGTACCCCAGCCCCTACATGCTCTTCGTGCACCGGGTGAAGCCGGAGTGGCGCGATCGGATTCCGGCCGTCACCCACGTCGACGGCACGGCCCGGGTGCAGACCGTCCACCCCGAGACCGAGCCACTGGTGGCCGAGCTGCTGGCCGGGTTCGAGCGGCTCACCGGGCTGCCGGTGGTGGTGAACACCTCGCTGAACACCGCCGGCCGTCCCATGGTGGACACGCCCCGCGAGGCGATGGAGCTGTTCGGCTCCGCGCCGGTCGACCTGCTAGCCCTGGGACCGTTCGCGGTGCACCGGCGCGCGCTGGCTGGCAACCGATGATCAGCATCGTCGTGCCCACGCTCGGCCGGCCCAGCCTCGCCATCCTGCTGGACGCCCTCGCCGGCCAGCTCGCCGAGCTGCCGGAGGTCGAGCTGCTGCTGATCGACGACCGCCGCGACGACACCGGCGAGCTGGCGGTGCCGGGCGCCCCGGCGGCGTACACGAAGGTGCTGCACGGTCGCGGCGCCGGCCCGGCAGCGGCCCGCAACCTGGGCTGGTTGGAGTCCTGCGGCCGGTGGGTGGCCTTCCTCGACGACGACGTGGTGCCGGCCCCGGACTGGGCCCGGCGGCTGCGCGACGACCTCGCCGTGGCCGACCGGGTGGGGGGCGTGCAGGGCGTGGTGGTGGTGCCGCTGCCGGCGGGCCGCCGCCCGACCGACTGGGAACGCGGCACCGCCGGCCTCGCCGAGGGGCGGTGGATCACCGCCGACATGGCCTACCGGCGGGCGGCGCTGGCCGCCGTCGGGGGCTTCGACGAACGCTTCCCCCGCGCCTACCGCGAGGACGCCGAGCTGGCCCACCGGGTCCGGCTCGCCGGCTGGGACCTGGTCCGGGGCGAGCGCCGGGTGACCCATCCGGTACGCCCGGAGAGCCGCTGGGTCAGCCTGCGCACCCAGCGGGGGAACGCCGACGACGCGCTGCTGCGCCGGCTGTACGGCCGTACCTGGCGCAGGCAGCTCGACCTGCCCCCCGGCCGGCGGTTGCGGCACGTCGCAGTCACCGCGGCCGGCGCGGTCGCGCTGGTCGGCCTGATGCTGCACGCCCTGCGCCCTCCGCAGGGCCGGCGGCGCGCTGTCGGCGTGGTGGCCGGTGTGGCGGCGCTGGGCTGGGCGACCGGCACCGCCGAGTTCGCCCGGGTCCGCGTCGTGCCGGGCCCCCGAACCCGGGACGAGGTCCTCACCATGCTCGTGACCAGCGCGCTCATCCCGCCGCTCGCGGTGGCCCGTTGGGTGGGCGGATGGTGGCGGACGCGCGCCGTGCCCGCCGGGGCGGTGGTCGCGGCAGGCCGGCCGGTGACGACGGACGGGCCCGCACCGCGCCCGCACGATGCGACGGATGCGGCATGACGCCGCTCGGTCCCGCACTCTACGACGCGGTGCTGCTCGACCGGGACGGCACGCTCGTGGAGGACGTGCCCTACAACGGCGACCCGGAGAAGGTCCGGCCGGTGCCGGGCGCCCGACCGGCCCTCGACCGGCTGCGCGCCGCCGGGCTCCGCCTCGCCGTGGTCACCAACCAGTCCGGACTGGCCCGTGGCCTGTTCACCGAGCGGCAGATGCACGCGGTGCACGCGCGAATCGAGGAACTGCTCGGTCCCTTCGACGACTGGGCGATCTGCCCGCACGACGAGACCGACCGCTGCGCCTGCCGTAAGCCGGCCCCCGGCCTGGTGTACGCCGCCGCCCGGTCGCTCGGCACCACCGCGCGGCGCTGCGTCCTGGTCGGCGACATCGGCCGGGACATGTCCGCGGCGCTCGCCGCCGGGGCCACCGGCATCCTGGTGCCCACCCCGGTCACCCGCCCCGAGGAGATCGACGCGGCGCCCACGGTGGCCCCCGACCTCCCCGCAGCGGTGGACGAGATCCTGCGCCGGATGCGCGCCGTCCGTCCGTCCGGAGCCCGTACCGGGCGATCCGGCACCATCCTGGTGGTCCGCAGCGACTCCATCGGGGACCTGCTGGTCACCGGCCCGGGGATCCGGGCCGTCGCAGCCGGCGCGCAGCGGGTCGTGCTCCTCTGCGGGCCACGCGGCCGGGCCGCAGCCGAGCTGCTGCCCGGTGTCGACGAGCTGATCGAGTGGCCGCTGCCCTGGATCGACCGCTCACCCGGACCGGTCGACCCGGCGGACATCCGCGCGCTCACCGGCCGACTGGCCCAGGTCGGCGCCGGCGAGGCGGTCGTCTTCACCTCGTACCACCAGTCGCCGCTGCCCCTCGCGCTGCTGTTGCGGATGGCCGGCGTCCCCCGGATCAGCGCGATCAGCGACGACTACCCGGGCTCCCTGCTGGACGTCCGGCACCGGGTGCCCGTCGGTGTGCCCGAGCCGGAACGCGCGATCTCCCTCGCCGCCGCAGCCGGATTCGCGCTCGCACCGGGCGACGAGCCGGCACTGCGGCTGCGAGACGACCTCCCCGTGGCCCCGACGACGGTGCTGCCGACCGGCGACTACGTGGTGGTGCACCCCGGCTCGTCGGTGCCCGCCCGGGCCTGCCCGGCCCACCACTGCGCCGACATCGTCGCCGCCCTGGTCGCCGACGGCCACCGTGTCGTCGTCACCGGCGGAGCGGACGAGCGGGAAGTCACGGCCCGGGTCAGCGCGGCCGGCGGCACCGACCTCGGCGGGGCGGTCGACCTGGCCGGGCTCGCCCGGATCCTGGCCGGCGCCCGCTGCGTGGTGGTCGGCAACACCGGGCCGGCCCACCTCGCCGCCGCGGTCGGCGTACCGGTGGTCAGCCTGTTCGCCCCGACCGTCCCGTTCGGGCAGTGGGCGCCGTACCGGGTGCCGACCGTCCGCCTCGGCGACGCCGGGGCGGCCTGCCGCGACACCCGGGCGGCTGTCTGCCCGCTCGCCGGCCACCCCTGCCTGTCCAACGTCGACCCCGCCGAGGTGGTCGCGGCCGTACGGGTCCTCGCCCCTGGCCCGCCTTGCTGACCCGCCACGCTCCGCCCCGACAGCCGCCATCGAGGAGAGAGATGAACGTACTGCTGTGGCACGTGCACGGCTCCTGGACGACGTCGTTCGTGCACGGAAGACACCGGTACCTGGTCCCGGTCACCCCCGACCGTGGCCCGTACGGGCTGGGCCGGGCGCGGACGTACGTCTGGCCGGCGAACGCTCTCGAGGTGACCCCCGACGAGTTGGGGCGGACCGAGGTCGACCTGGTCGTGCTGCAACGGCCCGAGGAACTGGAGCTGGCCGAGCGGTGGCTCGGACGCCGACCCGGCCGCGACCTGCCGGCGGTCTACGTGGAGCACAACACCCCCAAGGGCGACGTGCCGAACACCCGGCACCCGATGGCCGACCGCGACGAACTCCTGCTGACCCACGTCACCCACTTCAACGAGCTGTTCTGGGACAACGGCGGCACCCGCACCGCCGTCATCGAGCACGGCATCGTGGCACCGAGCGTGGAGTGGACCGGCGACCTGGACCGGCTCGCGGTGGTGACCAACGAGCCGGTACGGCGCTGGCGGGTCACCGGCACCGACCTGATGCCGCGGTTCGCCGCGGTGGCTCCACTGGACGTCTACGGCATGGGCGTGGCGGGCCTGCCCGACGCGCTGGCCGCCGCCGGTGACCGGGGCGGCCCGGTGACCGGCCACGAGGACCTGCCGCAGGACCGCATGCATGCCGAGCTCGCCCGGCGACGGGCGTATCTGCACCTGTGCCGGTGGACGTCGCTCGGGCTGAGCCTGATCGAGGCGATGGCCATCGGGATGCCGGTGATCGCCCTCGCGACCACCGAGGCCGTCGACGCCGTCCCGCCGGACGCGGGGGTGCTGTCCACCAGGGTCGACACGCTGGTCGAGGCGGCCCGCTGGCTCGCCGGTGACCGCGACGCGGCACACCGGCTGGGAGCGCGGGCCCGCGAGATGACGAAGCAACGGTACGGGCTCGACCGGTTCCTCGCTGACTGGGACCGGCTGCTGGAGGAGGAGACATGCGGGTCGCGATGATTTCGGAACACGCCAGTCCACTGGCCGTCCTCGGGGAGGAGGACGCCGGCGGCCAGAACACCCACGTGGCGGAGTTGGCGGCTGCGCTGGTCGGTGAGGGCCACGAGGTGCGGGTCTACACCCGCCGCGACTCCGCCGCCCTGCCCGAGGCGGTGTCCACGCCCGACGGCTACCAGGTCTGGCACGTGCCGGCCGGCCCGCCGTCCCGGGTGCCCAAGGACGAGCTGCTGCCGTACCTGGGCGAGTTCGGCAGCTGGCTGGCGGACACCTGGCGGCGCGGCGACTGGACTCCGGAGGTCGCCCACGCGCACTTCTGGATGAGCGGGCTGGCCACCGTGCACGCCGGGCGCCGCATCGGGGTGCCGAGCGTGCTCACGTACCACGCGTTGGGCACGGTGAAACGGCGTCACCAGGGCAGCATGGACACCAGCCCGCCGGGGCGGATCGGCTACGAGCGTGCGCTCGGTCGGGCCGTCGACCAGGTCATCGTGCAGTGCGCGGACGAGGTCCGGGAGCTGGTGCGGATGGGAGTGCCGCGATCCCGGATGACGCTGGTCCCCTCCGGCGTCAACCAGCAGGTGTTCCGTCCGGACGGCCCGGTCGCGCCGCGTGGCCCGGCTGGCGCACGCATCCTCACCGTCGGCCGCATGGTGGAGCGCAAGGGCTTCCTGGAGGTGGTCCGCGCGCTGCGCACGGTGCCGAACGCCGAGTGCGTGGTGGTCGGCGGCCCGCCGGCCGATCTGCTCGCGGCCGACACCTTCGCCCGTCGGCTCTCCGCGCTGGCCGAGTCGTGCGGGGTCGCCGACCGGGTCAAGCTGGTCGGCGGCGTGCCCCGGGAGGAGATGGCCGCCTGGTACCGCTCGGCGGACGTGCTGGTCGCCGCCCCCTGGTACGAGCCGTTCGGGCTCACCCCCCTGGAGGGGATGGCGTGCGGGGTGCCGGTGATCGGCACGAACGTCGGCGGGATCGCCGACACCATCGTGGACGGGTTGACCGGTGACCTGGTGCCACCGCGCGATCCCCGCGCGCTGGGCGCCGCGATCCGGCGGCTTCTCGCCGACAACGTTCGCCGCTTCGCGTACGCCTCGGCGGCGCTGGACCGGATTCGTTGCCTGTACTCCTGGAAACGCTGCGCCGAGCAGCTCGGCGGCGTCTACGCGGCGGTGGCCACGCTCACCCGTCCCGCCGGGGCGGTGGCGTGATGACCCGCCACGACACCCTCGACGCGCACCTCGCCGGGCTCGCCGCAGCGCTGCTGCCCTATCGCAGGGAGGCCGAACGACTCGCGGTCTGGGGCGACGAGCTGGCCTGGACCCTCGCCCGGGGCGGGCGGATCCTGGTGGCCGGCAACGGTGGCAGCGCCGCCGAGGCCCAGCATCTCACCGCCGAACTGGTCGGAAAGCTCCGCGACGACCGGGAGCCGCTGTCCGCCATCGCCCTGCACGCGGAGACCTCCGCGTTGACCGCGATCGGGAACGACTACGGCTACGAGGAGGTCTTCGCCCGCCAGGTCCGCGCCCACGGCCGCCGCGACGACATCCTTCTGCTCATGTCCAGCAGCGGCAGCAGCAGGAACCTGCTCACGGCCGCCCGCGCCGGCCGCCAGACCGGCCTGCGCTGCTGGGCCTTCACCGGCCCGGCCCCGAATCCCCTCGCCGATCTGTGCGACGACGTGCTCGCCGTGCCGTCCCCGGACAGTCAGGTGGTGCAGGAGCTGCACCTGGTCTCGACGCACCTGCTCTGCGAGTTCGTCGACCAGGCGCTGCCGTTGGTCCGACAGCTGCGGACCGTCCCCGTGCCGCCGGTGCGGACCGATCCGGCCGCGCCGGTCCAGGTCGGGTCGCCGGCACCGGAGACGGTGGGCCACCGGACGAACGGACATCCGCACAACGGCAATCCGCACAACGGGCATCCGCACAACGGGCGGGGTTTCACCGGCACCGGCTGGGCGGCGTCGTGACCGGGCGGCTCGTCGTGGTCGGCGACACCCTGCTGGACCGGGACGTCACCGGGACGGTCAACCGGATCTGCCCGGACGCCCCCGCGCCGGTGCTCGACGAACGCTCGGCCGTGGACCGCCCCGGTGGCGCCGGCCTGGCCGCCCTGCTCGCGGCCGCGCACGGCACCGAGGTCGCGTTGGTCACCGGGCTGGCGGGGGACGCCGGTGGCGCCCGCCTGGCCGACCTGCTGAGCACCGCCGGGGTCGACGTCTATCCGCTGCGCCTGCCCGGCGCGACCGGCGAGAAGGTCCGGCTCATGGCCGGCGGACAGACCCTGCTCCGCCTGGACCGGGGCGGTGAGCCACAGCCGCCGGACGAACCGCCGGAGGCCGTGCTGGAGCTGCTGTCCCAGGCCCGAGCCATCCTGGTCAGCGACTACGGCCGGGGGCTGGTACGGCAACCCGTGCTGCGCGCGGCGCTCGCCGAAGCATCCGCGCCGATCGTGTGGGACCCGCACCCGCGTGGCCCGGCCGCCGTGCCGGGGGTCCGGCTGACCACGCCGAACCTGGCGGAGCTGCGGCACCTCACCGGCGACGCGGGCGGCGGTTCCGCGCTCTCCACCGCCACCCGGGCCGGGCAGGAGTTGCGGCGCCGCTGGCGGGTCGGAGCGGTCGCGGTGACGATGGGACCGGACGGCGCGGTGCTCTGCCACTCCGGCAGCACGCCACTGGTCGTCCCGCCACCAACCCCCCTCGACCGCGTCGAGGACACGTGCGGCGCCGGGGACCGGTTCGCCGCCTCCGCCGCCCTCGCGCTCGGCGACGGCGCGGCGATCTCCGAGGCGGTCGGCATGGCGGTCGCCGCCGCGTCGGAGTACGTGGCGACGGGCGGGGCCACGGGGTTGCACCGCGCGCCGGACCGCGACCCGAGGCCGGCCGCGGCGCGTACCGCCGAACAGGTGCTGGCGACGGTACGCGCCGACGGCGGGACCGTCGTCGCCACCGGCGGCTGCTTCGATGTCCTGCACGCCGGGCACGTCGCCACCCTCCAGGCGGCCCGCCGCCTCGGCGACTGCCTGGTGGTGTGCCTCAACTCCGACCGCGGTGTCCGGGGGCTCAAGGGACCGGATCGTCCGGTCAACCCGGAGGAGGACCGCGCCCGTCTCCTGGCCGCACTCGACTGCGTCGACGCGGTGGTGGTCTTCGACGAGCCGACCCCGCACCAGGTGCTGGCACGGCTGCGGCCGGACGTCTGGGTCAAGGGCGGCGACTACGCCGGGGACGGCAGCCCCGAGCTGCCCGAGGCGGAACTGATCCACCGCTGGGGCGGAAAGGTCGTCACCGTCCCGTACCTCGCCGGCCGGTCGACCACCGCCACCATCTCCGCCGCGCGTCAGCGCGGCCTTCACCTCGTCAGGGGAGCGGTATGAGCAGGGACATGAACGGCAGGACCATCCTGGTCACCGGCGGATCCAGCGGCCTCGGCGCGGCCGTGGTGACCGCGGTGGCCAAGGCCGGCGGACGGCCGTACGTGCTGGACCGCCGGCCTCCGGGCGTCGAGGTGCCCTGGGTCGAGTGCGACCTGGCCGACGCCCGGGCCGCCGAGGACGCCACCCGGCGCATCGCCGAGCAGGCCGGTGGCCTGGACGGCGTGGTGACCGCCGCCGGCATGGACGTGCCGGGCCGACTGACCGACGTGCCGGGCGAGACCTGGGACCGGATCGTCGCGATCAACCTGCTCGGCACGGCCGCGGTGGTCCGGGCGGCGGTGCCGCACCTGGAACGCTCGCACGGCACGGTGGTCACCGTGGCGTCCACACTGGGTGTCAAGGCGGTCAGCGACGCGACCGCGTACTGCGCCGCGAAGTTCGGCGTGGTCGGCTTCACCCGGGCTCTCGCGGCCGAGCTGGCCGGCGCGGTGGGCGTCACGCTGCTCATCCCCGGCGGCATGCGGACCGCGTTCTTCGACGACCGGGACGACAGGTACAAGCCCGGGCCGGACGCCGTGCTCAACGACCCGGCGGACACGGCCGAGGCGGTCCTGTTCGCGCTCGGGCAACCGCCCGGCTGTGCGGTACGCGAACTGGTGGTCTGCGCCGAGCAGGAGTCGTCGTACCCGTGATCCTGGTGCTGCGGGCGCTCGGCGTCGGCGATCTCGCCGCCGGGGTGCCGGCCCTCCGCGCGCTACGCGCCGCGTACCCCGACGAGGAGCTGGCGCTGGTCGCGCCCCGGTGGCTGAGCCCGCTGATCGACCTGGTGGGCGGCGTGGACCGGTTGGTCGAGGCGGACGGGCTGGGCCACCTGAGGTGGCCCGGCCCGCCGCCGGAGCTGGCGGTCAACCTGCACGGCCGAGGGCCGCAGTCGCACCGCATGCTCGCCGGGGTCGGGCCGCGCCGGCTGCTCGCCTTCGCCAACCACGAGGCCGGGCACGAGGACGGGCCACCGTGGCGCGCCGACGAGCACGAGGTGGACCGCTGGTGCCGGATGCTCGCCTGGTACGGCATTCCCGCCGACCGCGGTGATCTGGCGCTGGCCCGGCCCGTGGCCGGTGGACTGCCGGCCGGGGTCAGCGTCGTGCATCCCGGCGCCAAGGCGTCGCAGCGGCGCTGGCCACCGGAGCGCTTCGCGGCGGTCGCTCGGACGCTGGCCGGGCGGGGGCACCGGGTGGTGGTCACCGGCAACCCGGGGGAGCGAGGCATTGCTGAGGAGGTCGCGCGCCGGGCCGGGCTTCCCGACGACGCGGTGCTGGCGGGGCAGACCGGTCTCGGCGAGCTGGCCACCCTGGTCGCCCACGCTCGTCTGGTGCTCAGCGGTGACACCGGCATCGGCCACCTCGCCACCGCGTACGCCACCCCGTCGGTGCTGCTGTTCGGCCCGGTGTCACCCGCGCACTGGGGCCCACCGCCGGGCCGGCCCTGTCACGAGGCGCTCTGGGTCGGGCCGCGTCCGGCGGGCGACGGCACGGCGGTGCACACGGCGCTCGCCGAGCTGGACGTGCCGGCGGTGCTGGCCGCCATCGACCGCGTGACCCGGGCTTCCGCTCGTGCTGCCCCGCCGGCCCAGCCGGCACCCTCCGCCGTCCTGTGGGCGGAGGCTGCGCCCTAGCCGCCCGAGCGTTCAGGACCGCCGCCTGTGGGTGGCCTGCTCCACCAGTGTCTCGGCGACATCACGCAGCTTCTGGTTGGAGTCCTGGGAGATCTTGGCGAGCACCGCGAAGGCCTCATCGGCGCTGCACCGCCGGCGTTCCATGATGATGCCCTTGGCCTGCTCGATGACGGCACGGCTGCGCATCGCGTTGCGCATCTGCTCCGCCAGCGCGGCAGCGCTGTCATAGCGCTGTGCGTTGGCCACGGCGACCGCCGCGTGGCCGGCGAAGGTCTGGGCCAACTGGACGACCTCGGTGAAGGCCCGCGGCGCCCGGCCATAGATGTTCAGCGCGCCGACCACCGCCTCCTGGATGGGCAGAGCCACCGACAGAGAGCTCGCGGCCCCGGTGGCGCGTGCGCTCGCGGCCCAAGTCGGCCAACGGCGCTCCGTGGCCATGTCCTCGACCATGATGACGGTGCCGCTGCTGGCGGCATCCAGGCACGGGCCGCGGCCCTGCTCGTACTGCAACTCGTCGAGCCGCAACGCCAGGTCCCCGGTGTACGCCGCGGTGTACGACCTGGAGCCCTGAATCAGGGTCACCGACACGTCCTCGGACCCGGGCACCGTCTGTTTGGCGATCTCCGTGATCCTGACCAGGACGGCGTTGAGGCTCGCTTCGCCGTACCGGATCGTACCCAGCTCGATGAGGGCCTGGGTGAGATCGAGGGGTGTCTGTGGCATGCGTCTGGCGTCCTTGCGGAACGGGCGCGGTCGACCTCGAACGAAGCTGGACAGCGCGGGGCGGGCGGCCCGCGTGCAACGGACCGCTGTAGGACCCGACGTGGGGTCAGGACCAGCGCCGCTGCTTGACGCTCGTTCGCGACGTCTGTGCAGACGCGCTACCGAAGAGCATTTTACGATCCACACCGCACGGAGGGGCACTCGGGCAGCACGTGTGATCGGTTTGCCGGGACCTGCCCGACCGCGGGACCTCCGAGCCGTGACGCGAGCCGATCTCAGGCATGGCGGGCAAGGGGCGGCCCGTCACCGCTGCGGCCGGGGACCGGTCGGCATGGCGTCCTGGGGGCCGTGTCGTCGGCCGCCACCGGCGGGACGAGGCCCTCTCGTCGGATGGGTGGAGCCTGGATGCCGAGGAGGTCGCCGACGCCCGTCACGCCGAGGATGTACCGGACGGTCGGCGATACGGCGGGCAGCGTGAGGACGCCGCCGGCACACGTGACCAGGTGCCGAGCCCGGAGCAGGGCGCTGATTCCGTGCGCGCCGAAGAAGGTGACCTCGGACATGTCCAGCGCCACCTGCTGCGGAGCGGGGCGTGCCGCGACCAGCGCGACCATGTCGACGAGCAGGTGGGCGCTGCTCATATCGACCTCGCCGGACGCGCGGATCAATGTGATTGGTCCCGCACTCGTCGCGGCGACGCACAGAATGGGTTCGCCCGCTGGCACGAGCCGTCCGAATGGCAAGTTGTGGCCCTCAGGCCCAGAACGCTGCATTGTGTGCGACATGTTTTTCTCCGGGCAGGACTCGAATTTCTGTCGCCTTCGCCACGGCAGTTGCGGCGGGACGGCCGGTCGGGCACATGTCTTGACCCGTCGTCGACGGTACCTCTTTCCCGCCTCACACGCATCACGCGGCAACCGGCTGTGAACCTCCGTCACTAAAGATCGGCTTGAGACCCGCCAGACACCTGGCACCCTTCGGCCCGCGTTGTGGTGGGCGTCGTCGGTACGTGCCGTCCCGCTTCGGTGAGCCTCAAACGCAGCAGTTCGCGCACGAGAACTTGTCCTCCGGCGAGGGCTACGGCGACGGGGATCATCAGGCTGGTCAGTGCCAGGGCGGCGACAGTCCAGCCCGGCAGCCCGGCGGCGAGCGCGACGACGGTCAGCGCGGTGAAGACGGCCAGCTTGCGGCGGGTCCGCGACAGGGGGACGAGACGTGGCGTGGCGACGGAGGACATGGACTACTCCCTTGCCGAGAACTACAGGACGACAAGCTGCGTGCCGGGCCGCCCGGCGTACCGGGCGGCCCGGCGAGGTGGGATCAGGTGAGCTTGCTCTTGACCTTGTTGGCGACGCCCCGCGCCATGCCCGGGTTGGTGCCGTACAGGCGGGGGTCGCCGGGTGCGAGTACGGGTTCGGGGGCGTGGGCGCGGGGGCTGTGGTCGTAGGTGAATTCGCCCTTGCCGTCGGGGGTGGGGCCGGAGGCCCAGCGGCCTTCGGCGGCGTCCTGGCCGGGGGAGAAGTCGAGGTAGGTGTAGCTGAACTCCTTGGTGAACTCCTTGGAGTCGGTGAAGGCGTCGGGCACCGGCATGTCTTCCAGGCCGTCCTGTTTGAGTTGTTCGATGGCGGCGAGCCACATGTTCTGGTGCATGGTGTCGCGGGCCAGCAGGAAGCGCAGCATCTGTTTGACGCCGGGGTCGTCGGTCATGTTGAACAGTCGGGCGACCTGGAGGCGGCCTTGTGCTTCGGCGGTGGCGTTGAGGTGGAAGTCGGCCATGAGGTTGCCGCTGGCGGTGATGAACGCGGCGTTCCAGGGCACGCCGTTGCTGTCGGTGGGCAGGGCGCCGCCGCCGCCGTGGATGAAGTGCGCGGGGTTGGAGCCGCCGTAGACGGCGGCGACCATGGGGTTGTCGTCGGCGGCTTCCTGCAGGGACAGGGGGGCGTTCTCCAGCAGGCGGGTGATCATGGTGGCGATCATTTCGACGTGGCCCATCTCCTCGGTGCCGACGTCCAGGAGCAGGTCCTTGTACTTGCCGGGCAGTCGACAGTTCCAGCCCTGGTAGAGGTACTGGTTGGCGACGGTCATCTCGCCCCACTTGCCGCCCAGGATCTCCTGCAACCGGCGGGCGAACGCCGCGTCCGGGCCGTCCGGCTTCGCCTCGAACTGCAGGTCCTTGATGTGGCTGAACATGGGTCCTCCTCGGTGCCGTTGCTGTGGGCAGGGAGACTTCCCGCCGCGGTGGCCCGCCCAGGCCAATCGGCGGCCCCGGCGGGCCATCCGTGGGCATGGTGGGGGCAGCACCCCGATCGCGCCCCTGAGGTGGCGGCCGGCGTACGCAGAGACGTTCGCCGGCGGCGGCGAGCAGATGAGCGAGCGGTGGGCGGCACCGGTTGGTCATTGTCGGCCGCCGCAGGACCGTGGAGACGTCGCTGACGGGCTGCGGCGCGAACCCGGTCGGTCGCGGTGCACATCCCGGACGGCCGGGCCACGGCGAAGGGCGCCTCAGCCGGCGCCGTGTCCGTCAGACACTGGACAGCGCGGACACCCGGGGGGCCAGTTGGGCGACGGGCCGCGCTGTCTGCTCGCCATGGCGGTGGCCGCGGCCCGGACAGAGACTCGTCAGTGTGCCGGTCGCCGTCAGGATGGCGATGACGCAGGGGGCCGCATCGCGCAGGATCAGCTCAACCTGGGCGTGGGCCGCGGTGCTCTGTACGCGCAGCAGGGCGCTGATGCCATGGGCGCTGAAGAAGGTCACGCCGGACAAATCGAGCACGAGTCGCGCGGGCCGCCGACCGATCCCGTGTTCAGCCAGGTCGGTGATGAGGTGCGCGTTGCTCATGTCGATTTCACCGCTGACGGTGATCACTATCAGCGGTCCCTCGGTGTCCAGGGACAGCGTCATGATCGGCTCGGCGGGCCGGATCTGATGGCGGACGGGGTGCTTGAAGGTCGACAACGCGCCTCCCGATGGTGCATCGGTCAGTTGCGGTCAGCCCCGCGTTGGCGGCGGCGACCTTGGGCGCATGTCTTGACCCGTTGACCACCCTACCCGCAGTGCTGGTCGTCAGCACCTGGGCAGTGCGAGTGGGGGACTGCCTGCGACGCTGATCACGACCCGCACGCCCGGCTCACTCGCCACGCCGCTCCGGACGGCGGCGGGATGTCACGCCCATCGCGCAGAGGCGTTCAACAGCCGGGAAGAGTAGATTGGTAGTCCTGTAGCCCGCATCCCCCAAATTGGTGCGGCGAGCCGGCGTCGAAGAAGCGGCGTGGGTCCCGGTTCCGCCCTCGCGGCTCCGTGCAGCGGCCCGCCACCGTGGGCTGCCATCCGCGCGTTCACCCGGCTTCGGCCCGCGGCCGCGCGCCGCTCGTGAGGATGTGGCGCCATGGCCCGACCCTCCATCGACCCCGCAGACGCCTTCGCCGAACTCGGCCGCATCAAACTCCAGGACAACAGTCTCGACGGCGTCCTTCAGCGCGTCGCCAATCTCGCCAGACGAGCCCTGCCCATCCCGGTGGAGGTGTCGGTCACGCTGGTGCGCGGCGAGACCGCGCACACCGCCGCCTATACCGATGACCTGGCCCGAGACCTCGACGAGCGGCAGTACGCGCAGGGTCGTGGCCCCTGCCTGGAGGCCTCGCTCAGCGGCACCGTCGTCACGGTGCCGGACCTCGCCGCCGAGGACCGCTGGCCGGACTGGGCCGACCGCGGCCGCAAGGCCGGAGTGGGAAGTTCCGTGTCGATCGGCCTGCCGATCCAGGAGGCGGTCGTCGGAGCGCTGAACGTCTATGCGCGTACGCCGCACGCCTTCGACGACGAGTCGGTCTCGATCCTCAACACGTTCGGCGCCTACGCCGCTGTGGCCCTGGCCAACGCGCAGCTCTACGACAGCACCACCACCCTCGCCCGGCAGATGCAGGAGGCGATGGCGAGCCGAGCGGTCATCGAGCAGGCCAAGGGCATCATCATGGCCGAGCGCCGCTGCACTCCCGAGCAGGCGTTCGCAATCCTGTCGAAGGTGTCGCAGGACTCCAACCGCAAGGTCCGCGAGGTGGCCCAGGCCATGGTCGAGCGGGCCGCCCGGCCTTCCGGGGTCGAGCGAGCCGCCCGGCCTTCCGGGGTCTGAGCGCGCCGAGGCCCCGGAGCTCCCGGGTGGCCGCAGCCGGCCGGGAGACGATGTCCTCTGGCGTTCGGCGTGCCTGCTTGGATAATGGGTTCCCCATGGATAATCGCCATCTCGTCCTGCTGGACACCGACATCGGCAACGACATCGACGACGCGGTGTGCCTCGCCTATCTGCTGGCGCAGCCCCACTGTGATCTGCTCGGCATCACGACGGTCACCGCCGAGCCGGAACAGCGGGCCGCCCTCGCCAGCGTGCTCTGCCAGACGGCGGGCCGCCGCGTGCCGATCTTTCCGGGGGCGCCGGCGCCATTGGCCAGCCCACCGGTCCAGGGTCCACCCCCGCAGGCCGCCGCGCTCGCACGATGGGCTCACAAGGATTCCTTCCCCGCCGGCGAGGCGGTGGAGTTCCTGCGGCGGACGATCCGCGCGCACCCCGGTCAGGTGACGCTGCTGGCGATCGGCCCGCTGACGAACGTCGCGCTGCTGTTCGCCGTCGACCCGCAGATTCCGTCGTTGTTACGGTCGCTGGTCATGATGGGCGGGTCGTTCGCCGAAGGCTCCGGCCCGGAATGGAACATCCACTGTGATCCGTACGCGGCGGCCCGCGTCTATGCCGCGGCGGTACCGGTCCACCGCTCGATCGGCCTCGACGTCACGACCCGGGTCCAGATGAAGGCCGACGAGTTTCTCCGGCGGTGCGGTGACATCCCGCTGCTGCGCCCGGTCGCCGACATGGCCGCGTCCTGGTTCGCTGATCGCCCAGAGGTCACGTTCCACGACCCGCTGGCGGCGGCGACGCTCTTCGACCCCGCGCTCTGCTCCTTCGCCGCCGGCGAGGTGGCCGTCAGGTGCGAGGGCGGGCCGGCGGCGGGCATCACGACCTGGCGGCCCGCCGACGACGTCGAGCCCGGCCCGGAGGCCGGCTCCGGCGCCCGGACGGAAGGCCGGGTGCCGGCGCCGCACGAGGTCGCACTCGACGTGCGAGAGCAGGCGTTCCTCGATCACTACTTCGCGGTCGTGGAGGCGTTCTCGTCCACCGGTGCACAGGACTGACCCGACCACGCCGGGCGCCGATCCTGGCGTCAGTGCCCGTGACTCCCGGCGTCGGCTACCGGCTGGCCCACAACAGCCCGCGCTCGGTCAGCGTCCGCACCTCCTGGTGGTCGAGATCCTCGGGCCGGTGCCCGATCGTCGAGACGAAGACACGGCCGAGGCCCCACTGCCGGGTCCAGACCGCCGGGGACACCACGTCCTGGCGCCACGGCGTCTCGGGCGTCGCGCGGAAGCGGGTCGTGGCCAGCACGTCGTTTCCCGCGTCGGTCAGCATCCAGTACTGCTCGGTGACCTGACTCCACCGCCGCTGGATGCCGGCGACGATCGGATGGTCGGCCCGTTCGGGCACCACCTCGATCTCGTGCTCGACGAAGCCGCCGGGGTGCTCCGCGAACTGGCCCCCGGTCATCTGGAGGTACGGCGTCGATGCGCGGAACGAGTCGACGATCCCGCCGTGCCAGCCGGCGAACCCGGTGCCGGCCCGTACGGCCGCCACGAGCCCCGCGATCTGCTCCTCGGTGGCGGTGCCCATGGTCCAGCACTGCACGACCAGGTCGGTCCGTGCCATCCGGTCGGCGTCCGCGTAGTCGGCGAGATCGTCGCTCACCTCGACGGCGAAGCCGTTGTCGCGGAGGAAGGGCACGAACCGGTCGGTCGTCTCGATCGGCTGGTGCCCCTCCCAGCCGCCCCGGACGACCAGCGCGCGGCGATCGGTCGTCACGGCAGCAGGTTCCGCAGCGGGGAGCGTCGCGGCGCGTTGCTCAGCTCGTTGGCGATCGCCCGGTAGGCGGGCTTCGGCGCCAGCTCGTCGTCGAAGGCGAGTGGCCGGCGCGGTGCGCCGTCCTCGCGGGGGTAGTCCTCTTCGAGCCAGGTGTAGCGGTCGGTCAGGCCGAACGCCATCACCGCCTTGACGGACCGGTGCGAGAGCGCGACGTCGAGGTAGCGCCGGTACACGTCGGCGACGGCGGCGTCGCGGGTGGCGATGTCCGCCGGCAGGCCGTCGTCGAGCACGTCGAGTTCCGTGATGAGGATGTCCAGGCCACGGTCCGCGACCTCGGAGAACCAGTTGAGGTAGGCCCTGGCCCGGAACCGGTCCGCGAACCGGTCGGCGAGCAGGTGCGCCTGCACACCAAGGGCATGCACCGGTACGCCGTCGCGGAGCAGGTCGTCGATGACCTGGAGAGTGGCGCGGCGGCGTGGTTCCGGCTCGTCGCCGTACTCGTTGACGGTCTCGAAGCCGAACTCGTTCAACACGAGCACGGCCGACGGATCGGCGGCGTGCGCGACATGGAAGGCGTCGGCCACGTAGGACTTGCCGATCGTCTCCCACCACGGCACGTCGGTGCGGTAGCCGCGCCGGCCTTCGGGGCTGGTGACCTCATTGGCCACGCTCCAGGCGCCGACCCGGCCACGGTAGCGGCGGACGACGGCCTCGGCCGTGCCGAGGAGCAGGTCGCGTGCCTCCTGCTCGCTCAGGCCCCACAGGTCGTCCTCGGTCCATCCTTCGCCGAAGCCCTCGTCCCAGACGAGGTGGGCGCCGAAGACGGCCATCCGCTGTGCCTCGGCGTACGCGATGATCTGGTCGGCGTAGGTGAAGTCGAGTTCGGCGTCCGGCGTCGGCTTGAGCCGGTACCAGAGCAGGTCGTCCTCGGTGAAGAGCAGGGCGGCTTCCCGGCTGACCAGATGTTGGTAGGCGGTGTCGGTCAGCTGCCAGGTTGCCACCGAGGTGCCGAAGGCGAGGCCGTTCTGTCTGGCCAGTCTCCACAGTGGTGGGCGTTGCCCTCCGGCCGCAGCGAGCGGCCCGGTGCCGGCGGGTGCCGCGGCTGCCGCAGCGGGGCCGCCCAGCGCGCCGGCGGTGGCCAGGCCAGCGGCACCGGCGGCGCCGAGAAGCAGGGATCGGCGGGACAAGGGGTGGACGTCACTTATGGTGCCGCCTCCTTCGATGGACGTACCACGAAGTTGCAAAACGTTTTGCCAAGTCGCTGGTGAGCAGCCTACGGCGCACGGCCGTCCCGGACAAGACATGGTTGCCCCGCTTGATTCGGGGCGGTTAGGCTGCCGGCGACCCGTTGCCAAACGTTTTGCATCGGAAGGGGTTCCGCCTTGAGCCGGCTTTCCATGGGCATCATCGGACTGGGCGAGGTCGCGCAGGTCGTGCACCTCCCCGTTCTGCGGTCACTCCCCGATCTCTACGAGGTGACCGCCGTCTGCGACATTTCCCCCGGCCTGCTCGAGCGCGTCGGGGGCGGCTACGGCGTCGCGCGCCGCTACGCGGACCACATCGAGATGCTCGACGAGAACGGGCTCGACTGCGTACTGGTGCTCAACAGCGACGAGTACCACGCCGAGGCGGTCATCGCCGCCCTCGACCGCGGCATCCACGTGCTGGTGGAGAAGCCAATGTGCCTCAGCCCCCGCGAGGCGCAGGCCATCATCGAGGCCCGGGACCGGTCGGGTGCGACGGTCATGGTCGGCTACATGCGGCGCTTCGCGCCCGCGTTCATCGAGGCGAGCCAGCAGATCGGCGCCCTGGGCCGGCTGAACTACGCGCGGGTCCACGACATCATCGGCCGCAACCAGCTGATGATCGACCAGACGGTCTTCGTGGACCGGCCCTCCGACGTACCCCGGTCCGCGGTCGAGGCGCGCTGGGCCAAGGGGCGGGCATTGGTCACGGACGCGCTGGGCGACGTGCCGGACGTGCTCGCCGGCGCGTACCGGTTGCTCTGCGGGCTGGGTAGCCACGACCTGTCCGCGATGCGGGAACTGCTCGGTCGGCCGCGTGGCGTGGTCGCCGCGCGGCAGTGGCGCGACGGCCGGTTCATCACGGCACTGCTCGAGTACGACGACTTCCTGGTCACCTACGAGACCGGCGTCGACGAGCAACTGCGCTTCGACGCGCACATCGAGGTGTACGGGGAGCACGCCACCATGCGGTTGCAGTACGACACCCCGTACATCCGCCATCTGCCGACCACGCTGGTGACCGAGGAGACCCGCGGCGACAGTCTGCACCGCATCGTCTCCCGCCCGCACCTCAAGGATCCGTACACCCACGAGCTGGAGTACTTCCACGAGATGGTCACCCAGGGCCGCCGGCCGAAGACGGATCCGGAGGACTTTCTCGAGGATCTCGACCTGTTCGCCGAGCTGATCCGCGTGCTGGCCACGAACGCCGATGTCCGGACCTGAGGCAGAGCCGAAGATAGGTCGACTCACGCCGGAGACAGGTGCCGCCCGCCCGGCCGGGGCGCAACTAGCGTCGAGCCCGACGATGTCGCCACGTCAGGCGACCAACCAACAGGAGGTGCACCGGTGCTGGACCAACAGGCGGTCGACTTCTACCGGACGAACGGCTACTACCTCAATCGGGACCAGCTCTTCTCCCCGGAGCGGCTCGACACCCTGGAGCAGATCTTCAACGAACACCTCGCCGACAAGGGTGACAAGCTCTCCGACGAGCTGGACACCCCGCACTTCCGCGACCCGCGGTTGATGGACTTCCTGCTCTCCGACGAGGTGCTCGATCTGGTCGAACCACTGGTCGGGCCGGACATCGCGCTGTGGACCAGTCACTTCATTTCCAAGGACCCGAAGGTGGGCCGGGCCACGCCCTGGCACGAGGACAGCGCCTACTGGAACGGCCGGCTCAGCGAGTACGACCGGATCGTCACGGTCTGGCTCGCGCTCGGCCCGAGCAACCGCACCAACGGCTGTATGCGGGTCATCCCGGGCACCCACGACAACGGCTTCTCCGAGTACGTCCCCACGGACAAGACGACGCAGACCTTCCACGCCGAGATTCCCGACGTCGACGAGAGCAGGGCGGTCTACTTCGAGCTCGAACGCGGCCAGTGCTCGCTGCACGACGGGCGGATCATCCACGGGGCGGAGTCGAACACCAGCGACCTGCGCCGCACCGGCTACACCATGCGGTACTTCCCGGCATCGGTGAAGGTGCTCCCCGTTCCGGCCAACGACGGGTGGCAGATCTGGCTCGCCCGTGGCCGCGACAGCGCCGGAAACACCTATCAGCCGGATCCGCGATGAAGCTCGGGCTCCTGACGGCCTGCCTGCCCGGCGAGTCGCTCGACACCATCGCCGGGTGGGCGGCCGCCCACGGCTACCAGGGGCTCGAGGTGGCGGCCTGGCCCAGCGACCCCGGACGGCCGTGGGAGGCCTCGCATCTCGACGTCGATGGCTTCGACGCGGCAGCCGCGACGCGGGTACGGAAGCTTGTCTCCTCGCACGGTCTGGCCATCTCGGCGGTGGCCTACTACGAGAACAACCTGCACGCCGACCCGCAGACCCGGGACGGCATCCACCGGCACCTGCGGCGCTGCGTCGACGCGGCCGCGCTGCTCGGTTGCCCGTACGTGGGCACCTTCATCGGCCGGGACATCACGCTCTCGGTGACCGAGAACCTACGGCTCGCCGAGGAGGTCCTGCCGCCCCTCGTCGCCTACGCAGGGGACCGCGGGGTGCGGCTCGTGGTCGAGAACTGCCCGATGGAGGGCTGGCACCCCGACGGCTACCCAACCAACCTCGCCTACTCCCCAGAGCTGTGGCGGTGGCTCGCCGGGCTCGGATTCCACCTCAACTTCGACCCCTCGCACCTGATCTGGCTCGGCATCGACCCGGTGACGGCGCTGAAGGAGAACCTGGACCTGGTCCGGCACGTGCAGGCCAAGGACGCGCAGGTCGACCCGCGCGCCCGCGACCGGTTCGGGGTGTTCGGCCAGCTGATCGGGCGGGAGTCGCCCTGGGTCAGCGGCTGGTGGCGCTACCGGGTCCCGGGGCTCGGCGACGTGGACTGGCGCCGGCTGCTCGACGTGCTCTACGAGGGCGGTTACGACGGATTCGTCTCCGTGGAGCACGAGGACCCGGTCTGGTCGGGCTCACCGGAGAAGGTGCGGCAGGGCCTGGTGATCGCCGAGCGCACCCTCGGCCGACTGATCGTCGCGTGAGGAGAAGGAGCCCAACGGATGCAACGTGGTGTCTACTTCGACGCCTGGTTCCCCCGGCAGCACTGCTACCACCCGAGTCTTCCGCCACGGCGGCTGCGAATGATCGATGACCTCGTCGACTACCGGGCGACCACGCTGGTCTGGGCGTCCCTGGGCGGCGGCTCGATCTCGCTGCCCTACCTCGAGCAGGAGGCTTTCGGTCCCGTCGACGCCCGGTCGCGCTTCTACGGCTTCGTCAACGACAGCGAGTTCATCGCCGCCGCCCAGCAGCGCGGCATCAAGGTCTTCGGCATCGTCTTCGAGGCACAGGGCTGGGAGTTCCCCGCCGAGTTCACCGCCGAGGAGGACGAGATCCTGGCGCTCAACGAGCTTCGGGGCGCAGGTCATCGCGGCTGGCTCGGGCTGCGGGAGTTCACCCAGAACCGCTACCCGAAACTGTGGAAGCCGTTCGAGAGCTACTTTCCCGGCGGACTGGTCAACAGCGACGGCGAGCCGGTCACCGACCTGATCGAGGAGTGCTGCGCCCGCGACATCCATCAGACGGCGCTGCACGCGCGCTGGGTCGAGTGCCCGGACCGCGAGCACCAGTGCTACTACATGGACCGCAACAACCCGGTGTGGCGCGAGTATCTCAAGGCGGTCATCCGGATTCAGATCGACGCGGGTGTGGACGGTGTGCAGCTCGACGAGACGGAGCTGCCACTGGGTTCCCTCCAGTACGGCGGCTGCTTCTGCAAGGACTGCGTGAAGGGCTTCGCGGCCTACCTGAAGGCCCTGCCGGAGAACGAGCGCAGCCCGCTGTTGGCCGACGTCGACCTGGACACGTTCCACTACGGCACGTGGCTGCTCCGACAGGGGTACGACTTCACGGGGCGGCTCGACTCCACACCGCTCTACCCGGAGTACTACCGGTTCCAGTGCGAGGCGATCCGGCGGCACTTCGGCGAGCTGGCCACCCACGCCCGCGACTACGCCCGCTCCCAGGGCCGCGAGGTCCTCGTGTCGGGCAACTTCTTCAACATGGACCCGCAGTATCTGGGCCTGGCCGACGACGTCGACGTCATCGTCACGGAGATGCGCAACACCACCTACCGGCAGCCGGAGTGGTACCGCTACGTCGCGGGGTTCGCCGGTGACAAGGACGTCATCGTCGTGGAGAACCCGTACGGCGGGGTGGTGCCCGAGCTGGTCGACCTGCTCCGCGCCGGCAAGGGGCACGATCTGCTGCGGCTGTCGTGCTACGAGGCGGCGGCGTTCGGCGTCAACATGGCGGTGCCGTACGGCGCCTGGATGGGCGCCACGATCCAGGACGCCTTCTACGCGCCGCACGACGTCGCCGCCGAGGTACAGGGGTTCCTCGCCGACAACGAGCGGCTGTTCGACCGGGACAGCCGCAACGAGGTCGCGGTCGTCTACAGCGTCGAGAGCAACCGGGCCCTCATCGCCCGGCAGGACATCGGCGACAACCTGCGTAACGCGCGCGACGAGAGCGTGCGGGTGCCCTACCGGCAGGTCACCGAGGCGCTTGCCGCGGCCGCGGTGCCCTTCGACGTCGTCATCTTCCCCGACGCCCGGACGGCCCCGGACCGGATCACGGCGGAGAGCCTGCGACGCTACGACACCGTGCTCCTGCCAGCCTGTACGTACCTGACGGCGGCCCAGGTCGCGGCCCTGCGCGGCTACCTCGACGGCGGCGGGCGGCTCGTGCGGACCGGGGGTCTCGGCGACAACCTCGCCGAGGACGAGCGGGCCGAGCTGACCAGCGCCCCGGGCATGAGCACGTCGGACCCGGCCGACCTGTCGACCCTGCTGCCGCACGGCCCTCAGATCGAGCTCGCCGCCACCGCCGGCACGGCCGCCGTTGCCGCCAACACCGCCCGGCTGGCGGACGGCTCGGTCGCCGTCCACCTCGTCAACTACGACTACCGGCCGGACGAGGACGCGGTACGCCCGCTCAGCGGGCTCGACCTGCGCGTCCGGCTGTCCGAGCGACTGGCGGCGGGCACGGCGTACTCCTGCGACGGCAAGGTGACGCGGCTCGACGTGCGCGTCGACGGGGGCATCCACGCGGTCACGCTGGACGCGCTCGGCCCGTACGCCGTCGTGGTCTTCGAAGGTGGGGCGGAATGAGGATCGCGGTACTGACCGGTCCGGAGCGGTTCGAGATCGCCGAGGTGCCGCCGCCCGAGATCCGGCCCGACGAGGTTCTGGTGCGGGTACGGGCCTGCGGGGTCTGCACGTCCGAGCTGGCGGCGTGGAGCGGCGACCAGACCGCCGACTATCCCCGCCACCTCGGCCACGAGGTGAGCGGGACGGTCGCCGCGGTCGGCGCCGAGGTGCAGTCGTTCGCCGTGGGCGATCCGGTCGGCGTCTGGGTGACGTCCCACGGCTTCGCCGAGTACGTCGCAGCGAAGGCCGCCCACTGCCGGCCGGCCGGTGAGGTCCCGCTCGACGAGGCGCTGGCCGAGCCGCTCGCGTGCGCGGTCAACGCGGTGGAGGAGGCCGACGTCCGGCTCGGTGACGACGTGGTGCTGATCGGCGCGGGGTTCATGGGCAACCTGGTGCAGAAGCTGGTGCGACTGCGCGGGGTGCGACATCTCATCGTCGCCGACACCCGGCCCGACGCGCTGGAACGGGCGACCGCGCTCGGCGCCACCCGGGTGGTCGACGTGCGCACCGAGTCGCTCGCCGAAGTGGTCGGTCAGCTGACCGGGGGGCGGGGCGCGGATGTGACGTTCGAGTGCACGGGCGGGCAGGCGGCGCTCGACGCCGTCGGTGACGTGACGCGAATGAGCGGCACGATCGTGCTCGTCGGGTTCCATCAGGGTGCACCGCGCGCCATCAACCTGGGGCACTGGAACTGGATGGCGTTCGGCATCATCAACGCGCACTACCGGGACATCGACACCATCATGCGTGGCGTGACCGTCGGGATGCGTCTGCTCGCCTCGGGCGTGCTGTCCATGCGCGAGCTGGTGACACACCGGTTCCCGCCGGACGACATCGGTGCCGCATTCCGGGCCGCGCGCGACAAGCCCGCCGGCTTCGTCAAGGCGACGGTGGTGTTCGACTGACGAGGGCGGCCGGAGCGGTCGGCGGGCGTCCGAGCGGCGTTACGGCGGAAGCTGTCGGACCCGCCCTCAGGCGGACTGGCGGACGATCAGCGGGCAGGGCAGGACGGCCTTTCGGCCCTCGCCGTCGTACGTGCCGTCCATCCGGCTGAGCAGGAGTTCGCCGGCCGTCAGGCCGATGTCGTACGCGGGGTTGCGGACCGTCGTGAGCGGCGGGTTGACGATGGTGGCGGCGTCGACGTCGTCGAACCCGACGATGGCGACGTCGTCGGGCACGGCAAGGTGCAGCTCGTGCACGGCGTCGATGGCGCCGATCGCGGTGAGGTCGTTGGCACAGAACACCGCGTCGGGGCGACGCTCGGGCACCGCCATCAGCAGATGCATCGCTCTGCGGCCACCTGGCCGCGTCCAGTCGCCGCGCACCATGAGGTCGGGATCGATCGACATCCCATTCTCCAGGAGCGCCTGCCGGTAGCCCTCCTCGCGCGCCGACCCGGACGGCAGTGGACCCTCGATGATCGCGATGCGGCGGGCGCCCCGCCGGATCAGGTGCGTGACGGCGGCGTGCGAGCCCACGGTGTCGTCCGGCATCACCAGGTCGATGAGCGGGTCGTCGTCGACGGCGCCGCCCACACAGACGGCGGGAACACCCGACCCCGCAGGGCCCATCCGTACCTGCGCCCCGACCCTTCCGGCGGCCATCACCACCCCGTCCACCCCGCGGTCGAGCACGTCGGCGAGGAAGGCGTCCTCCCGTTCCGCGTTGCCGTCGGTGTTGCAGACGTACGTGCCGTATCCGGCGCCGTCGACCGCGTCGGCGAGCCCGCGGGTGAGCACGGCGTAGAACGTGTTGGTGATGTCGGGTACGACGACGGCGACCATCCGCGACCGTCGGGTCCGCAGGCTCCGCGCCACGTTGTTGGGTCGGTAGCCGAGTTGCCGGATCACGTCGCGGACGGTCTCCTGGGTGCCCTCGGCGACCCAGCGCTTACCGGACAGCACGTGCGAGACGGTGGTCGGGCTCACCCCGGCGAGCTTCGCCACCTGCACCAGCGTCACCCGCGTCTCGTCGGGCGCCGATGCCGCCGGCTGCTTGTCGGACATCGACATCGCCCTCTCGCGCCGTTGACCACTGCGATCCGACTTCGTACGGTAGCAAAACGTTTTCGCGAGCCACGATGCATCCCGGGAGGCGCGATGACCCGACTCCTCGATCGATACATGATCGACGGACTGGTCGAGGGCGACGCCGGCGTCCGGGTGATGCGCCCGCTCCTGCGCGACGTGCCGGCCCACTGGCACGACTACTACGAGCTCGGGTACGTCGTCGATGGGGCCGCGCGGCACGTGATCAACGGCGTGCCCCGCCCGCTCGGCCCCGGGGGCGTCTTCCTGCTGACGCCCACCGACTTCCACGAGCTGCGCCTAACCTCCGCCGTGCCACTGACCTGCTACAACGTCGTCATCGAGCCGCGCGTCGTCGAGCGGTGGCTGGACTCGGTGGGGCCACACCCGGCCGCCGTGCAGGGGCCACCCTGGCTGGCGGACGACGCCGCCGAATTCGGGCCCGACTTCGACCGGCTGTGGCGGGAGTCCGACGGCCGTCGTCCCGGAGCGGCGGCGCTGGCCGACGCCGTGCTCGGATGCATCCTGATCGAACTCGCCCGACGCTGCGCGACCCCCGCCGCCGACGGTGAGCCGGAGATGCCGGCGCCGACGGACGCCGCCGTCGACATCCGGCGCGCCGTCCAGTACGTCGAGCGGCACTTCCGCGAGCCGCTGACGCTGGCCGAGGTGGCGGCGCACGTGCACCTGTCGCCCAACTACCTGAGCGAACGGTTCAGCCGGCTGGTCGGCACGTCCTTCCAGACGTACGTGCAGAACCGGCGGTTGCGGTTCGCCCGGTCGCTGTTGGCGTCGACCACGTTGGGTGTCACCGAGATCTGTCACGCGGCCGGCTTCAACAGCCCCTCGCACTTCGGGCGCGCCTACCGTCGCCGGTTCGGTCAGCCGCCCTCCGCGGGACGCACCGTCGGCGACGGCACCGTCACGTCGCCGTCGCAGAAGAACAACTGATGACGGCTTCGTTGCGTTCGTTACCCGCGATCCCTTGACAAGGCTGGTGCGGGCGGAAGACCCTAGCCGCAGCATGCCAAACGTTTTGCACAGGGCATCCGAAGTGTGATCCGCACGTCACTGGCCGGCAACGACATTGGGAGTGATCCGATGAAGTATCGCGCGTCCCGTGGTTCCCTGATCGTCGCGGCGGCTACGGCCGCCGCGCTGGCCCTGACGGCCTGCTCGACCGGTGGGTCCTCGTCAACCGACCAAGGCGCCGGAGAGGGCCCGGTTCCCGAGCCCACGGCGCCGGTGACCATCTCGTTCGCCTCCTGGGTCGCCGAGATTCCGGAGATGAAGCAGCTCATCCACAAATTCGAGGCCGAACATCCCAACATCAAGATCGAGGCGCAGAACGTGCCGGCCGAAGAGGCGAACGAGAAGCTGACCGCGCAGATCGCCGGCGGCAACCCGCCGGATGTCGCCTACATGGACGCCAGCACGGTGGCCAACTTCGCCTCCCGCAAGGCCCTGGTCAACCTCGACAACTACATCAGCCGCAGCGACATCGTGAAGGCCGACGCGTACGTGCCCGCGTTCAAGACCTTCACGACCTTCGAGAAGAGCATGTACGGGCTGCCCTTCGACGGCGAGTCGACGGCGTTGTACTACCGGACCGACATGTTCGCCGCGGCCGGCCTGACCAGCCCGCCCACCACCTGGGAGCAGTACGAGGCGGCGGCGAAGGCGTTGACCGACCCGGCGAAGCGGACCTACGGGCACGCCATGTTCACCAGCTCGCCCGAGGCCGCCTACTACTGGTACCCGTGGCTCTGGCAGAGCGGCGGGCACCTGCTCTCCGAGGACGGCAAAGAGGTCCTGTTCAACAACGCCGAAGCCAAGAAGGCCGCCGAGTTCTACGTGAACCTGGCGAAGTACGCGCCCAAGGACTACCTCAACTCCAACTCGTACGACGGCCGGCAGGCGTTCGCCAACGGTCAGGTCGGCATGTACGTCGCGGGATCGTGGTTCGCCGGGACGCTCACCGACGAGTTCCCCGCCATCAACGGCAAGTGGGCCACCGCCCCGCTGCCCCAGGGCTCGGCGGGGTGCGGCACGACGATCGCCGGTGACGCGCTCGTCATCTTCAGCCAGAGCAAGAAGTCCGACGCCGCCTGGAAGTTCATCGAGTTCCTGTCCGAGCCGGACAACGTCGCCTTCTGGACGTACAAGTCCAAGGACGGCACGACCCTCCCACCGATCAGCAGCCTGCTCGACTCACCGGACCTGGTGAAGACCAAGCCGGTGCTGGAAGGCTTCGCCGCCGCCATGAAGTGCGGGGTCAGCAACGTCGTCGCCGACCCCAACTGGCCGAAGATCGAGGAAGGCCTCAACGAGCAGTTGGCCAAGGCGATCTACGGCGAGCAGTCGGCCGCCCAGGCGCTCGACGCGGCCGCGGCCGAAGCCGAGAAGGTCATCAGGTGAGGTGTCGGCCGGGCGCGGGCGTACGACAGGTCACGGCGGTGGTGACGGCATGACTGCGCTGGCAAACCCGCGGTCCCCGTCTTCGGACGGGGACGGCGGGACCGGGCGACGCGGGCGCGGGAAGAGTGGCCACGGATCCGGCCGACGGGGCCTGCGGCGAACGTCGCGGCTGATCTGGCGTGAGCGGTCGGCGTACGGCTTCCTCGCGCCCGGCCTGATCGTCTTCTCGGTGTTCACCGTGTTCGCACTGCTGTTCGCGTTCTACCTCACGTTCCGGGAATGGAACATCCTCGAGCCCGAGACGCCGTTCGTCGGCCCGCAGAACTACCGGGACATGGTCCAGGACGAGGACTTCCGGCGGTCGATCATCAACACCGCGTACTTCACCGGCGCGTCCGTCCCACTGGGCATGGCCATCGGGCTCGCCGTCGCCCTCCTGCTCAACCAGCCGATCCGCGGCCGGGGCCTGTTCCGGACGCTCTACTTCCTGCCGACCATCACGCCGTTCGTCGTGTCGGCCATCGTCTGGAAGTGGCTCTACAACGGTGACTTCGGGCCCATCAACTTCTACCTCCTCAAGACCCACCTCATCAGCGAGCCACTCGTGTGGCTGTCGAACAAGAACCTGGCGATGCCCGCCGTGGTGCTGATGAGCGTCTGGGCCAGCGTCGGATTCTCGATGGTGGTCTACCTCGCGGCGTTGCAGGGCATCCCGGACCAGCTCTACGAGTCGGCGCGGATCGACGGTGCGGGACCGTGGGCCCGGTTCCGGTACGTGACGCTCCCCATGCTGTCGCCCTCGACCCTGTTTCTCATGGTCATGGGCATCATCGGCTCATTCCAGGTCTTCACGCAGATCTACATCATGACCAGCGGCGGCCCGGTCAACCGGACGACGACGATGGTCTATTACATCTACGAGGCCGCCTTCAAGTTCTACGAGATGGGGTACGCGAGCACCCTCGCCTACGGGCTGTTCGTCCTCCTGCTGGCCTTCACGGCACTCCAGCTCAGGCTCTACAGAAAGGCGGACCTGTGACGGCTACCGTGAAGGACCCGCCCGCCGCTCCGCCGCGGGCGTCGACCCCGCCCCGCCGTCCGGTCGTCAAACGGCGGCTGTGGCTGACCTTCTGCTACGCCATCCTCGTGCCGGGCGCGATCCTCTTCGTCGCGCCGTTCGCCTGGTTGGTGAGCGCCTCGTTCCAACACGTCGGCGACATCTTCTCCTGGCCCCCGCAGTGGATCCCGAAAAATCCGACGCTCGACGGCTACAAGGGCTTCTTCGGCATCGGCGAGGCCGGCGAGGACGCGCAGGGCAGCGAGGGCGCCTGGCGCTGGTTCCTGAACAGCGCCTTCGTCGCCACCTCGGTGACGGTGCTGCAACTGTTCTTCAACGCCCTGGCCGCCTACACCTTCGCCAAGCGCAAGTTCCCCGGCCGCGACGCCATCTTCCTGGTCTTCCTGGCCACCATGATGGTGCCGCCGCAGGTGACCCTGATCCCGAACTACCTGGTGCTCAAGCACATCCCGTTCTTCGGGGGCAACGACGTGCTCGGCAACGGCGGACACGGGTGGCTCGACTCGTACTGGGGGCTGATCCTGCCCGGGGCCGTCAGCGCGTTCGGCATCTTCCTGCTCCGCCAGTACATGATGTCCATCCCGGACGAGCTGCTCGACGCGGCCCGCATTGACGGCGCCGGAGAGTTCCGGGTCTTCTGGCGGGTGGTCCTGCCGCTGTCCGGTCCCGCTCTCGCCGCCACCGCGATCTTCACCTTCACCTACGCCTGGGAAGACTTCCTCTGGCCGCTCATCGTCATCTCCAGCTCCGACAAGTACACGGCACCGCTCGGTCTGGCGCTCTTCGTCGTGAAGAACCGGACGTCGTGGAACCTGTTGATGGCCGGCTCGGTCGTCGCCACGCTTCCCATGGTCATCACCTTCCTGGTGTTCCAGCGCCGATTCATCCAGGGCATCTCCATGAGCGGGCTCAAGGGATGACCGTCGGGGGAGTCGCCTCGCTGAGACCGCTCGTGGAGGAGCTGCTGAACGAGGGCGGGGGAGTGCTGCGCCTCGCACCGGCGTTCGTCGCGCGGGACCTGGTGCCGCCCGGGCGACGACTCGGCCTCGCGGAGGACGCGTACGACCTCGGCGAGCGAGGCTTCGTCTGCGAACGGTGGCTCGGATCGACCACCAGGGCCGACAACCGGATCGGTCCACCCGACGAAGGGCTCAGCCACGTCGTCGACGGCGCGGGGCGACGGCGGCTGACCCTGCGCGACGCCGTCCGGGCCGACCCCGCCGCGATCATGGGCGAGGCGTACGCGGCGACCCACCCGCAGGGCCTCGGTCGCCTGGCGAAGCTTCTCGACTACGGCGCCCGCATCCCGTACCACGTGCATCCGCCGCAACGCTTCGCGGAACTGGTCGGGCGCCGCTCGAAGGACGAGGCCTACTACTTCCCGGCCGGGGTCGACACAGGGCCGCACCCGGAGACGTTCTTCGGCGTGCACCCGTGGATCGTCCGCGACGCCGCCTACGAGGTCCTGCTCCCGTACCTCGTCGACTGGAACAGCGACCTGATCCTGCGGCATGCGCGCGCCGAGTTGCAGGTGCCCGACGAAGGGTTCCAGGTGCGGTCGGGGGTGCTGCACGCGCCGGGAACGGCGCTGACCGTGGAACTTCAGGAGGACTCGGACGTGTTCGCCATGTTCCAGGCCCTCAACGCCGGCCGCGTCATCTCCAAGGAGCTGCTCTTCAAGGACGTGTCGCCCGCCGATCGACGCCGGGACGCCGAGCGGTTTCCGCTCGGATTCGTGGAATGGGACCTCAATGGTGATCCGTTCTTCTACGAGAACAACCACCTGACGCCGCAGCCGATCGACTCGGCGGAGCGAGGCGATGGCCACGAGTCGTGGATCTTCTACGACACCCCGAAGTTCAGCGGAAAGAAACTCGTCGTCCCTCCCGGCGCCCGGCACACGATGACCGAGCGCGGCGTCTACTCGATCCTCGTCTGGGCCGGTCGGGGGCGCTACTGCGGTCACGACGTCCGGGCCGAGCAGGCCGACCGGGACGAACTCCTCGTGAGCCACGACGTGGCGACGGCGCCGCACCTCGTCGAGAACACGGGTCGGGACGACCTGGTGGTGTTCATGTTCTTCGGGCCGGACATCAACGACACCCCGGTGATTCCGGTGTCCGCGGTGGCGTGACCTGCCCTGAGCCGGGTGCTCGGCCCGTCGGGCGCGGGAAGGAATGCAACCGTTGGTGGTCGGCCGCGCGTGTCGCTTAAGGCGACTCACTAGCGGAGGAAAACCATGACGGCAGCGCAGCCGACCATCACTCGACGTGCTCTCCTGGGGGCGGCGGTCGTTGTGCCGTTGGCGGGATGCACGCAGCGCGACACCCCGCCGGCCTCCTCCTCCACCTCGGTCCCGCCGTCCTCCGCCCCCACCTCTCCCGCGACCGCCCCGGCGAACGTCCGTCACGATCACCTGTCTCGTTGGAACGGAAGTTCGACGCACGACTCGGCGTGTACGCACTGGCGACCGGCACCGGAGCCACGATCGCCCATCGCGCGGACGAGCGGTTCCCGTTCTGCTCGACGTTCAAGGGGCTCGCTGCCGCAGCGGTGCTGCATCGTCGTTCGCTGTCCGATCTGAACAGCGTCGTCAGGTACACCGCAGACGACCTCATGGACAGCGCCGTCATCACCCGGCGGCATGTGGCCAGGGGGATGACCATCCGTCAACTGTGCGACGCGGCGGTCCGCTACAGCGACGGGACGGCCGGTAATCTCCTGCTCCGCGACCTCGGCGGGCCGGGCGAGCTGACGGCGTACGTCCGTGGCCTCGGCGACACGGTCACCCGGATGGATCGGATCGAGCCGGCGGTCGCCAGCGGCACCCCGGGGGACCCGCGCGACACGACCACCCCGCGTGCGTTGAGCACCGACTACCACCGCATCGTGCTGGGGGAGGCCCTGCCTCCGGACCGGCGGGCCTTCCTTCGTGACCTGCTGGAGCGCAACGCCACCAGCGTCGGTGCGCAGCGGATCCGAGCTGGTGTGCCGCGGGGCTGGACCGTGGCGGACAAGACCGGGACCGGTGGCTACGGCACCGTGAACGACATCGCTGTCGTGTGGCCCCCGACATCCGCGCCACTCGTCATCGGGATCATGTCGGCCAAGGCCGAGAAGGATGCGGACTACGACCAGGCCCTCGTCGCGGAGGCCGCCGCCTACGTGGTTGCCACTCTGACCTGACACGCGAGCAGCAGCCGTGGCGGCTGTTTTCAGCCCGGGGCCGGCGGGAGCTGCTTCTCGAACCAGTGGTGGGCGAAGTGCTCACTGTTGTACGGCTCGATCTCCCGGTACCCGGCCGAGTGGTACATCGCGATCGCCTCGGTGAGGCTCCGGTTCGTGTCGAGCCGCACGGTGGTCCAGCCTCGGGTGGCGGCGTACCGCTCAAGGTCGCCCAGTATCCGCCGGCCGATGCCGAGCCCGCGTACGGTGTCCGCCACCCAGACGCGCTTGATCTCGGCGGGTGCGTCGGGATGGAGCTTGACCGCGCCGCAGCCGACGGGCTCGGAGTTGAGGGTGGCCAGCAGGAACACGCCGGCGGGCGGGACGAGTTCCTCGTCGTGGACCGGCTTGCTCAGTGCCGGGTCGAACCCGTCGTCGAAGCGCCGGCCGATGTCCCGGGCGTACGCGCGCAGGCAGGCCCGGGCGCGTGGGTCGCTGGGCGGGCAGGGCCGGACGACCACCATCGATGCGACGAGCAGCCGCTCGACCTCGGCCATCGCCGTGACGAGCTGTTCGCGGCGTTGCCCGGTCAGCGGTGCGAGGATCGACCAGGCGAACTCGTCGGAGCGCCCGTCGAGCTCGGCCCACTCCGCCCGCCCGGCCGCGGTGAGCGCGGCCACCCGTACCCGTGCGTCGCCACCGGTGCGCTCGGCCGGCCCGACGGTGACGAGCCCGTCGCCTTCCAGGGTGCGCAGCAGCCGGCTGAGGTAACCCGAGTCCAGACCGAGCCGCGCCCGTAGCGCGGCGACCTCGGCCCCGTCCGGACCGATCTCCCACAGCAGTCGCGCCTGCGCGAGGGGCCGTCCGGAGGCCATGTACTCGTCATCGAGTGCTCCCACGCGCTGGGTCACCGTCCGGTTGAAGCGCCGCACCGCGGCGACGAGGTCGGATCTCATTTAACTGACTTTAGTCAGGTATCCAGGATTCGCGCCAGGGACGGCACCGCCGCACCCGAGGGCCAAGGGTGTAACCCGTGAACCGGTGGGTAGGGACAGGAGCCACGACGGCCGCTCGGCGAGATGCTGCCGGGCGTCTGCCGAGGGCGACCGTCCATTCGTGGCCCCGACCTGCCGGCGCACACCGGCTGACAAGGACTGTTCCGCGATGACCCAGCCGACCGTGGATCCGGCCGACGCCCTGGCCGAGCTGGGCCGGATCCGACTCGACGAGATCAGCCTCGATGACATGCTGCGTCGGATCGCCGACCTGGCCAACCGGAGCGTTCCCGGGACCAGGGACGTTTCGGTCACGCTGGTCCGCGGTCAGGCCAACTGGACCGCCGCGTTCACCGGTGACCTGGCCTGTCAACTGGACGAGTGGCAGTACGAGCAGCACCGGGGTCCGTGCCTGGATGCCTCCGCCAGCGGTGACAGCATCTCCGTGCCGGACATGGGGGCCGAGCAACGATGGCCCGCGTGGGCCGCCATGGCGCGTACCGCCGGGGTCGGCAGTTCGCTGTCGATCGGGCTGCCGATCCAGGGGTCGGTGGTGGGTGCGCTCAACGTCTACGGCGGCGCGGCGAACGCCTTCGATCCGGCGGCGATCGCCAACGCCGAGCGCTTCGCGGCGTACGCGGCGGTGGCGCTGGCCAACGCGCACCTGTACGAGAGCGCCGCCACGCTGGCGGATCAGATGCAGGATGCCATGCGGAAACGGGCGGTGATCGAGCAGGCCAAGGGGATCATCATCGGGGAGCGGCGGTGCTCGCCGGAGGAGGCGTTCGCGCTGCTGTCGAAGATCTCTCAGGACACCAACCGCAAGGTCCGCGATGTCGCGGAGGCCCTCGTCAACCAGGCAGTACGGAGATCTCGGGCGTGAGTACCAGGCCAGCTGATCAAGGAGATGAGTTGTTCCCGCCCCTGCCGGACCATGAACTGAGAGAAGCCCTGCTCGCCCTCGCCGGCCTGCCCGACGAGTCTCCGGCACTGCCCGCGCAGCTGAGCACGATCGTCCGACTGAGCGCGGAGGTGGTGGACCCGGTCGACTTCGCCTCGATCACCGTGCTCGCCGGCGAGCGGCACCACACCCACGCCTCCAGCAGCGAGGTGGCCGTAGCGGTCGACCTGGCCCAGTACGCGGAGGACGCCGGCCCCTGTCTGCTGGCCCTGCATTCCGGCGAGACGGTCGGCGTACCCGATGTCGCCGGTGCGGTGGTCTGGCCCGGCTTTCGGGACGTGGCCTGGCGGAACGGGGTGCGGGCCTCGCTCTCCATACCGCTGTTCGCCGGTAGCGGCGTTCCGGTCGCCGGGCTGAACCTCTACTCCCGGGACGCCGCCCACATGCGGCTTCTGATCCAACGGGTCCAGTCGTGCTATCACGCCGGGTCGCCCCAGGTGCTGCCGCGAATGGACGCCGGCAGCGAGCAGCTTCTCGCGGGGCTCGCGGGCGCGTTGCACAGCCGTGATCTCGTCCAACGGGCGCTCGGCGTGCTGATGGAGCGGGACGACGTCCCCGTCGGGTCGGCCTACCGGAGCCTCGTCGAGGCGACCGAGGCCGGCGCGCCGTTGACCGACACGGCGACCGTGATCCTGTGCCAGTACGCGAGCTGACGCGGAAGGGCCGCCCGCGGCGACGCGCGGGCGGCCCTTCGAGTTGCGCGGACGGTCAGGCCAGCGGCTTGCCGCCGGTGACGCCGAGTACCTCCCCGGTGATGTAGCTGGATTCCTGCGAGGCGAAGAAGACGTACGCCGGGGCCAGCTCGGCCGGCTGCCCGGCACGGCCGAGCGGAACGTCCTCGCCGAACGACTCGACCTTCTCCTCCGGCATGGTGGCCGGGATCAGCGGGGTCCAGATCGGGCCCGGGGCGACCGCGTTGACCCGGATCCCCCTGTCCGCCAGGTTCTCGCCGAGGCCCTTGGTGAAGGCGATGATGCCGGCCTTCGTGGTGGCGTAGTCGAGCAGATCGGGGGAGGGCTGGTAGCCCTGGATCGACGCGGTGTTGATGATCGTGGAGCCGGGCTCCATGTGTGGCACAGCGGCCTTGGAGAGCCAGAACATCGCGTACAGGTTGGTCTTGAGCACGCGGTCGAACTGCTCGGTGGTGATGTCGGTGATGCCGCCGGACTGGGACATCTGGTAGGCCGCGTTGTTGACCAGGATGTCCAGTCCGCCGAGGTCGCTGACCGCGCGGGAGATGATCTCTTCACAGTGCGCCTCGTCGCGGATGTCGCCGGCGACGGCGACCGCCCTGCGCCCGGCCTTCTCGATCAGCTGCACGGTCTGTCGGGCGTCGTCCTCCTCCTCGGGCAGGTACGCGATGAGCACGTCTGCGCCCTCGCGGGCGAAGGCGATGGCGACCGCCCGGCCGATGCCCGAGTCGCCGCCGGTGATGACCGCCCGCTTGCCGGTCAGCCGGCCGGTGCCCTGATAGCTGTCCTCACCGTGATCCGGCTCGTCCGGCATCTCCCGGGTGGTGCCCGGCGCCGACTGTCGGCCGCCGGTCTGCTCGTCCGGCCCGCGGTACTGCTCCTGGGGGTCCTGCTCCTGATACTGGTTGCCGCTCACGGTCTGTCCTTTCTCATGTCTCTTTCGCGGGCCCCCCGGGTCAGCTGGCCGAGGGCTTGCGCACCGCGTCGCGGACCCGGTCGATGACCGCCAGCGCCGGGCCGGCCGCCAGGTTGCCCTTGGCCGACTGGGCGCTGGGATGGGGCCGGGTCGGCGCGGTCGTCTCCGCGACCCGGACGGCGCCGGCGAGGCTGCGAAGCCGGTCTGCCGGGACGTGCTGGCGCAGGTGGGGGAACTCGTACCGCTCCTCGTAGCGGGCGTGCGTGAGCACGGCGTCGCGCAGCAGGATGATGCCGGTGTCGAAGCCGTCGGCGTCCACGCCGCCGGCGATCAAGGTCTGCAGCGTCTGCTTCGCCTGCCGCTCCTCGTCGAGCCGGTCGTCCACCATCGCGTCGCCGCCACCGCCGGGCAGGGTCCGGGCGAGCGGGTGGATGACCTCCTCCTCCGCGGTCTCGTGTGCGGCGAGGAGTTTGACCAGCTCGTCGAAAGCGTCGCGCCGGGTGTCGCCGGTGCTGCCGATGACCAGCAGGAAGAGCTGCTCGATCTGGGCGTGCTGGGCGAGCAGCAGGTCGACCACGTCCTCCTCGGGACCGGGGGTGGCCGGGTTGTGGGTGTCAGGCATGACTGCCTCCCGTGGAGCGCAGCTCCTCGACCGGATGCGGTCCCTCGGTCTCGATGCGGTACTCGTCGCCGAAGCGTTCCCGGTGCATCTCGATGACCTGCTCGGTCGGCGGCTTCTGGCCGTCGTGCAGTTGCTGCTGCATCCACTCGAAGCGCTCGTGGGCCTCACGGACGTAGCCCTCGCCAAGCTTGGTCAGGTCGATCTGGGTGGCCAGCAGGTGGCGCAGGTAGTCCTTGTTGGGTTCGAAGGTCAGCGGCTCCGGCAGCCCGGCGCTGCCCACGATCTCCTCCGGTTCCCGACCGTCGTGCCGGCGCAGCAGGTCGGCGGCCTGCTGGAGGTGGGCCAGCTCCATCTGCAGGTGCAGCTCCCACACCGCCTTGATCCGGGGGTCGCTCTCCTGCTGAAGGAACGAGTAGTAGAGCCAGCATTCGTTGTACTCGTGGGTCAGCAGCCGCTCCCACCAGTTCTCGCCCGGGTCCAGCAGCGACTCGTAGTGGGTGACGTGCTCCTGCTCGATCAGGCTGATCTCCTGGTAGAGCTGGCGCGCGATCGGCTCCATGTACTGCGGGCCGACGTTCATGTAGTAGAACATCACCTGCTGCTCGGCCGAGAGGATCGTCAGCGCGTGCAGCTTGGAGCGCGGGTCCACCGAGTTCCGGTCGTACGGGGTGCGGACCTCGTCGAACGGGTGCCGGTGCTCCTGGACGGTCGGTCGACCCGGCATGACCTCGGTCAGCCCGTTCACGACCTTCTCGGCCTTGCGTCGCTCGACCATCTCGTAGAGGTTCGCGTAGCGGTACAGGTGATCGAAGTCCTCCAGCACGCCGAACTCGTACGCCTGCTTCAGGTACGGGTCGGGCTCGTGCCGGGCCACCCAGGCGGTGAGGTCGACAGCGACCTGCTCGTAGCCGAGCGTCGTCTCCAACACGCTCGCCACGCCGGGTAGCAGCCAGTTCACCACCCGCTGCTGCTGGCTCTCCACGTACCGGACGTAGGCGAGCTGCCGGCGGACCTCCTGGTCCGGGCAGTTACGGGCGAACTGGTGCTGGAAGTTGATCGCTTCGACCTCGATGCCGTTCATCGTGATGATCCGGCACCGGGTGTAGGGGTCGACGGCCTCCGGGTCGATCGGCTCGACGTTCAGCTCGCGCCAGTTGCGGATCTGGCTCTCCAGGGCGATTCCCTTGTGATCCAGTGGATTGAACATGCCACTCCTTCGTTCGGGGTCTTTTGGCCGTACCCGCCCACTTAGGGGAAAAACGTGCGCGCCTCTTTCTCGCGCCCGGCGAACGGCCGGTCGGGTCCGGGAGTGCCGAGGGGCTGACGCGTCGGTGGGCCTCGACGGGCGAGTGGCGGAACCACGTCGGAGGACGTGAGCACGGCCTGTGGTGCCGACCGTGCACGCCCGAAGGTGACCACACCACTTCGGACAGAGGGGTGCCGTCGCACCGGCCCGAGAAAGGGATTCACACGACGCCTCCGCCCTCGACGACGGTGGCCACCCCCACCGCCGTTCGGACACGGCAGGGTTGACCACCCGGAGGGCACACGTCTTGACCCGACCTCAGCGCTACCCGGGCCGGTGGGGCCTAAACCAGACAGCCGTCACCGGACGGAGTCCGCGTGACGGCTGTCTGGTGGGCGGTGCGGGTTACCCGCCTACGGCGGCGGCTCCGGTACGCAGCCCGAGACGGTCGACCGCGGCCGACACGAGCTCCTCCGGAGGCAGCGACACGTCGAGCACCAGACCCGGCGGCTCGCCCGGCTCGAACCGCTCCAGGATGGCCAGCTGAGAGTCCAGGAGGCTCGCCGGCATGTAGTGGCCCGCGCGCCGGGCCATCCGCTCGCGGATGACCTCCGCCGTCCCGTCCAGAAGGACGAAGTCCACGCTCGGCGGTCCCTGCCGGAGCACGTCCCGGTAGGACCGCTTCAACGCCGAGCAGGCCAGCACCGTCGACACGCCCTCGGCGTCACGGGTGGCCATCCAGTCGGCGAGGGCCCGGAGCCAGGGCCAGCGGGCGGCGTCGTCGAGGGGTACGCCGGAGCGCATCCTGGCCACGTTGGCCTCGGAGTGGAACTCGTCGGCCTCGGCGAAGGTCAGGCCGGCGAGGTCGCTGATGCCCCTCGCCACGGTCGTCTTGCCCGCACCGGACACCCCCATCACGACGACGTGCCGGGGCGGGCGCCGGTGGCCGGGTCCGACAGCGCCACCCTGCTCACCAGTCATGGACGGTGCCGTCCTTGAGCCGGTTGAACGGCAGGTAGGCCGGCACGTACGGGAACCTCTCGGCGGCCGCCTCGTCGAGTTCCACACCCAGGCCCGGCCGCTCGCCCGGGTGCAGGTAGCCGTCGGTGAAGGTGAAGGACTGCCGGAAGACCTCGTTGGTCAGGGCGCCGTGCTGCATGTACTCCTGGATGCCGAAGTTGTGGATGGCCAGGTCGAGGTGCAGGGCGGCCGCCATGCCGACCGGTGAGATGTCGGTCGGCCCGTGGATGCCGGACTTGATCTGGTACTGCGCGGCGAAGTCGAGCAGCTTGCGCATGGCGGTGATGCCGCCGGTGTGGGTGACGGCGGACCGGACGTAGTCGATGAGCTGTTCGCGGATGAGCGTCTGGTAGTCCCACACGGTGTTGAAGACCTCGCCGATCGCCAGCGGTGTGGTCGTGTGGTGACGGACCAGACGCAGAGCCTCCTGGTTCTCGGCGGGGGTGCAGTCCTCGAGCCAGAACAGGTCGTACGGCTCCAGGTCCCTGCCGAGCCGGGCCGCCTGGATCGGGGTCATCCGGTGGTGACCGTCGTGCAGCAACGGAAGCTCGGAGCCGAACTCGTTGCGTACCGCCTCGAAGACGCCGGGCAGGTGGCGCATGTAGGAGCGGGTGTCCCAGTCCTCCTCGGCCGGCAGCGGCGTGCGCTGCGCCGGTTCGTAGTCGTACCGCTTGCCGTCGGCGCTGGGCTGCGCGGCGACCCCGTAGACGGCGTTGATGCCCGGCACGGACGTCTGGACCCGGATCGACCGGAAGCCGAGTTCGAGATGGTGGCGGATCGAGTCGAACAGCTCGGGCATGTCCCGACCGGAGGCGTGGCCGTACGCCATGATGCCGGTCCGCGACGCGCCGCCCAGCAGCTGGTAGAGCGGCATGCCGGCGGCCTTGGCCTTGATGTCCCAGAGCGCGACGTCCACGGCCGCGATCGCCGCCATGGTGACCGGGCCGCGCCGCCAGTACGCGGAGCGGTACAAGAACTGCCAGGTGTCCTCGATGCGGTGCGGATCGCGCCCGATCAACAGCGGGACGACATGGTCGCGCAGGTACGAGGCGACCGACAGTTCCCGCCCGTTGAGGGTGCCGTCACCCAGCCCGGTGACCCCGTCGTCGGTGGTGATCTTCAGGGTGACGAAGTTGCGGTCCGGGCTGGAGACGATGACGTCCGCTGCGACAATCTTCACGGGGTGCCTTTCTCAGGTGCCGCGGTGGGCGGGTTCAGCGGATGGTGCTCACCATTCCGCGTAGGAGCCGTCGGGGTGTCGGAAGGTGGGGCTGCGCCAGGCGTGCCCGCGCTTGTCCGCCGCGCGTACCGCCTGCTCGTCGATCTCGATGCCGAGCCCGGGCGCGGTGAGCCGCTCGATGTGCCCGTCGACGAAGATCAGCGGCGTGGTCTCCACGACGTAGTCGAGCACCTCGGCGCCGAGGTTGTAGTGGATGCCGATGCTCTGTTCCTGGATCAGGTAGTTGGGTGTGGCGAAGCCGATCTGCAGGCACGCCGCGAGGGCGATCGGCCCGAGCGGGCAGTGTGGGGCGAGCTGCACGTCGTAGACCTCGGCGAGCGCGGCGATGCGGCGTACCTCGGAGATCCCGCCGGCGTGCGAGAGGTCCGGCTGGGCGACGGCGATGCCGGCCTGGAAGACGGGCAGGAACTCCTGCCGGCTGTAGAGCCGCTCTCCGGTCGACACGGGCGTGGTCGTGGACCGCACGAAGTCGCCGATGAGGTGGGAGTTCTCCGGCACGACCGGCTCTTCCAGGAAGAGCGGCCGGTACGGCTCGAGCAGCGGCGCGACGCGGCGGGCGTTGGCGAGGGTGAACCGGCCGTGGAAGTCGACGGCGACGTCCCGATCGTCGCCCAGCACCTCCCGGGCGGCGGCGACCCGCTGGACCACCCCGTCCAGCTCGGCGACCGACGCGATCGGGCTCATCCGCCCCGAGGCGTTCATCTTGACGGCGGTCAGCCCGGCCGCGACCTGGGCCGCGATGTGGTCGCGGACCTCGCTGGGCTCGTCGCCGCCGACCCAGCCGTAGACCCGGATCCGGTCCCGGACCGGGCCGCCGAGCAACTGGTGCACCGGCGCCCCGTACCGCTTGCCGGCGATGTCCCACAACGCCTGGTCCAGGCCGGACACGGCGCTGGCCAGGATCGGGCCGCCCCGGTAGAAGGAGCCCTTCGTCATGGTCTGCCAGTGGTCCTCGATCCGCAGCGCGTCCCGGCCGATCAGAAGTTCGCTGAGCTGCTCCACGGCGGTGCGGACGGTCTCCGATCGGCCCTCGCAGGTCGCCTCGCCCCAGCCGACGATCCCGGAGTCGGTCTCGACGCGGACGAAGAGCCAGCGGGGGGCGACCAGGAAGGTCTCGACCCGAGCGATTGTCGTCACGGTGTCCTCAGCCCTTGGTCGCGCCGGCGGTGAGGCCGGAGACGACGTACTTCTGCACGAACAGGGCGATCAGCATGATCGGCAGGGTGACGACACTGGCCGCCGCCATGAGCCCGCCCCAGTCGATGCTGGCGTAGCCGACGAAGTCGAAGATCGCGACGGGCAGGGTCTTGGTGTCGGCGCCGGAGAGCACGAGGGCGAACATGAAGTTGTTCCAGGAGAAGATGAACGACAGGATGCCGGCGGTGGCCACGCCCGGGATCGACAGCGGCAGCGTGATCCGGCGGAACGCGCCGATGTGGGTCAGCCCGTCGACGAGCGCCGCCTCCTCGAGTTCGATCGGGAGGCTGTCGAAGTAGCCCATCATGATGTAGACCACCAGCGGCAGCGACACGAACATGTGGCTCAGGATGAGCACGCTGAACCCGCCGACCATCTTCAGGTTGGAGAAGACGTAGTACCAGGGCACCAGCAGCGAGACGCCGGGAATGACCCGCGCCATCAGCACCACGAGCGCGGACTTGCGCATGTTGAAGCGGCTCATCGAGTACGCCGCGGGCACGCCGAGGACGATGGAGAGCACGGTGGCCGCGAACGCCACCCAGAGGCTGTTGCCGATGAACTCGACGTAGTTGGCCTGCTCCAGGACGTTCGCGTAGTTGTCCAGGGTGGGTGTGAAGGCGAGCGCCTTGCCCGTGTCGTAGATGTCGACGTTCGTCTTGAACGACGCGGCGACCATCCAGATCAGCGGTGCGAGCAGCGCGATCACCACGACGGTGAGCGCCACCACGCGGAACACCCGGTAGGCGGGGCGGGACCTCATCGCTGGGCCTCCTTCCTACGCGACGTCAGGGCCCACATCGATCCGATGATGATCAGGAAGAAGACGATGAGGACCGTCGATGAGATGCCGTACTCGTTGTAGTCGAAGCTCAGGCCGTAGGCGTACACGTTGAGCGTCTCGACCTCGTGGAAGGACCCGCCGCCGCGGCCCTTCGTGGCGTAGAGGATGTCGAAGGTCTTCAGCGCGTCGATGCCGCGCAGCAGGATCGCGACGATCACGGTCGGCATCACCAGCGGCAGGGTGACGTGCCGGAACCGCTGCCAGGTGCTGGCGCCGTCGATCCGCGCCGCCTCCTGGGGCTCGTCGGAGAGCGAGGTCAGGCCGGCGAGCAGGATCAGCACCACCATGGGGGTCCACTGCCAGACGTCGATGAAGATCGTCGTGGGCAGCGCGGAGTGCTGGCCGGCCAGCCACGGTTGGGGTCCGATGCCGACCCAGCCGAGGGCCTGGTTCGCCAGGCCGATGTTCGGGTCGAAGATGAGCCGCCACATCATGCCGACCGCGACCGGGGTGGCGACCAGCGGCATCAGGATGGCGACGCGGACCCATTTCTGACCCCGGAACGGTCGCCACAGAAGCAGCGCGACCGCCATGCCGAGGACGACCTCGAACAGCAACGCCACGATGGTGAACGCGGCGGTCCGGCCGACCGCGGGCCAGAACCGATCGGTGTCCGAGAGCACCTCGACGTAGTTCTGGAAGCCCACGAACTCGGATTCCGCCCGCACCGAGCCCTCGGCGTCGGTGAGGCTGAGGTATCCGGTCCAGGCCAGCGGAAAGACGATCAGCGCGGCCACGAAGACCATGGCCGGCGCCGCGAAGAGCCACTTGCGATGGTCGTTGGCCCAGCGGGCCCACGCCGGCGTGTCCGGCGTCTCCGAGGCTCGGCGGGGTGATCGGGTGGGGGTGGTCACTGCTGCCATGAGATCTCCGGGG
>NZ_RCVJ01000278.1 GCF_003667505.1 Micromonospora sp. BL4
CTCCTCCGCCGACCCGGACACCACCCGGTCGGCGCGCAAGGCCGCCCCGGCGCGACCGACCGACCCGGCCCCCGTCGCCGGGCTGGACGAGGACCAGATGGAGAACGCCGAGGCGATCGTCCGGACCGGCCGCAAGATGGGGGTCCCCCGCCGTGGCCTGGTGATCGCGGTGGCCACCGCCATGCAGGAGAGCAACCTCTACAACGTGGCCAGCGGCGTGCTGCCCGAGTCGCAGGACCACCCGCACCAGGGTGTCGGCTGGGACCACGACTCCGTCGGGCTGTTCCAGCAGCGCTCCAGCAGCGGCTGGGGCCCGGTGGGGCGGCTGATGGACCCCGAGTTCGCCACCCGGCAGTTCCTCAGCGCGTTGGAGCAGGTGCCCGGCTGGCAGCAGATGCGGCTCACCGACGCCGCCCAGGCGGTCCAGGTCTCCGCGTACCCCGAGCACTACCAGCAGCACGAGTGGCGGGCCAACACGGTCGTCGACGCCATCGTGCCGGCCGGGCGGTAACCTACCGCCCACTATGGACGGTTGGGGTTGAGCCTGTCGGGTCCCGGGTACATCCGTTGCGGGTACGGGGTACACATGACACAGGGATCACCGACAGGAGGACGTCATGTCACTGATGCAGCGGATCAGCATGTTCCTGCGATCACCCAAGGGGCAGCAGCTGGTCGACCGGGGGCGGCGCGAGCTGGCCAAGCCCGCCAACCAGCAGAAGCTCAAGGGGTTGGCGGCCCGGCTGTCCAACCGCCGCCGCTGAGCGCCCCACCGGCCGTCCCGCCCGCCGCACCGACCTGGGGAGAGACCCGGTG
>NZ_RCVJ01000281.1 GCF_003667505.1 Micromonospora sp. BL4
GGCTTGGGCATGAAGGTGGCGGTTTTGCCGTTGGCCCAGGCTTCGTTCTTGACGATGTACTTGAACAGTTGGAGTTGGTCGGCGGCGTGCAGCAGGGTGGAGAACCGGTAGTTGATCTCGGATTGGCCGGCGGTGCCGACCTCGTGGTGTGAGCGTTCCACGTTGAAGCCGGAGTCGACCAGGCGGCGCACGATCGCGTCGCGCAGGTCGGCGTAGTGATCGACCGGCGGGACGGGGAAGTAGCCGCCCTTGTACGCGGTCTTGTAGCCGCGGTTGCCGCCGGGCTCTTCGCGGCCGGTGTTCCAGGCGCCCTCGATCGAGTCGATGTAGTAGAACGACTGGTGCGCGGAGGTTTCGTGGCGGATCGAGTCGAAGATGTAGAACTCCGCTTCGGCGCCGAAGTAGGCGGTGTCGGCGATGCCGCTGGCCGCGAGGTACGCCTCGGCTTTCTTGGCGACGTTGCGGGGGTCGCGGCTGTAGGCCTCGCGGGTGAACGGGTCGTGGATGAAGAAGTTCAACGCGAGGGTCTTCTGCGCCCGGAACGGGTCGATGAACGCGGTGGCGACGTCCGGGAGCAGGAGCATGTCCGACTCGTGGATCGCCTGGAAACCGCGGATCGATGAGCCGTCGAACGCGAGGCCGTCGGTGAACAGGTCGTCGTTGACGGACTCGACCGGCAGGTTGAAGTGCTGCATCACACCGGGCAGGTCACAGAAACGAACGTCGACGAACTTCACGTCCTCGTTCTTGAGGTACCGCAGCAGTTCCTCGGAATTGGCGAACACACGTCCTCC
>NZ_RCVJ01000159.1 GCF_003667505.1 Micromonospora sp. BL4
GGTGGTGCCCACGCCGCCTGGTCCGTCGGTGCGTGCGCCTACAAGCTCACCGAGGAGCAGTACAACGGCGCACGCACCGACGGACCAGGCGGCGTGGGCACCACCGTGGCACAGCGCATCGCCGCACACGGCTGGAAGGTCATCAAGACCGGCGACGGCTACTACGTACCCCTCAACCAGCCCGAACGCGGCCTCATCCCGCTCCTGCTCGACACCAAGGGCGTGGAGAAGCTGACCGACGGCGAACGCATCTACCCGACCCTCACCGGCCGACGCAACGGCCCGCTGGTCGTCTCCGGCTTCACCTGCGCCGCCGACGCCACCATCAACGGCCCGGTCACCGTCCGGACGGGCGCGGCGCTCGTCGCGACCGGAACGACCATCAGCGGCCCGGTCAGCGCCACCCGCGCCGCCGGCGTCCTCCTCGCCGACAGCGCCGTCAACGGCCCGGTCCAGATCACGAACACCACCGACGCGATCTCCATCATCGACGTCACGATCGCCGGCCCGGTCAGCCTGTCCGGCAACACCACCGGCACCGACGCACCCCTGCTGGCCGGCAACACCATCCGCGGCCCGCTCAGCTGCACCGCCAACAGCCCCGCCCCGATCAACCTCGGTGTGACCAACACCGTGCACGGACCACGCACCACCCAGTGCGCGGCACTGTGACCATCACGTAGCCGAACCGGCGTGCCGGCGGTGCGGGCACCACGCCCCGCACCGCCGGCACACCCCACCCACCAACACCCCCGACCCGTGGAGCCCGCCGTGCCGCAG
>NZ_RCVJ01000282.1 GCF_003667505.1 Micromonospora sp. BL4
AACCGGGACGGCTTCTCGTCTCCGATCACCGCCGCGTACGGGGTGAGGGCGGCACCGGCCTTGCCGCTGGCGGGTCGGGTCCACAGGACCCGGTCGGTGCCGAGTTCGCGGGCCACCACCGAGCGCTTGTCGGCGGCCCGGAACAGGGCGTACCGGTCGTCGACCGCGATCAGCTTGGTACCCGGTTCGCCGACCCAGAGCAGCCGCCCGTCGTACCCGTCGATGACCGCCTCGCGGCCGTCCGGGCCGACCCCGATCAGGACGTTCCGCGCGCCCTGCGGGTCCTCGCGCTGGGCGCAGCCGGCACTGTCGGCGGTCCGCAGGTTGACGCCGGCCCGCTGCCACGCCTCCTGCCCCGTCGCCGGGTCACGAGCGGAGATGGCGAAGTAGCAGCTGCCGTCCTGGGAGCGGGCGGCGATCCGCAGCATCCGTCCGCCCACCACGGAGATCCGCTCGTCCCGACCGGGCTCGACGTTCTGCAGGACCCGGCC
>NZ_RCVJ01000280.1 GCF_003667505.1 Micromonospora sp. BL4
GTGTTGGCGGCCTGGATCTCGATGGCTTCGGCGCGGGAGGTGAGGATTTCGCCGCGGTCGGCGCGGTGGTAGTCGAGGAACTGCTGGAAGGTCCACAGGGCCGAGTAGGTCTTGCGGCGCCGGTTGTTGGCGGTGTTGCCCTCGTCGGGTCGGGTCTGGCCGCCGGAGCTGCGCAGTTCCAGCAGCGAGTTGGCGACGTTCTTGAGTCCGAGGGTGTTGCGCAGGATGGTTTCCTCGCTGAGGCCGACGTTGCCGCCGCCTTCGCAGCCGTAGGGGCAGGCCCACCAGCCGGCTTCGGCGCCCTTGGCGTACATGTGATTTTCGATCATGTCCTGGGACTGGTCGAAGATCGGTTGGGGGACGTTCTGGTGTCGGGGCGGCAGCATCGGCAGGTCACCGGCGCGGGAGTTGCCGTACTCGTGGCCGTCGTAGCCGGCGACGGGTCGGTAGTCGCGGACCATCTTGACGTACGCGGCGGTCTCGGGCTGACGGATCAGCGAGTAGTCGCGGTTGAGGTCCTGGCCGGTGGAGTTGCCGCGGGTGTTGGCGGCCCGGCCGTCGCCGTTGATGGTGGGGACGATCAGGACGGTGGTGCGGCTGAGCAGGTCCGTGATCCGGGGGTCGGTGCTGAAGGCGAGTTGCCGGGCCATGATGAGGCAGGCTTCGCGGTCGCCGGGCTCGTTGCCGTGCACGTTGCAGTTGATGGCCACGGGCGCGGTGGCGGCGACGGCGGCGGTGT
>NZ_RCVJ01000121.1 GCF_003667505.1 Micromonospora sp. BL4
TGCTGGAGGAGTGCGTCGACGTCGAGCTGCGCCTCGGGCGGGCCGCGGAGCTGATCGAGGAGCTGACCGAGAGCGTCGACCGGCATCCGCTGCGGGAACGCCTGCGGGGTCAACTGATGCTGGCACTGTCCTCGGTCGGTCGGCAGGCCGACGCGCTCGCGGTCTACCGGGAGGGCCGCCGCTCCTACGCCGACGAGTTGGGTATCGAACCGGGCGCCGAGTTGCAGAAGCTGCATCAGCGCGTACTCGCCGGCGACCTGGCACTGGCCGGACGGGAAACCCGGTCGGTCGCGCCGGTCCGTTCCCTGCCCCGGGCGATCGGCGATTTCACCGGTCGGCAGGAGACGCTGGCCCGCCTCATGAAGGAGGTGCAGGACGGCGCGCGGATCCAACTGGTCGACGGCATGGCCGGCAGCGGCAAGACCGCCCTCGCCGTGCACGTCGCCACCGCCCTCGCCGACGACTACCCCGACGCGCAGCTCTTCATCGACCTGCACGGGCACAGCGAGCGCACCCCGTTGACGCCGGCCGCGGCGGTGGCCACGCTGCTGCGGCAGCTCGGTGTGCCCGCCGAGCAGGTGCCCACGAACCCGGAAGACCGGTTGGCGCTCTGGCGCACCGAATTGGCCGGTCGGCGAGCCCTTGTGGTGTTGGACAACGCGGCCACCGCCGACCAGGTGACACCGCTTCTGCCCAACGGTTCGCAGTGCCTGATCCTGATCACCAGCC
>NZ_RCVJ01000283.1 GCF_003667505.1 Micromonospora sp. BL4
GTACGCCCGCGCCATGACCGTCCTGGCCCGGCGCCGGCCCGCCGCCCGACCCCGGCCCGCGCGGCCCGGCCCGCTGCGGCCGGGTGGCCCGGTGCCGCGACCCACCATCCGGCCCGGTGCGGGATGACCGGCCCCGCGCCCCGGTTCCCGTTCCGCTTCGACCCGGCGTTCCGCCCGGCCCTGGCGCTGCTGGGGGTCCGGCCGGCAACCGCCTGGGTCGACGTCACCGACCGGGAACTGCTCATCCGGTACGGACCGTGGCGGTTGCGCACCGCGCGCGACAACGTGGTTGGCGTCGAGGTGAGCGGCCCGTACCGCTGGTGGCGGGCGATCGGCACGCACGTGTCGATGGTCGACGGCGGCGTGAGCTTCGGCAGCAGCACGGCCGGCGGCGTCTGCCTCCGCTTCGGCGTACCGGTGCCGGCCCTGACGCCCTGGGGGTGGCCCCGGCACCCGGCGGCCACGGTGACCGTCACCGACCCGCCCGCCCTGGCCCGGCTATTCGCCGGCCCGGACCGGTCCTGAGCAGGTCACCGGCCTGCCCGGTTCCGCCGGTCGGGCCGCCTGGTACCGCCTACCGTCGGAGCAGGACCTGCGAGCGTGGGACGGGCGATGGCTGACGAGCACCGGGGGAAACCGCGACGCGGGAGCGGACGCCGCCACCCGCCCACCGGCCCCGACCCGGCGCTGCGCGCCGCCCGTGACCCGGGCGGCC
>NZ_RCVJ01000028.1 GCF_003667505.1 Micromonospora sp. BL4
GGCCACGACCACACCGACGGAGACCTCGATCGACATCCGTACCCCGGCCACCTCGGTCGGCGCGGCCAGCCGTTCGGCGATCTCCCGGGCTTGGCGCAGCGCGTGCGCCATCTGGGCGGCCCGGTCACCGAGCACCGGCACCAAGGTGAGCAGCAGCGCGAACTCGTCGCCACCGAGCCGGCCGAGCAGGTCGCCGGGGCGGACCAACGCGCTGAGCCGGTTCGCGGTCAGCCGCAGCAGCTGGTCGCCGGCGGCGTGCCCGAGGGTGTCGTTGACCTCCTTGAACTGGTTGATGTCCAGCAGCAGCAACGCCACCGGGTGATCGTGCGCGAGCTGCCGCAGCGACTGGTCGCCCTTGCTGAGCATGGCCGCCCGGTTGGCCAGCCCGGTGAGCGGGTCGTGGACCGCCTCGTACGACGACCGGGCGGTGACCAGCCGCAGCTCGCGGTGGGTCGCGGCGTCGTGCAGCGCGGCGGCTAGCGCGTCGCCGAACGCGGCCACCGCGTCGCGTTCCCGGGCGGTGGGCGGAGCGGAGCGGGGGAACCGGACCCGCAGCCGGCCGACCGGAGCGGCGCCCACCGACAGCGAACGGACCAGCTCGTGCTCGTCGGGTTCCGACCCGTCCGGCGGGCCCACCTCCCGGTCGACCAACTGGCCGCCGGCGTCACCCCGGTAGCGACGCCACCGGCCGTCGGCGCGGGCC
>NZ_RCVJ01000034.1 GCF_003667505.1 Micromonospora sp. BL4
GGCCGCCCCCCGCTGGCGGGACCGGCGTACGGGTCGTCGCCGCGACTGCCCGCCGCGCCGGGTCGGCCTGGACCGGCCGGCCCGTCGTTGCCGGGCTCCGCCGGGGGACGACGGCGTCGACCGCTGGGGTCGGGGGTGTTCGCCGGAGCGCCCCGGCGCCCGGTGGGACGCTCGCCGGCGGCCGGCGGGTAGGTCGGGCCAGCGCTCGGCTGCTCCCCGGTGGACTCGGGCTTCGTGGGCCGGGCGGCACGGCGACCGGTGGGGGCGTTCGCCCCCGGGTCGGGCGGCGGCCCGGCGGGCCGGCGCCCGGCGGCGCGTTGCGCGGCCGGATCCGGCACCGCGAGCGGGCCGGTCGAGCCGCCGGTGAGATCCACGTCGGCGGCGGGAGCCGGACGGCGCTCCGCGGCGGGCGGGGTGCCGCCCCGTCGGTTGACCACCGGCAGGGCGGGATCGGTGTGCGGCAGACGGCCGGCCTGGCGCAGCCAGTCGGCTGGCCGCTCCGGGCGATCCGCTCGGGGCTCGCCGCCGGCCGGCGCGCGCCGGCCCTGCTCGTCCGGGACGGCCCGGCGGCGCCCGGCGCCGTCGGCCGGGCCGACGGTGGGCGTGCCGCCGGTGTGACCGGTGGACGCGTCGGGCAGTGGTGGCGCGTTGCCCGAACGGGGCACCACCGGCG
>NZ_RCVJ01000027.1 GCF_003667505.1 Micromonospora sp. BL4
GCTTTGACCGAAGCGTCCGCCTTCACGTAATTCGACGCGATACCGATGACTCCCGGCTTTGACGGGAATTCCGGATTAACAGAAGATCCATGAGCAAAGGCGATCATCGCATTACCGGCATTTGCCGAATACAATGCATCGAGCAAGCCCTCCAAACTAGACGGGCTATTTGTCACGACCGCATTCAAGGAGCGACCCAAAGCAAATTCAATCGCATTCGCATATTCCGCATCGACATCGATCAAGGAACCGAGAAGACCCTTGACTTCAGAAGCTCGGCTATTCACCAGGTAATCGGCACCGGAACCCGCATCGGAATCCATATTCTGGAGCACTTCGATCCGAGATTCAAGACCCGCCTTATGGCTTTTCGCCCGCGAAATCTTTTCGTCAATTGCCGAAAGCTCCTGCTTCTTGATTTCGATATCTTCTTCCTGGACGCTCTTGCGTTCCGAGCCATTTTCGATATCTTTTTCGGCATTTTTAATGCCGTCTTCAAAAGTTTTCAAAGACTCTTCGAGTTCCGACTTTTTGCGTTCCAGTTCTTCGAGGTCTTCTTTCCACTTGTCGATATTGCCGCGGAGCATATCCGCTTCC
>NZ_RCVJ01000171.1 GCF_003667505.1 Micromonospora sp. BL4
CGGCGGTGCGGTGGGGCCGTTCGGGGCGAGGTCGGGGGCCGTGGGCAGCGCCGCGAACCGGCCCAGCGTCATCGGTTCCGGTTCGCCCTGCCCGGTGCGGGCCAGCAACAGCCCGGCCTGCAACTCGGTGATTCCGGCCAGGCCGGCCTCGAGCGCCACCGCGTACTGCCGGCCGCCCCCGGAGTTGCGTACCAGGTACACCTGGCCGATCGTGGCGCCGGGCACCCCGGTGGCACGCCGGCCCAGCTCGGGCAGGGCGAGCGGGGCCAGGTCGGCGCCGGCGGGCAGCGAGTTGAGCAGGGCGGGCGCCACCGGCACGGCCCGGGCCCGGGTGGTGGCCAGCGCCGCCAACACCCGGTTGGGGTCGCGGATCAGGTAGCGCCGCTGGTGCCAGACCAGGTGCAGCCCGCCGTCCGGGTGGCGCGCCAGCAGGGCCTCGTCGCCGAGTGGCCGGCCACCGCCGGGCTGGGTGCCGATCAGCAACGCGGAGCGGGGCGCCTCGCCGGCCCCGCCGGCCGGGATCGTCGAACAGACCGTCCACCCCGCCGTGGCCAACCGGCCCGGGGCGGGCAGCGAATCCGGCGCGTCGGCGATGCCCAGCGGCAGCCCCCGCGGCACGCCGTCGATGGACCGGCGGGAGACCAGCACCGTCTTCGAGCGGTCCGCGCCGACGATCAGCAACGCCGAGGCGTAGTTGAGCACCGGGTGCAGCTTCTGCTCGCGGTAGACGAACCGGGCGCCGGACTCCTTCTCGACGATCACCGCGCCCGGGTCGCGCCAGCCGCTGCCGCCGCCGGCGAACAGGCCGTAGAGCGCCGAGCCGCCCAACCCGATCGCCGCGACCAGGACGCTGGCCAGGGCGGCGCCGGCCAGGCGCCGGAACGGTGACTGGGCCGGATCGGTCTCGCGCATCACCAGGGCGGCGACCGCCCGCTGGACGCTGAACTGGTAGGAGTGCAGCTGGTCCTGCCGCGACGGCATGAGGTCCCTTCCCGCTGGATCGGCCGGGCACAGGATAAGCGCTGCGTCGATGTCCCGCGGACCCTGCGTGGCCGCCGCCGGTCGGGCCGGTACCATCCGGGGACGATTCCGGCGGCGAGAGGGCACCCGTGGGCACGCGTTTCGAGGAGCTGGCCTGGCGGGAGACCCCGATCGGCGCGATCAGCCTGCGCCGGCGCCGCGACCCGGCGCTCGAGGTCGAGGTGTACGAGGTCAAGCTCGACGACGAGTTCCTGATGTCCAGCCTCTTCCCGGTCGCGGAGATCGAGCTGGCCCGGCTGGGCCTGGCCGAGCTCGCCGGTGACACGCTCGACGTGGTGGTCGGCGGCCTCGGGCTGGGCTACACCGCCCGCGCCGCGCTGGACGACCCGCGGGTGCGGTCAATGCTGGTGGTGGAGGCGATCGAGGACGTGATCGACTGGCACCGGCGCGGACTGCTGCCGTTCGCGGCGGGGCTCGCCGAGGACCCACGGACCCGGTTCGCCCACGCCGACTTCTTCGCCGCGGTGGCCGGCGACACCGGGTTCGACGCCGAGGCGCCGGGGCGGGTGTTCGACGCCGTGCTGCTCGACGTCGACCACTCTCCACGCAACGTCCTGCACCCCAGCCACGCCGCCTTCTACGCACCGGCCGGGCTGCGTCGCCTGGCCGCCCTGCTCCGCCCCGAGGGGGTCTTCGCGCTCTGGTCGGACGACCCGCCGGACGCCGAGTTCACGGCGGCGCTCACCGAGGTGTTCGCGACCGCGCGGGCGCACGTCGTGCCGTTCGCCAACCCGCTGACCGGCGGCGAGTCCGCCAACACCGTCTACGTCGCCCTCACGGCCGGCTGAGCGACCCGGCCCGCACGGCGTGGTGAGTCGCCCAGCCCGCACGGCGGGGTGAGCCGCCCGGCCCGCACGGCGGGGCGAGCCGCCCCAGCCCGCACGGCGGGGTGAGCCGCCCCAGCCCGCACGGCCGGCTGAGCCGACCCAGCCCGCACGACCGCATGATCGACACGGTGTCGGCGACATCGCGGTATCCCGTCGTCGGTGACAGCCCCATGTCGGCGATCCTGAGTCGATGAAGCGGCGCGCGGGCGGGTCGGGTTTCCACCTCCCCACCGCCCGTGGCCGCGCTCGGGCATGGTTTCGTCCGGATCGGGAAGGTGACCCGGACGTCGCCGCCACGGGCGCGACCGGTTACCGGAGGTGGACATGCGCGCGCTGCTCTGGGTTGTCGGCGTGGTCGCCGGCGTGCTGATCCTGCTCGGGCTGATCCTCGAGGCGGTCCGCTGGCTGATCATCATCGGGTTGATCGCGCTGGTGATCGTGATCATCCTGGGTGTCGTCAAGGGCCGGCAGGCCATGCAGCACCAGACCAGGCGACGGTGAGGGGCCGGCCCCTCAGAACCAGTCGGCGCGCATGTCCAGCGTGGTCCGGTCCCGGCTGTCCAGCAGGTCGAACTGCGGGCCGGTGCGGGGCAGCTCGACCCTGAAGAAGTACCGCGCGGCCTGCCGCTTGCCGGCGTGGAACGCGTCGCCGGACTCTTCCGGGGGCAGGGCCAGCACCTGCTCCAGCCACATCCACGCGATCACGACGTGCCCGACCGCCTCCAGGTAGGCGCTCGCGTTGGCCAGCGCGAGCACCGGGTCACCGTCGGCCCAGAGTCCGCGGGTGACCGCGACGACCCGGTCCACCGCCTCGGCCAGCCGGTCGGCCAGCTCGGCGGCCTCGCCCCCGGCCTTCCCGGCCCGGTCGACGGTCTCGCGGATCGTCGAGGTCAGCAGGGTCAGACCCGCCCCACCGTGCATGGTCATCTTGCGTCCCAGCAGGTCCAGCGCCTGGATGCCGTGGGTGCCCTCGTGGATCGGGTTGAGCCGGTTGTCCCGGTAGTGCTGCTCCACATCGTGGTCGCGGGTGTAGCCGGCCCCGCCGAGCACCTGGATCGCCAGGTCGTTGGCGGTCAGGCACCACTGTGACGGCCAACTCTTGGTGATCGGGGTGAGCACGTCCAGCAGCAGGTGCGCCCGCTTGCGGTCGGCCTCGACCGGGGCGGTCTTCTCCTCGTCGAGCAGCCGCGCGCAGTAGAGCACCAGCGCCAGCGCCCCCTCGACGTAGCTCTTCTGCGCCAGCAGCATCCGTCGTACGTCGGGGTGGTCGATGATCGGCACCTGCGGCGTGCCCGGGTCCTTCGCGCCGACCGGCCGGCCCTGCGGCCGCTCCCGGGCATACGCCAGGCTCTTGAGGTAGCCGGTGTAGCCGAGCGCGGTGGCGCCGGCGCCCACCCCGATCCGGGCCTCGTTCATCATGTGGAACATCTGGGCCAGCCCCTGGTGTGGTGGACCGACCAGGTGACCGACGGCGCCGGGGCGGCCGGCGGGGGTGTGGCCGCCGTCGCCGAAGCTGAGCAGGGTGTTGGTCGTGCCCCGGAAGCCCATCTTGTGGTTGAGCCCGACCAGCACCACGTCGTTGCGGTCGCCGAGCGAGCCGTCCGGCCCGACCAGCACCTTGGGCACGATGAACAGCGAGATGCCCTTCACCCCGGGCGGGCCGCCGGGGATCCGTGCCAGCACCAGGTGCACGATGTTCTCGGCCAGCTCGTGATCACCGCCGGAGATCCACATCTTGGTGCCGAAGAGCCGGTACGTGCCGTCCGGCTGCGGTTCGGCACGGGTGGTGATGTCGGCCAGCGAGCTGCCGGCGTGCGGCTCGGACAGGCACATGGTGCCGAAGAACCGGCCCTCCAGCATGGGTCGCACGTAGGTGTCGACCTGCTCCGCGCTGCCGTGCGCCAGCAGGAGGTTGGCGTTGCCCAGGGTGAGGAACGGGTACGCGGAGGTGGAGACGTTGGCCGCCTGGAACCAGGTGAAGCAGGCCGCCGCGACGGCGTGCGGCAGTTGCAGACCGCCGACGGACGCGTCCAGCCCGGCGGTGAGCAGGCCGGTCTCGGCGAAACTCTCCAGCGCCGCGCGGACCTGCGGGATCAGCCGTACCCGCTGCCCGTCGAAGGTGGGCTCGGCCAGGTCGGCGGCCCGGTTGTGCGGCGCGAACTGCTCGGTCGCCACCCGCTCGGCGAGGTCCAGGGCGTCGTCGAAGGTCTCCCGGGAGTGCTCGGCGTAGCGGGGGCGTTCGACCAGCTGGGACACCCGCAGCCAGTCGTGCAGCAGGAAATCCAGGTCACGGCGGGAGAGCAGGGTGGACGGCACGGCACTCCTCTTCGGGCACGGGGGCGGCTCGGTCCGGGGCGCCAGCCCGGCGTCGCCCCGGCCCATCCTGACGGATCGGCCGATCGTGCACCACCGGCGGCGGGGCACCGCCGCGCCCTGGGGGACGCGGCGGTGCGGACGACAACGCCGGACGGGGTGGGCCCGACGGTCAGCGACGGTCGGCGGGCCGGCGGGTCAGCGCCACGCCGAGCGCGATCATGCCGAGGCCGAGGAACAGGTGCAGCCAGTTGTCCGCGCCGTTGAGCGGAACGAAGTTGGCGCCGCTGGAGTGGTCGATGACCAGCCCGTAGAGCCAGAGCACGAGATAGACCGCGCCACCGCCGATCAAGTACCCGCGGGCGCCGGAGACCGTACGCGCCAGGGCCAGCCCGGCCACCCCGAACGCGAGGTGCACCAGGTTGTGCAGGATGGACACCTGGAACAGGCCGAGCAGCTTTGCCTCGGACTCGTGGCCGGCGAACATCATCGTGTCGTAGTTGCTGGTGATGCCCGGGATGAAGCCGAGCACGCCGACCAGCAGGAAGACCACGCCGACGACCTGTGCAGCCGTCTTCACCGGGTGTTTGACACCCGTCGCGGTGTCGGAACCGAGCCTGCCAACCATGTTATTTCCCTTCATCGATGTAGTACCGGGAGATGTCCCCCGGGCCCGCGCGGCGAAACCACCCGGGTCGCCCCGTGCCGCAGGGACCGGCCCGTGTGGACGACACCGAGGTACGCCGGCCGGACCGGCCGAGGCGGGTGACCTGTCGTACCGGCCGGCTAGGGTCACTGACCGTGACCGAACCCGGAGACGTCCCGTCCGAGGTCCTCGACCGGCTCCGGCCGATCTGCCTCGAGCTGCCGGAGACCTACGAGGAGCCGGCCTGGGTGGGCACCCGCTGGCGGATCCGCAAGCGGACCTTCGCCCACGTGCTCACCGTCGATCCCGATCATCAGGTCGCCCATGCCCGCGCCGCAGACGTGGACCAACCGGCCTGTCTGCTGATCTTCCGGTCGCCACCCGACGAGATAGCCGGGCTGGTGGCCAGCGGGCATCCCTTCTACAAGCCGGCGTGGGGCCCGAGCGTGCTGGGCATGGTCGTGGACGGGGGCATCGACTGGGGCGAGGTTGCCGAGCTGCTGGCCGAGAGCTACTGCCTGCTCGCCCCGAAGCGACTTGCCGCCCTGGTGGACCGACCGGCCGCGCCACCCGGCTGAGCGTCCCGCCGGGCGGCCCGACCGACCGCGTGGGCTGGCGACCCACGGGCCACCGGTTTCGCGCAGCGCGACCCGGGGATACCGCGCGCCGGGTGGTCGGTTCCTCGGCCACCGGTTGGAGTCGAGGGGCGCCGTCGGGCGAGTGAGGAGCGGTTCCGTGGCCACGCTGCCCACCGAGGAGGATCTCCGACTGACGCCGGTGCTCGCCGAGGACCGGGTGTGCACGGGCGTGACGACCGTGCGGGAGCGGGTCTTCCTGAGTTACCCGTCGGCGGACCGGCCGGGCGTGCGGGTCGCCGAGGCGTTGCCGGACGGCCGGCGCGTCCCGTACCCGGATGCCGCGTGGAACGCGACGGACCAGCCGCCGGACGGGGCGTTCGTCAACGTCAACGGGCTGCGGGCCGGCCCGGACGGCCGGCTGTGGATCATCGACGCGGGCGCGCCGGGGATCGGCGTCCGGCAGGTGCCGGGCGGGGCCCGGCTGATCGTGGTCGACCCGGACGGCGACCGGGTCGACCGGGTCTACCACCTGGACGCGGCGGTACATCCCACCAGCTACGTCGACGACGTCCGGTTCCACGACGGCGTCGGTTACCTCACCGACGCCGGATCGCCCGGCCTGCTCGTGCTCGACCTCGACTCGGGACAGGTCCGGCGGGTGCTCGACGGGCATCCGAGCACCGTGGGCCGGCCTCTGGTGGCGGACGGCCGCCCGCTGCGCGACCCCGACGGCGGGGCGGTCCACGTGCACGCCGACCAGTTGGAGGTGTCGCCCGACGGCCGGTGGTTGTACTACCAGCCCGCCTCCGGCGGGATGTCCCGCATCGCCACCCGGTGGCTGGACGACCCGTCGGTGTCCGCCGAGGAGTTGGGCCGACGGGTCGAACCGTGGTGGGACAGCCCCGGCACCGGCGGTACGGCGATCGACGCCGCCGGCACCATCTACCTCAGCGACGTGGAACGACGGCGCGTCCTCACCCTGGCGCCGGACCGCACCGTGCGCACGCTCGTCGCCGACCCCCGGCTGGCCTGGGTGGACGCGATGTGGATCGACGCCGACGCGCGGCTCTGGCTGCCGGCCGCCCAGCTGCACCTGACCGCCGGGCTCAACGGCGGGCACGCCGCCGTCGACTACCCGGTCCGGATCTACCGGATGCCGGTCGACGCCGGCCCGCCAGCACTCGACCACCCCTGAGCGCAGGACCGGGCGACGCGGGCCGGTCGGGCGCGCGATTCGTCGATATCCTGCCTCGCATGCACCGAAGCCGCGTCTACGCCCTGCTGATCGACGCTCCCGAGGCGGAGGCCGCCCGGGCGGCGGCGTTCTGGTCGGCGGCGTTGGGCGTCAGCACCCGGTCCGATCCCGCCGAGCCGCAGTTCACTAATCTGCACGAGGCGCTGCCCGGCCTGGTCACGGCGGTTCAGGCGGTCGATGACGCGCCCCGCTTCCACCTCGACATCGAGACCGACGACGTGGCAGCCGAGACGGCGCGGTTGATCGCCCTCGGCGCCACCGAGGTGTCCCGGTGGCTGGAGTGCCGCGTCCTGCGAGCGCCCGGTGGGCATCTGGTCTGCGTCCTGCCGGTGGAGAGCCCACCGGAGGTCTTCGCCGCCCAGGCCCGGACCTGGCCGTGACCCGACGTCCGCCACGCCGGTCGGAAGCGGCGGCGCTGTCGGGGGGCGGCGCTAGGGTCGCGGCCATGGCAGAGTTCGTACTGGTGGCAGGGGCATGGCTGGGCTCGTGGGTGTGGGACGAGGTGCTGCCGCCGTTGCGCGCGGCCGGGCACGGCACCCACCCGCTGACCCTCTCCGGCGTCGCCGACAAGCAGGGTGTGCCGGCCGGGCAGCAGACCCACGTGCAGGACATCGTCGGTGAGATCGAGCGGCGCGACCTGCGCGACGTGGTGCTGGTCGGGCACAGCTACTCGGGCATCCCGGTGGGTCAGGCGGCCGAGCGGATCGGCGACCGGCTGACCCGGGTCGTCTTCGTCGACTCGGAGGTGCCGGTCGACGGCGGGTCGTTCGCGTCCGGCTGGTGGCAGGGTCCGGCGGCGCTGGAGTCGTTGATCGCCGACAACGGCGGCTACTGGCCGCCGGCGAGCCCGGCCGATCTCGACGGCCAGGGGCTCACCGAGGAACAGATCACCCGACTGACCAAGGGCTTCACCCCGCACCCCGGCGCCACGCTGACCGAGCCGGCCGTGCTGACCCGCCCGCTCGGAGAGCTGCCCACCACGTACGTCAAGTGCCTGCTCGACGGGCCCGAGCCCAAAGACACGGTGGTTGGGCTGCTGACCAGCGACCACTGGCGACTGGTCACGATGGACACCGGCCACTGGCCGATGGTCTCCCAGCCTGCCGAGCTGGCCCGGCTGCTGCTCGAGGCAGCGGGCTGATCCGCCCGGGTTCGGGCCCGGCTCCGCGCGTCGGGCGTCCCCTGGTGGGCGCCCGACGGGCCGATCAGGTCACCGCGTCGTCGAGGGTGGCGATGTGGCGCACCGGCGACGCGAACAACCACAGCACGGCGAGCACGCCGCCCAGGCCCGCGATGACGAGCGTCGGCCGCAGCCCGATGGTCGTGCCCAGAGCGCCGCCGACCAGCGCGCCCAGCGGCCGGATGCCGTAGTTGACGGCGCTGTACGCGCCGGCCCGCCGACCCCGCGCGTCGTCGGGCGTGACCGCGGTGAGCAGGGCGTTCAGGTTGACGTCCATCAGCATCACCCCGACGCTGGAGACCAGCTCGATGGCGGCCAGCATGGCGACCTTCGCCCAGGTGGGGCCGGTCACCAGCGCGGTCAGGGCCAGCGGCGCGGGAAAGAGGACGACGCCGATCATCGTGGTACGCCCCAACCCGATGGCGCGGGTGACCCGGGGTGCCAGCGCCGCGCCCGCCAACCCGCCGATCGCACCGGCGCCGAACGCGATGCCGATGGCGCCGGCGGACAGATCGAGCTCGCGGCTGGCGTAGAGCACCAGCAACGCGGTCGCGATGAACGAGAAGAAGTTGACGGTGCTGGTGCAGCCGAGCGCCGCGCGCAGCACCGGGTGGCGTACCACCAGCACGAGCCCGTCGCGTACCAGGCCGAGGGTGGACGTCCGCCGCGGCGGCGGTGGCGCCTCGGCCACCGGGATGCGGCCGATCAGCAGCGCGGAGGCGAGGAAGGACACCGCGTCGACGACGACCGCGACCGGCGCGGTCAGTGCCTGGACCAGTCCCCCGCCGACGGCCGGGCCGGCCACGAACGACACCGCCCGGCTCATGCTCAGCTTGCTGGTCGCGTCGATGTAGGCCGACGGCGGCACCAGGGCGACGAAGAACGCCTGGCGCGCCATGGCGAACAGCACCGCCCCGGCGCCGGTGAGCAGCGCCACCAGGTAGAGCTGGGTGAGGGTGACCGCGCCGAAGAGGTACGCCACCGGCAGGCTGAGCAGCACCGCGGCGCGGATCAGGTCGGCGATGATCAGCAGGCGACGTTTGTGGGTGCGCTGGTCGACCCACGCGCCCAGGAACAGTCCCAGCAGGTTGGGCAACCAGATCAGCGCGGTGAGGATGCTGACCTGCGCGGGCGTCGCGGCCAGCAGGGAGACGGCGATCAGTGGGAGGGCCAGCTCGCTGATCCGGTCGCCGAACTGGGAGACCGTCTCGCCGATCCAGAAGGTGCGGAACCGCCGGTCGCGGTGCAGTGCCGGCCGGGGTGCCGTGCCGACGGCGGTCACGGCGTCGCCGGGTCGTCGTCGCCGGTCTCGGGCAGCAGGTAGCGCAGCATCCGGACGACGCGCGCTCCGGCCGGTGGCGTCTGCTCGTCCTTGCGGCGCACGTACGGGGCGAGCAGCTGCTCGATGGCATCCTCCAGCTCCCGCAGCTCGTCGGCGGTGGCCACGAACCGGGTGTCGGCCACCCCGGCCAGCCCGCGCCACTCGGCGTCCAACCGGGGCTCGTCGTGCAGCAGCCACTGCTGCGGCGCGTCGGCGGTCCGGGCGAACATCTCGCCGCGCAGTTGACGGCCGGCGGCCTGCCCCTCGGCGTCGTCGGGCAGCGTGAAGCGGAAGCCCCGGGCGGCCGCCTGCCACCAGCGTTCCCGCTTGCTGGTGGCCCCCTCCCAGTCGGTGACCAGGCCGAACGTCGCGAGATGCCGCAGGTGCCAGCTGACCACCGAGGGTGTGGCGCCCACGTGTGACGACAGCCCGGTGGCGGTGGCGGGGCCGTGCCGCTGGAGGCGGTCGAGGATGGCCAGCCGGACCGGATGGGCCAGCGCCCGCAGCGCCTGCGGCTCGGTGATCTCGAAATCTCCGTACGGGTTCTTGAGAGACATGTTTCGAAAGTAGTCTCTCACGTCAACCGGGGCAACCCCCGGGCCGAGCCGGATCGCCGCGGGTCAGCTCACCCCCAGCCGGGCCAGCGGCTCGACCAGCTCGCGCTCCTCGTAGCTGAGGTGGGACAGCAGGGTGTCGGTGAGCAGGTCCACCGCGGCGCGCAGCTCGGCCAACCCGTCCGGCGCCCCGACGTACGCGACCAGGGCCCGATCGACGCCCTCCAGGACGTCGTGAATGACGTGGTGCTCCTGCTCCAGCCGGTCGATGACCGGGCGGAGCCGGGGGTCGGCCTGCCGTAGCCGTGGAAAGAGTGCCTGGTCCTCGATGGTGTGGTGGGTGGTGACGATGCGGCAGTAGGACTCGCAGTAGGCGCCGAGCGTCCACCTGTTCTGCCGCATCGTCATCGTGTTGATGTGCGACCGGGCCGCCCCGGCGTCGATCTCGCCGGCGGCGACCTGCTCGATCAGGTCGTGGATCTGGGCCAGCTCGCCGCGCAGGCCGTCGTGCACCTGCACCAGGTGCTGGCCGTTGGCCTGCTCCTGCGGGGTGTACGTGCGCGCCGGGTCGGGTGCGGGCCCACTCGGGCGGGCCGACTCGTCCCAGACCTGCCGGTCGCTGCGCCGCCGGCCGTCGTCGGGGGTCGGCACCACGGCGAAGGCGCCGCCGGTCACGCGCGCCCGGGCCGGCCGCGCCGCGGGCGCGACGACCGGCGCCGGCTCGGTGACCGGCGTACGCTCCGGCGCCGTGGCCCGGTCGCGCTCGGCGGCGACCAGCTCACGGACGGCGGGGGCCACCTCGTTGGCGAACCGGCGCAGGTCGTCGGGATCGTCGCTGCCGAGGATGAAGGCGCTGATGCCGTCGTTGAGCGCGAGCTCGGCCAGCTCCCGCACCCACTGCTCGGCGGGCCCGTGCAGCGGGCCGCGCTCCGCGGACGCGAACTGGCCGGAGATGTTGAGCAACCGACGAACATCCCCGGGCGAGCGGCCGGCCCGCCGCGCGGCGTCGTCGATGATCTCGTTGCCCTTGGCCAGGTCACCGGAGTGCAGGTAGCCCAGCGACGGCAGCCACCCGTCGGCCCGGCGGCCGGTGAGCTCGAGCATGCGCGGCTTGTACGCGCCCAGCCAGATCGGCACCGCGTGCGCCGGGGCCGGACCGCGCTTCGCGCCGACGACCCGGTGGAACTCGCCGTCGACCCGTACGCCGCCCCGCGCCTCGGCGTCCCAGAGCTGGCGGATGACGTCGATGGCCTCCTCCAACGCCCGCACTCCCTGCCCGGGGGTCAGCCGTCGGCCGCCCATCGCCTCGATGGCCTCCCAGAACGCTCCCGCGCCGAGGCCGAGCTCGACCCGGCCGCCACTGAGCAGGTCCAGGCTGGCGACGCTGCGGGCGAGCACGGCCGGCGGGCGTAGCGGCAGGTTCGTGACGTTCGCCGACAGGTGCACCCGACCGGTCCGCGCGGCGACGTAGCTCAGCAGCGTCCAGGTGTCGAGGAACCTCGGCTGGTAGGGGTGATCCTGGAAGGTGACCAGGTCCAGCCCGACCTGCTCGGCCAGGACGGCGAGGGCGACGGTGCGCTCCGGATCGTCGCTGCCCGGCGTGATGAACGATCCGAAGAGCAGGTCGTGGCCGTAGTCGCCCATCTGCGGAGCCTCCCGATTTTCGCGCGACGCCTCGGTACGACGCGTCATGACCTAAACCTTATGCCACACAGAACATCTTCTGCCAACAAGGTCTGCGGTGCTGCGCTACTGTCGACGCATGACGGCTGCCACTGACACGCGGGACCGGCCCGATCCGCTCGACGAGGACCTGGGCTGGATGCTCGGGATCGTGTTCCGTGGCTACGTCCGGGCGGCCGAGCACGCGCTCACCGACTTTCCCGGCGGCCCGCGCGGCTACCAGGTGCTCACCGCCGCGATCAACGCGCCGGCCCGGAACCAGGGCGCGATCGCCGAGGAGCTCGGCATCGACCGCACCGTGCTCACCTACCTGATCGACGACCTGGAACGCCCCGGGTTCGTGGCCCGTCGGGCGGACCCGGCCGACCGGCGCAGCCGGCTGGTGGACGTCACCGACGCCGGCCGCGCGGCGTGGGAGGAGCGCCGGCGGGCGCTGCGGACCGTCGAGTCGCACCTGCTGGGGGCACTCGCACCGGCCGAGTCGGCGACGCTGCGGGCCCTGCTCCAGCGGGTCGCCTGCTCGGCCCAGGCGGTCGACCCGCTGCGCGACCTCTGCGAGGCGGTCGAGCAGGTTCGACCCGACCCCGCCACCCCTCCCCCGAGCCGGTCCGGGGCAGCGCGCGAGCCGGGCCGGCGGGCATCCGTCGCCCGCGCCCGCCGCCGCGGCACCGACTGACCCACCGACTGCCCGCCGAACGCGGCGCGGGTCCGCCGGCACCGCCCGACCGTCGTACGTCGAGCCGTGCCGGCGGACCCGCCGAGTCGCTGTCGTGTCGGTCAGCGCACGTGCACGAACACCGGGTTCGAGTAGAACCACAGGTCGTCCCACGGGCTCTCCAGCCCGTCGGCGAGAGGCTCGGCCTCGTCGGTGCTGGTGCCCCGTACCCGCGCGTAGGTATCGGCCTCGACGTTGCGCAGCGTGTGCCGGATGACGTAGTCCGCGCCCTGCCGACGCCAGTCCCGCGGGCCGAACCGGGCCACCACCTTGGTGGTGGGGTTGGTGTCGGCGTCCGGGCTCGCGCTCGGGCCGGTGATCTGGCCGACGATCAGGTCGACCCGGCGGACCTCGGGACGGTCACCGTTGGCGTTCTCACCGTCCAGCGGGCGGAACTTGATCTCGATCTCGACGTCGGTGCGACTGCGGCGGCTGACCGTGATGGTCTCGCCCACCTCGGCGGTCCGGCCCTGGGAGCTGGCGGTGACGTCGAGGCTGCGGACCAGGTCGCCGGTGGTGACCCAGATCCGGCCGTTGCGCAGGCCGTCCATGATGTCGCCGTAGTCCTGGCGGGCGTGCACGTAGGTCTTGCTGTACTCGCCCGGCCAGAAGTCCGAGCCGCCACGCGTCCAGTGCACGTGCGAGTCCGAGGTCGCGGTGATCCACCAACGCCGGCCCTCGCCGAGCAGCGAGTCCCACAGCCCACCGACCCGCGCGGTCATCTGGTCGAAGCCGCCGTAGGTGGGGTGGTTGCCGTACCCGCCCCGAGCGCCGCCGTTGAGCGGGCCCGCCTGGTGCCCGGGCGCGCCCTCGAAGCCGATGTAGACGTCCGGCGCGGCGTTGTTGCCGTTACGGAACTCGCGCGGCGTGTCCTGGCCGTAGACGCCGAGCCCGGGCGCGGAGCGGGACGCGTGGTGGGCGATCACCAGCGGCTTGTGCGGCATGCCCCGCGCGACCTTGAGGAACTCCACCATCTTGGCCTCGGTGTCCCGGGCCGGGTCGGTGGGGAACGCGTCGTACTTGGCGAACCGGCTCTCCAGCTCGAACAGCTGCTTCGCCTCGTCGTCGTGGCGCGGGATCATCAGCGTGTGGTGGTCCAGCGAGGGCGCGTCGAACTCCATGCCCCAGAACTGGAGCACCTCGGGGACCAGCTTGCGCGAGCGCAGCAGGTCGGGGTACGCCTGCTCGATGTTCACCTTCGAGTGGGTCGGTCCACCGTGGTCGGTGCACATGGCCCAGCTCAGGCCGAAGTTCTTGGCCATGATGGCGTTGGTGACGATCGGGTAGACCGCGTCCGCGCCCTTGTGGAACACCACCGGCGACTTCGTGGTGTCGAACTCGCCGCTGTACTCCGAGTGGACGTGGTGGTCACCGGCGCGCCACGCCCGGGCCTTCGAGTTGCCCCGGTCGTCCCTGTCGTCGCCGGGCCGGCGCTCCTCGTCCGCCCAGGCCGCGCCGGCGCCCACCAGCGGGCTGGCCGCGGCCAGCGTCGCGCCGACGCCCGCGTACTTGACCAGCTTGCGCCGCGACAGCTGCGCGCGCTCGACCTCTTCGGGTTGCTTGTCCCTCACGTGAGAGCCTCTCCTCGATCAAGCGAATGCTCTTTCGATCAAGGAGCCTCCGAGAGGGTCATGAACGGCGGCTGTACGTGACACGGGTCCACGATGAACACCCTGCCCGGACCCACGGCGAACGCTCGGACGCCACCGGCGGGACGCCCGTGCGGTCAGGCCGGGACGGCGCGGCGTGCCCGCCCGGTCACGGCACCTGCCGGGTGGCCCGCGTGGTCCGGGCGGCCGACGGGTCGGCCGGAGCGGTGACCACCCGAGGCGCGACGTCGACCGCGGGCAGCCCGGCCCGGCCGGCGAGCGGGAGGATCAGCTCGCTGCGACCCAGGTCGACCCGGACGGTGGCGTCCCGGTCGTCGGTCTCGGTGAACTCCGGGTCGCTCTGGCCGAGCACCAACCCGAGCACGTGGCCGGCGGGCACCAACGCGTCGTACGCGTTCAGCGGCACGGTCACCGTGTACCAGCGGTCCGGTCGCAGCGGGGTGCTGAACCGCAGTGAGCGGTGGTGGGCGGCGTCGAGCCAGCCCCGGGTCAGCACCGCGTGGTCGGAGACCTCGGTGATCTCCTCGGTGTCCCGGTAGCAGGCGTCGTCCGCGGCCGTGGAAGCTCCCCAGCAGGACTCGGTGTTCAGTGTCCGCACGCCCTCGGAACTGTCGTACCGGATCCGCTCGGCGGTGCCGTAGTCGACCAGCCGGGCGGTCAGCTCGGTGGTCGGCCGGTCCACCCGGACCCGCAGCCGCACCGAGGGGCTGCCGGAGATCCGCACCGGCGCGGCGAGCGCGCCGGAGAGGAAGACCAACCGCCCGGCGGTCGCGGTGCTCGGCTCGGCGACCAGCTCGGCCTCGGTCAGCGACTCGTCGACGTACGCCTGCGCGCGGCCCGGCCGCGCGCCCCGTCCCCCGAGGGTGCCGGTCACGCCGTCCCCGGCGCCGAGCGCGACCCGGACCGGCCGGGTGCCGGGCGCCGGCCAGTCCCGCTGCGTCGTCCACGTCCCGGGCGCGGTCTCCAGGTCGACCCGCGGCTCGTCCATGACCCCGTTGCGCAGCCCCTGCAACCAGTAGTCGAACCAACGGTGCAGGGAGTTCACCCACTCGGCGCGCCGGACGTCGAACGGGTCCTCGTGGCCGGCCTGGTAGAGCCAGAGCTTACGGGGCACGCCCTGCTCGGCCAGCTCCTGCCACCAGCGGGCGAACTGGCTGGTCGTGACGTTCAGGTCGTTGACGCCGTGCGCCACGAACACGCTGGCCCGGACCCGGCCGGCGTCGGGCCGGTAGTCGCGCTGCGCCCAGAAACCGTTGTAGTCACCGGTCTCCTCGGCGCTGTCCGCACGCAGCCGGGCCAGCACGTCCGCGCAGGCCTCGTCGGTGCGGCCGTTGACGTACGAGTGCAGGTATCCGGGGTAGTCGGCGGACCGCAGCACCCCCTGGTAGCGCATGTAGTCGTACCAGCTGGAGATCGCGGAGATCGGCACGATGGTCGCCAGCCCCGGCACCCCGGTGGCGGCGACGCCGTTGGCGACCGAGCCGTCCCAGGACTTGCCGATCATGCCGACCCGCCCGGTGCTCCAGGCCGCGCCGACCGGTCGTCCGTCGGCGGTGAAGGCGCGGGCCCGCCCGTTGAGCCAGTCCACCACGGCCTTGGCGCTGCCCACCTCGGCCGGGCCACCGACGTCCTCGCAGCCGGTGGACCGGGCGGTGCCGGCGAGGTCCACCGCGGCGAACGCGTAGCCGCGCGGCACGAAGTAGTTGTCGTAGAACAGCGGCGCCTTGGCGATCACGCCGGCCGCGTCGTACGTCTTGCGCTCGCTCTCGTTGCCCCGGCCGCAGCAGAGGTAGTAGGGCGAGGCGTCCATGATGACCGGCACCCGGACTCCCGCGGCGGCGGCCTCCCGGGGCCGGACCAGGTCGACGGCCACCCGGTCCCGTACGCCGTCGCCGTCGCTGTCCGCCCGGGTCTCCACCCAGACGCTCTCCCGGATCGCGTCGGCGTAGGAGTAGACGGGGACGGTCTTGTCGCCGACGACGTGCGGCGGGGTCGGGCGGTGCCGAGCTGCCGCCTCGGTTGCCTCGACGGTGGTGGCCGCCGGGGCGGCGGCCCCCGGAGCGGTGGGCAGCGCCGCGACCAGCAATCCGGTCAGGACAGCGGCGGTGAGGGCACGGGTGCGGGCGGGCGACGGTGCGGGCGACATCGGTGTCCTCCCCAGGGTGCGACGCGTGGATCACATTCCACCGCATCGATGTCCCTCTTGCCTAGTGTCCGCGTCGATCCGGTCGGCTGAGCGTGCGCCTTCCCCGATGGTCGGAAGCGGCGAGCGGCGAGCCGCGAGCGGCGGGACCGGGCGGGACGTCGTCAGATCCGGGCGCGGGGCAGCCAGCCGAGGAAGCGGAGCCGGGCCCCGGGCAACGGCAGCGTGGGCAGGTCCTGGGCAGCGGCGACGAGGCAGGAGCCGAGGTACACGGCGAGAGCGGCGCGGGCCCCGCCGAACTCGGCGAGGAGCTGACTCTGCTTGGTGGCGCAGGGCCAGTCTCGACCGCACCCGGTGCACGTCCAGCTCGGCGGGCTGGGCAGGTGCTCCGGCAGCCTCGGCCGGTACCGGCCGACGACGTTGTTGTCCGCGCGGCCGTCGCGGCGCCGCGGCACCGGCCGGTCGTTGCGGCGCCCGGGCCGCAGGGCGGCGGGCAGGTAGCGCCGGACGGTGCCGAGGAGCGCGCCCACGCGGATCAGGGCGTCCGGCCCCACGTGGTGGGTCAGCAGCGCCGTCAGCAGGTGGTGCCCCAGCAGGTCCAGGGAGTCGCGGTTCAGGCCCAGGTCGCGGCACAGGTCGACGAACCGGGGCGTCGTGAGCGGCACCCGGTCGTCGAGCGCCCGGCGCAGTACCTCGCGCAGCGCACCGTCGAGGCTCCGCACCGCGTCCGTCCCGCCCAGCGCCAGACCGTCCTCGCTCGCCACCCGTGCCAACGTCTCGGCCACGGCCAGCCGGACGACCCGGTCGGATTCGGTGCTGTCCAACGGTTCCCCCTAGGTGCGAGCCGCCCGGCAGTCGCGGCATCCCGGGAAGTCGTGACCAGAATTCCGCCGGTGCAAGGTGCACGGCTAGGTCAGCAGACGCAGGATCACCGGACGCGTTAGTCGGAAAGCGAAGTCCACGAAGGGCTGATTGGACGAGGGCGAGCGACACAGCCGCGGCCTATCGTATTGTGAAATTCCCATCAATGGCTATTGCCATAGTGGGAATTCGATCCTCGTCGGTCCTGGTTCACCTCCCGGCAGCACCATCCCGGACGGAGACACAGCGGATGACGTCACCAGTGCAGACCCGCGGGTTCGACAGCGGCGATCCGTCGGCCATCCACGCCTTCCTGACCAGGACGTACGGTACCGACCTGCGCATCCGCGGTGGGGACGACGGATACCGTCTCGTCCACCAGCGCGTCGACGCAGGGCCGTTCGCCCTCGTGACCATCGAGCAGACGGCCTCCCTCGACATCGGGGTGGGCGAGATCGACGGCCTGGTCATCTGCCGTGCCCGCACCGCCCGCGTCGACCGCACCTGCGACGGCGCGACCCACCGACTCGTTCCCGGTGACGTCTTCCTCGCCACCAGACCCGAGCTGCCGTTCGCCGTCAGTTGGCACCCCGGCGAGGTGGAGATCTGCGTGCTGGACCTGGCGGTGCTGGCACAGGTCGCCACCGCCGCGCCCGCCCGACGCCCCGGCCGGATCCGGTTCACCGACATCAGCCCCGCCACCGCGCCCCTCGCCCGGCAGTGGCGCAACACCACCAGCTACGTCCGCGACGTCGTCCTGACCAGTCCGACCGGCCCCGCGCAACCGCTGGTGATCGGCAACGCCGCGCGGATGCTCGCCGCGTCGGCGCTCACCATCTTTCCCAACACCGCGGTCACCGATCCGACCATCGAGGACCGACGAGACGCGACCACCGCCACGCTGCGCCGGGCGGTCGCCTTCATGCACGAGTACGCGGACCGGGACATCACCGCGGCCGACATCGCCGACGCCGCCGCCGTTTCCCTGCGGGCGGTGCAGCTCGCCTTCCGCCGTCACCTCGACACCACCCCGATGGCGTACCTGCGTCGGATCCGGCTCGACCGGGCCCACCACGACCTGCTGCGGGCCGACCCGGGCCGGGACACCGTGTCGGCGATCGCCAGCCGGTGGGGGTTCGCCAGCCACAGCAGGTTCACCGCCCGGTACCACGCCAGCTACGGCGTGCCCCCGCGCGAGACGCTCAACGCCTGACCGGGCCAGCTCGGATCGCCCGTCCAGCACCCCCTTCCGGGCGCCGCCCGGGAACCGGCGCTACGGTGACCCGCCGAGCCGGTCGAGGTCGGCCCGTACCTGCTCGGCATCCGGATGGTCGAGCTGCCTCAGCAGGGTCAGGGCCGCCTCCAGGCAGCCCCGGGCCGCGTCGGGATCTCCGGTCGCCTGCCGCGTCTCCGCCAGGTGGCGCAGGATGTCCGCCTCGTTGAACCGGTCGTGGAACCCGCGGACCAGCTCCAACGCCCGTTCGTAGCATCGGGCGGCCTGCGCGTACTCCCCGAGGTGGTGGTGGGCGAAGCCGAGACTGTCCCACGCGCCGGCCTCCGCGTGCGCGTCGCCGATCTTCTGGTGCACCGCCACGGCCTCGGCGCAGAAGGCCAGCGCCTGTCGGTGTTCGCCGAGCAGCACGTGCAGCCAGCCGAGGTTGTTCAGCGCCAGCGCCTGCCCCGGCCGATGGTCGAGATGCTGGTAGAGCTTCAGGGCCTGCTGGTTGAAGTCGAGCGCCTCGGCCCAGTTGCCCCGCTGGTGGCAGATCCAGCCCAGCCCACGCGCGATGTCCGCCTGCCGACCCTCGTCACCCAGCTCGCCGAAGAGCGCGAGCGCCCGCCGCTGGTTGTCGTACGCCTCGTCGAGCAGCCCCAGCTGGGTGCCGGCCAGGCCCAGGCTGCGGTAGGCGTGCGCCTGCCGCAGGGGGTCCTGGAGTCGCCGCGCGGCGTCCAGCGCGAGGCGCTGGGTCTGCGCCCAGTCCCGCCAGTGACCCTGGTAGTCGAGGAAGGTCTCCAGGGTCCACGCGAGGTGCCAGGTGTGCCGGTCGAGCCCCTGCGCGGCGGTGTGCTCCAGGGCGGCGAGCAGCATCGGGTGCTCGCGCGCGAACCAGGCCAGCGCCTCGGGCTGGCCGGAGAACTCCGCCACCGACCAGCCGGTCGGCGCCGGCCACGCGGCCACCGGCTCCCGCTGGGGGTCGAGCACCCGCGCGGCCCGCTGCGCGGTGTGCAGGTAGTGCTCGACCAGCCGGAGCAGGGCGGCGGCCAGCAGCTCCGGCGGCTGGTCGCGGTGCGCCCGGTCGGCGGCGTACAGGCGCACCAGATCGTGCAGCCGGTAGCGCTCCGGCCGGTGCTGCTGGACCAGATGGTGGTCCTGCAACGTCTGCATCAGCAGCCGGGCCCGGGTGGGCGGCAGGTCGGCCAGCCGCGCCACGGCCGCGAGCCCGATCTCCGGCCCGGGAGCCAGCCCCAGCAGCAGGAACAGGCGGCTCGGCGCGGCGGCGAGGCGGTGGTGCGAGGTGGCGAAGACGGCACGGAGGTCGGCGGTCAGGTCGCCCGCGTTCAGCGCGTCCAGCCGGGTGGCCTCCTCGCGCAGCTCCTCAGTCACCGCGTCGAGCGGCAGGCCGGGCTGCATCACCGCCCGCGCGGCGACGATGCTCAGCGCCAGCGGCAGCCCGCCACAGCGCCGCACGATCTCCCGGAGGCTGGCCGCCTCGGCGTCCGCCCGCTGCCGGCTGAGCAGCCGGGCCAGCAGGTCGTGCGCCTCGTCGCCGTCGAGGACGTCCAACCCGACCCACCGCGCGCCGTAGGCGGTGATCAGCCCGCCGAGTCGGACCCGGCTGGTGATCAGCACGACGCAGCCGGGGCCACCGGGCAGCAGCGGCACCACCTGCTCCAGGCCGTGCGCGTTGTCGAGCAGGATCAGCATCCTCCGGCCGGCGACCAGGCTGCGGTAGAGCGCGGCGCGGGCGTCCAGGTCCGCCGGTACGGACGTGGCCGGCACCCGCAACCCGTCGAGGAACCCGCGCAGCGCGACCTCGGGAGGCATCGGGCCGGCCGGATCGAAGCCGCGCAGGTTCACGTACAGCTGGCCGTCCGGGAAGCTGGCGAGATTGTCGTGGGCCCAGCGCAGCGCGAGGGAGGTCTTGCCGACGCCACCCGGCCCGCCCACGGCGCACATCGCCACCGCCTGCCCGCCGTCGTCGCGGACGGACAGCAGGCGGGTCAGCTCCGACAGCTCGCGGGCGCGGCCGGCGAAGTGGGGCGGCGGCGCGGGTAGCTGACGCGGGACCGTCGCCTCGCCGACCACGACCGTCCCGGCCCGGTCCGGCAGCTCGGTGTCGCCCTTGAGGACGTCCGTGTGCAGCCGTTGCAGCTCCGGCGTCGGGTCGACGCCGAGCGAGTCGGCGAGACGACGCCGCAGTCGGTCGTACTGGTCGAGCGCCTCCGCCTGGAGACCGGAACGGCTCAGCGCGAGCATCAGCTGACCGACGAGCCGCTCGTCGAGTGGGTGCTCGTCGACGCACGCCATCAGGTACGGCGCCAGCGTGGCGTGCTGACCGTGGCGCAGGGCCAGGTCGCTGCGGTCCCGGTCGACGGCGATCCGGTCGCGCTGCAACGCGTCCCGCAGGCCGTTCGCCCAGGGCGTGTCCAACGGCGTGAGCGGCTCGCCGCGCCAGAGGTTCAGCGACTCGTCGAAGATCCGTAGCGCCTGCGCGGCGTCCGGTGTCGTCCGGGCCAGCCCCGCCAGGCGGTGGAACCGGTGCAGGTCCACCGAGTCGGGGTCGGCGGCGAGCAGGTATCCACCGGACTGGCGGACGATCCGCACGTCGTCGGCGGTCGTGAGGCAGGCGCGCAGCCGGGAGACGTAGCTGTAGAGCGTGGCATTCACGCCCGCCGGCGCATGCTCGCCCCACACCCGGTCGACGAGTTGCCCGACCTGCACGACCTGGTTGACGTCGACGAGCAGCGCGGCCAGGACGCAGCGCTGACGGACGTGACCGACGTTGAGCGGTTGGCCGTCCACCTGCGCCTGGAGCTCACCGAGCAGGCCGAATTCCGTGGGCATCCACACCGTTCCTTCACCCGGGCATCACGCCGGGAAGCCGCGCCAGTCAAGCCTTCAAGCCTGTCCAAGGATTGTCCAAGATGGACCGGCTACGCGGGCCCCCGTTCCACGGCTCGGGAAGCGGGGCGGTGCGTGGTCCAGGCGCCGCCCCGGGTGTCAGGAGGCGCGCGGCAGGGCGAGCCATTCCTGCCAGGTGATGTCGCGGCCCAGGAAGCGGGGCTGCTGGAAGGGCCAGTCCGCGGCGATCCACCGCGGTACGAGCGCGTCGAGTGCGCGCTCCGCCTCGCCGCCGACCAGGTCGTCCACCACCCACCAGGCGATCTCGCCGTCGGAGCCGGTGCGCTCGGGCGGGTCGATGTAGACGCAGCCGAGGATCGCCGTCTCGTCCTCGTCGAGCAGCGCGTAGTTGAACGACTGGTGCGCGGCTATCTCCTTCTCGTGCCGCAGCAGGTCGACGCGGTCCTCTTCGAAGGTCATCGTCTCGCTGGGCCACGCCCAGGCCGGGCCGAAGATCTCCCACAGGCGTTCCCGGGAGCCCATCACGGCGGGGTAGTCGAGCGCGGTGTCCGACTCCCGGATCGGTCGCAGGTGCAGCGTGGTGTTCGGCACGGGCACGTGGAGGGGGTGGACGAAGTCGTCCGGCAGCCAGCTCATGAGGGCTGAGGCTACAACCCGCGATGATCTTCAGGGCGGGGACGATCGACGAGACGCCTACCGGCAGGGGCTAGCCCCGGTCATGCTCGTGGGCGTCACGCGCCGTCTGCAACTCGGGCACCGAGGCCTCCAGCAGGTCAGCGAGGCCGCGAAGCTGCTCGGCGACCCGGGCGCCGAGAGGCGTGAGCGAGTATTCGACGCGCGGCGGGATCGCCGTGAGGACCTCGCGGGTGAGCATGCCGTCGCGCTCGAGGGTCTGCAGGGTCTGGGAGAGCATCCGCTCGCTGACGCCGTCGATGCGGCGGCGCAGCGCGTTGAACCGGTACCGACCCTCACCCAGTGCCAGCAGGGCCAGCGAGGCCCACTTCGAGGTGACGTCCTCGAAGGCCGCGCGGGAGGTGCAGCCCCGCGCGAAGACATCGCTGACGAGTTCCTGGGTAGGCCCCGCCGGGTCCCGGGCCGGCTTGTCGCTCACCGCACCAGGTTACCTCACGATTACGTAGTAGCATGCGCTGTAGATTAGTAAGTGCTTACCCGCTTGCATCACCCATCGGAGGTCGTCATGCCCACCTATGCCGTCACCGGCGCCACCGGCCGCCTCGGCCGCCTGGTGATCGAGCAGTTGCTCGACACCGGTGTGCCCGCCGCCGAGATCGCCGCCGTCGTCCGCACCCCGGAGAAGGCCGCCGACCTCGCCGCGCGTGGCGTCGAGATCCGGCGGGCCACCTACGACGACCCGTCGACGCTGCCCGGCGCCGTGGCCGGCGTACGTCGACTGCTGCTCATCTCCGGTGACGCGCCCGGCCGGCGGGTGGCCCAGCACACCGCGGTCATCGACGCGGCCAGGCTCGCCGGGGTCGAGCGCCTGATCTACACCAGCATTCTGAAGGCCGACACCACCACCAATCCGCTGGCGCCGGAGCACAAGGCCACCGAGGAGGTCCTCGCCGCCTCGGGCCTCCCCCACACCGTGCTGCGCAACAGCTGGTACACCGAGAACTACACCGACCAGCTCCCGCAGTACCTGCGGACCGGCACGATCCTCGGCGCCACCGGTGGCAGCAAGGTCTCCGCCGCGACCCGGGCCGACTACGCGGCGGCCGGCGTCGCGGCTCTGACCCGCGAGGAGGACGGCAACGCCGTCCACGAGCTGGGTGGCACCGCCTTCACCTTCGACGAGCTGGCGGCGGCCGTCACCGAGGTCACCGGCACCACGGTCGTCCACCAGGACCTGTCGGCCCCCGAGCTGGCCTCGGCCCTGGAGAACGTCGGGCTCGACGCCGGCACCGCCGGGTTCGTCGCCGCGCTCGACCACTCGATCGCCATCGGCGAGCTGGCGACCGACAGCGACGACCTCACCCGGCTGATCGGCCGGCCGAGCACTCCGCTGCGCGACGCGATCCGGGCGGCGCGGGCCTGATCATCGTTCGCGTCGCCACCACCGATGCCGGACCGCCCGACGTCGCGTCGGGGTTCAGCCCGACTCCGGGGGCTCGGCGAGGAGCAGACCGGTCAGCAGGCCACGCAGGGTCCGCTCGAAGAGGTCCGTCCGGGGCACGGGTGGCGACGGCTGGCTGAACGCCGCGACCAGGTGCGGGTACGCCGCGAGGTCGGCGCCGGCGAAGGTGACCGACCCGGCCGTGGCCTCGCTGCGGGCGAAGAGGCTCACCACGCCGGTCACCATCGCGATCGCCTCGAATTTCGCGGTCGCGGCGCAGCCGACGGGTTCCAGGACCCGGAGGCAGTTGTCGAACCAGGCCAGACTCTCCGGACCGATGCCGGACGGCCGGTGGATCACGTCGATCAGCCACGGATGACGCCGGTGCAGCGCCAACTGGCGGCGGGCCAGCAGCAGCATCGTGTCCAACCAGTCGCCCGCCGGCGGCGGGTACGGCCGCAACTCCCCCACCGCCCGGTCGGTCATCAGGTCCAGCAGGTCGTCGCGGGAGGACAGGTACCGGTAGAGCGATCCCGCGCCGGTGCCCAGCGCGGTGGCGACGCCTCGCATCGACACGGCCGCGAGGCCGTCCGCGTCCGCCAGGGCGATGGCGGCCGCCACGATGGCGTCGCGACTGTGCGCCGGGGCGGGCCCGCGGCTGCCGCGTTCGGGCCTGGTCCAGATCGGCTGCCGGTCGGAGTCACCGTCGCCGGATCTCGTGGGTGCGTCGCTCACCGATCTACTGTAAACTGCAAACGTCGTTCGCAGTTCAATCACGGGAGGTGGGCCGACGATGGAGCGGATCACGGCACGGGACGGCGCGAGCATCGTGCTGCACTCGACGGGCACCGGCCCGGGTGTGGTCGTGGTGCACGGCGGCGGGGTCACCATCGACGTCTACCGACGGCTGGCCACCGCGCTGGCCGACCGGTTCACCGTGCACCTCTACAACCGGCGGGGGCGCGGGGACGCCCCGGCGAGGTCGGAGCCGTACACCTTCGAGCAGGACATCGACGACCTCGCCGTGGTGCTGGAGCACACCGGGTCCGGCAACGTCATCGGCCACAGCTCCGGCGGCTTCATCGCACTCCAGGCCGCGCTCCGGCTGCCGATCCACCGGCTCGCCCTCTACGACGCCGCCGTCTCCATCGACGGGGGCTTCCCCGCCGAGTGGCTCGACGCCGCACAGGAGGCGCTGCGGGTTGGGGACACCGCTCGGAGCTTCGCCATCACGGCCGCCGGCATCAACCCTCAGATGGCGGCGGCGAAGCTTCCGCTCGGCGTACGGCTGGTCATCATCCGCGCGTTCCTGCGGACGCCGATCGGACGGATGATGGGCGACCTGCTGCCGATGACCCTGGACGAGTCCGCCCTGATCCGGGCCAACGACGGCCCCGCCAGCCGGTGGGAGGGCGTCACCGCGAAGGTGCTGCTGACCTGCGGCGCCGACGGCCCGCCCTACTACGTCGACCTCAACGAGGCGCTGGCCCGCACGCTGCCCCGAGCCCGGACCCTGGTGATTCCCCGCAGCGGTCACGACGCCGTCAACCGGGCCCACCCGAGGCTCGTCGACCCGCTCGCCACGTTCTTCGGCGCGCCGGTGACGCCGGAACGTACCGGCCACCCCTGACCCGCCGCCCGGTCGCCCCCGCCCGTGGCCGAGCGCGAGACGCTCGGCTGCGGCTCGGGCGCTTGGTTAGGGTGATGGGCATGCCCGCACGCCCCCCGCACCGCCACGACGACGGCCGGAGGTGGGCCCGCCCGGCGGCCTCGGCACGCACCAGCGAGCCGGGCGTCTGGTGAGTGGCGCGCGCGTACCCGTGCAGCGCGGCGGGCCGACCGCACCCGCACGCCCGACGTCCAGAGTGGTCGACGCGTGCGCACGGCTCGCCCGGTCGCGCCCGTTCGAGATCGGCATCGTCGTGGTCATCCTCGCCAACGGGGTGGTCCTCGGCCTGGAGACGTACCGCGACCTGACCGTGGCGAGCGCCGCGCTGCACTGGCTGGAGTTGCTCTTCCGCGCCGTCTTCGTCGTCGAGATCGGCATCCGGCTGGCCGCCTACGGCCGCCGCCCACAGGACTTCTTCCGGCACGGCTGGAACGTGTTCGACTTCGCCGTGATCGCGGCGATCTTCATTCCGGGCCTGCACGGCGACCCGGCCCTGCTCCGCGTGGTGCGGGTCGCCCGGATGGTTCGCTTGGTGCGTTTCTCCCCGGGCCTTCGTACCATCGTGTCCGCCCTGTGGCGCAGCCTGCCCGGCGTCGGTGGCTTCCTCGCCCTGGCCGTGGTGACGCTCTACGTGTACGGCATGGCCGGCTGGCTGATCTTCGGGAGCAGTTTCCCCGACCAGTACGGCGACATCGGCCGGTCCCTGCTGACGTTGTTCGTGCTGTTGTCCCTGGAGACGCTGCCGGACCTCATCGAGCAGGGCATGACGATCTCGCCGTGGACGCTGCTCTACTACGTCAGCTACGTGGTCATCACCGTCAACCTGCTGCTCAACATCCTCATCGCGGTGATCGTCAACTCGATGGAGGAGGCACGCCGGCTGGAGATGACCGAACGCCTGGCCCCGGGGTTCGACGAGGACGGCGACGGCGTACCGGACGAGGTGGACCGCATCGCGATCAGCCAACGGCTGGACGACCTGCGCGCGGTGATCGCCGAGCTGGAGCGGGAGCTGCGGATCGACCGCGAGGACGGGCACGGCCGCCCGCACCGCGAGGACGCCCGCGCCGGACGCTGAGTCTGCCGCGGTGCTGCTCGTCCTCCGCGGCGGCGCCACCGGAACGACCGGCGCGCATGACGGGCATCCGACGTTCTCGCCTCTCGCCCCTCGGCTGGGTTAGCCTCGATGGCGGTGCCATCGGTCCGGCCGAAGGGACATCCACATGACCGCCAGTGTCGACAATGTCCGCTCGAACACCGACGATCTGGATCCGCTCGGCAGGCTGATCGACGACGTGATCCGTCCGCAGGCCGCGACCGTCGACCGGGACGGCACCTTCCCCCGGCAGAGCGTGGACGCCCTCGCCGCGGCTGGTCTGCTCGGCCTGGCCTCCTCGATCGAGGTGGGTGGTGGCGGCAGGGGCATGCGCCCGGTCGCGGAGGTCGTCGAACGGTTGGCCGCCGAGTGCGGCTCCACCGCGATGGTCGTTCTCATGCACTACGCGGCGACCGCCGTCATCGAGGCGCACGGCCCGCGTGATGTCCGTGCGGCCATCGCCGCCGGCCAGCACCTGAGCACGCTGGCGTTCTCCGAGTTCGGCTCGCGCAGCCACTTCTGGTCGCCGACCGGCACCGCGACGGCCGGCGACGACGGCGCCGTCCGGCTCGACGCCAGGAAGAGCTGGGTCACCTCGGCCGGCGAGGCCGACAGCTACGTCTGGTCGAGCCTCCCCCTCGCCCCCGGAGCGGGCCCGATGACGCTGTGGCTCGTTCCCGCCGGCAGCGGCGGCCTCCGCATCGCCGGTGAGTTCGACGGGCTCGGCCTGCGTGGCAACGGCTCCCGGCCGATGACCGCCGACGGGGTCCGCGTCCCGCCCGGCGCGATGATGGCCGTCGACGGGGCCGGGCTCGACACCGCGCTCGGCGCGGTCCTCCCCTGGTTCCTGGTCCTGAACGCCGCGTTCTGCCTCGGCCTCGCGGACAGCGCGGTCGGCGAGGCCGGCCGGCACCTGACGAGGACCACGCTCGCGCACACCGGCGCCGCCCTTCGCGACGCGCCGGTCACCCGGCGCGCCTTCGCCCAACTGAAGATCCGCACCGACGCCCTGCGCGCCTTCCTCGACGACACCCTGACCGCGCTGGAGACCGGCCGGGAGGACGCGATGCTGCGGGTGTTGCAGGTCAAGGCGCTCGCCGGTGAGACGGCCGCCGAGGTGACCGACGGCGCGATGCAGCTCTGCGGCGGCAGCGCGTTCCGCAAGGAGTTGGGCCTGGAACGCCGGTTCCGGGACTCCCGCGCGGCCCGGGTGATGGCACCCACCACCGACGCCCTGCACGACTTCGTCGGCCGGGTCGCGACCGGGCTGCCGCTGCTCGACGAGGCCAACCGCTGATGCCGGCGCCAGCTGTCCTGATGGGCGCGGTCGCGTACGACCCCAAGGTGGTGACCATCTGGGAGGGCTTCCGCGCCTGGCTGCGAGGGCGCGGCCTGGACTTCGACTTCGTCCTGTACTCGCACTACGAGCGGCAGGTCGAGGATCTGGTCGCCGGGCGGATCGACGCGGCGTGGAACTCACCGCTCGCCTGGCTGCGGGCCGAACGGCTGGCGGCGGCCAGCGGCGGCACGGTGAGCGCCCTCACCATGCGCGACACCGACCGTGACCTCACCTCGGTCGTGGTGGTGCGCGCCGACTCACCGCTGCGACAGGTCGAGGACCTGTCCGGCTCGCTCGTCGGCGTCGGCTCGGTCGACAGTCCACAGGCGACGCTGATCCCACTCGGGCACCTCGCGGCGGCGGGAGTCGAGGTCGACGTGCGCCGGTTCGACGTCGGTGTCGGGTTGCACGGTGACCACATCGGTGGCGAGCGCGACGCCGCCCGGGCCCTGATGGCCAAGGAGGTGGACGCCGCCTGCATGATCGACGCCAACCACCTGGCGTTCGTCCAGGAGGGCACGCTGCCGCCCGAGGGCACCCGGATCGTCGCGCAGACCGCACGGTACGACCACTGCAACATGACGGTCCGCGATCCGGCGTCCGCCGGGGTCCGGCTCTTCGGCACGCTGCTGCGCGGCATGTCGTACGCCGACCCGGAGGTACGCCCACTGCTGGACCTCGAAGGGCTGACCGCCTGGGAGGACGGCCGCACCACGGGATACGACGCCCTCGCCCGGGCGGTCGACGCCAGCGGGTTCTACGCGGCCGACGGGCGGGTGACCGCCGCGGACTACCGGCCGTGACCGGCGCGCCGGCCACCGACGCCGAGGTCCACCTCGAGGGTCTGGGCTTCGGTCGGGGCGCGCACCTGCTGGTGCAACGCGCCCTCGCCGCACTTCCGCCCGGCGGCCGGTTGGCGGTCTCCGGCCGCGACCCGACCCTGCCCGTGCACCTGCCGGCCTGGTGCCGCAGCCGCGGCCACCGGGTCGAATGGCCGGATCCGGCCGACCGGAGCGAGCTGGTCGCGGTGGTCGTGCGCGGCACGGCGGATGACGACCGGTGGTTCGGCGCGGAGCGGGCGGGGCCTGCCCTGCCGTCGGCGCTCAGCAGGCGCCCCCCGCCACGGTGGGGGCTCGGCGCCCGAGGTGCGCTGCTGGAGGCCGGTGGCCCCGAGGCGCGGTTCGACCTGGACGAGCGCGACCTGGTGTGGGCCGACGTCGCACCCAAGCTGTACGCGCAGGCGGCGGCCCGGCAGTGGGACCCGGAGACCGCCGTGCCGTGGGACGACGCCTTCGCGCTGCCGGCGGACGTCGAGGCGGCGGTGGTGCAGGTGATGACCTACCTGGTCGAGAACGAGCAGGCCGCACTCGTCGTGCCGGCGCGGTTCGTCGGGCGGATACACCCGCACTTCCGCGAGGTGATGCAGCTCCTCGCGGTGCAGATGGCCGACGAGGCCCGGCACATGGAGGTGTTCAGCCGGCGGGCGCTGCTCCGGGGCGCCGCACTGGGCACGTCGTCGGCCGGCGGTCGGCAGTCGCTCTTCACGCTCGTCGCCGAGTCCGACTTCGCGTTGGCCTCGTTCCTGCTCTCCGTCCTGGGTGAGGGCAGCTTCGTCGACCTGCTCTCCTTCCTGGAGCAGCACGCGCCGGACCCGGTGACCCGTCGCGTCTGCTGGCTGGCGATGCAGGACGAGCGCCGGCACGTGGTGTTCGGCATGGCGCACCTGGAGCACCAGGCGAGCGTGGACCCGCTGCTGCGGGACCGGCTCCGCGCGGCCATCCACCGCCGCCACGACGCGCTCGTCGACACCGCCGGCCTCAACGCGGACGTGTTCGACGCGCTGGTGGTGCTCGCGGCCGGTGGCTGGCACCCCGATGACGTGTCCGCCGGCTTCGAGCAGGTGCAGCGGTTGCACCACGTGATGGACCAGGGCCGGCAGCGCCGGCTGGTACGGCTGGGCTTCCGGCCCGACGAGGCGGCGGCGCTCTCCGCCCTGCACACCCGCAACTTCATGTAGACGCCGTCGACGGGGCGACGCCGGGATGGGCCGTCCGCAGTACGGTGGAACGGCCATGAACAGGGATGTCAGCCCGATCCGTGCGGAACTGCTGCACCTACGCGACCAGAGCCGGGCTCAGGCCGCCGCGTTGGACAGCGATCTGCGGAGTCTCTTCGAGGCCTCCCGGTCGTCCAACGCCGACGACGAACACGACCCGGAAGGCAGCACGATCGCGTTCGAGCGGGCCCAGCTCACCGCCGTTCTGGAGGCGACGCGCCGACGCCTGGCCGAACTCGACGTCGCCCTGCGGCGGATCGAGGCCGGCACCTACGGCGTGTGTGAACGATGCTCCCGCCCGATTCCCGCTGAGCGACTCGCCGCCCGCCCCTCAGCGAGCACGTGCGTCGGCTGCGCCGGCCGGAAGTAGCGAGGAAGGTGTGGACCACCGACCGCCACCCTGAGACGATACCTGCACTGCTGGTGCAGACAGTTCGTCTACCGAGGTGGAGGATCGATGCACACGTTCCGACGGAGACTGCTCTCCCTGATCGCCGGCGTGGCGCTCGCCGCAGGCCCGGCCGTCGCCGCCGTCCCGAGCGTCGCCGAGGCCGCCGCGCCGGCGTACCGTCCAGTGATCTTCGTGCACGGCAGCGCGGGGTCGGCGTCGCAGTTCCAGACCCAGGCCAAGCGCCTGGCCAGCAACGGCTACCCGATCGACATCATCGAGGCGCACGAATACGATTCGCCGAACATCGCCTCGATCCTGCCTCAGGTGTACGCGGGACTGGACGCTCGGATCTCCCGGCTGCTGACGGCGACCGGAGCGGACCGGGTGGATCTGCTCGCACACTCCCTGGGCACCTTCGTCATGCAGGGCTACCTCAGCAGTTCCCCCGACCGGGCCGCCCGGGTCGCGCACTACGTCAACCTGGACGGGCGCACCGCGGCGTCACCACCGGGCGGCGTACCCACGCTCGCGATCTGGGGCGAGGGGGACCCGGCGCGGGCCGTCGCGGGCGCGCGCAACGTCTACTTCCCGGACCAGTCCCACACCCAGACGGTGTCGTCGCGGGAGTCGTTCCGCGAGATCTTCCGGTTCCTCCGGGACCGTGCGCCACGCACGACGAGCATCGTGCCCCAACTCTTCGGCACCGCCCGGGTCTCCGGCCGCGCGGTGCTCTTCCCGAGCAACGCCGGCGTCGACGACGCGACCCTCGAGGTCTACCCGGTCAGTTCCCTCACCGGCGGTCGGCTGTCGAACCGACCCGCGCATCGGGTGCCACTCGCCGGCGACGGCTCGTTCGGACCGTTCCCGGTGCTCGCGACCGCCCGGTACGAGTTCGCGATCGTGCGCGCCGGAGCGGCGACCCACCACTTCTACTTCCAGCCGTTCCTCCGCTCCGACTCGTTCCTGAGGCTGGCGACGAGCCGGCCGGGCGAGGGTCTCGGCGCGCTGGTCGACGCCAGCGACCGGCACACGGCGCTGACGATCCAGCGCCAGAAGGAGTGGTGGGGAGACCAGGGAGACGCCGGCGACCACCTGTGGATCAACGGCCGGGATGTCCTGAACCCGGCCAACACGCCGCGCGTGAAGCGGACGATCGCCGTCTTCGCGTTCGACGACGGCAGTGACGGCGTCACCGACCTGACCGCTCCGCTGCCGGAGTTCTTCAGCCAGACCTTCATCACCGGCATGGACGTGTTCATTCCGGCCGCGCCCGCGCACCTCGGCGTCGTGCGGATCACCGTGGGTCAGCGCGGCGGCGGGTACGACGTGATCAACGTGCCCAACTGGAGATCCAGCGAGCATCGCGTGTCGGTGAACGTCGACGACGTCTGAACGGGCGCGACGACCCGGCCGACCGAGAGCTCGACCAGAGGACGGCCCGACGGCTACGGGACCGTCGTCGACACGCCGATTCCGTCCAGCGGGCCGCCCTCGGCGTACTCCTCGCTCCCGCGCCGCTGCCGCACCACCGGATCGGGCGTGCTCCAGGAGCGCCACAGGCGGCTGTAACCGCCGCCGGCCTCCAGCAACTGGTCGTGCGTGCCGTGCTCGGCGACGCGCCCGTGTTCGAGGACGACGATGCGGTCCGCGGTGGCCGCCTGGCTGAGGCGGTGGGCGACGATGAGCGTCGTGCGGCCCTCGGTGGCCGCCGACGCGGCGCGGTCGAGGTCGCGTGCGCCCGCGCTGCCGGCCTCCGCGGTGGCCTCGTCGAGAACGGCGACGGCGGCGTCGGCGAGGACGAGCCGAGCCAGGGCGAGCTGCTGCGCCTGGGCGGCGGTGAGGTGCCAGCCGCCCTCGCCCACGGCAGTGGCGAGGCCGTCCGGAAGGGTACGGATCCAGGCGGTGGCGCCGACCAGGTCGAGGGCGGCGGTCATCTCGGCGTCCGTGGCGTCCGGGTCAGCGAGGCGCAGGTCGTCCGCGAGCGGCCCGGCGAAGACGTGCACCTCCTGGCTGATCAGGGCGATCTCACGGCGGACCCGGTGCTCGCCCAGCTGCGCCAGCGGCACGCCGCGCAGCCGCACCGAGCCACGGGTGGGCGCGATGAGCCCGGCGGTGATGCCGGCGAGTGTGCTCTTGCCTGCCCCGCTCGCTCCGACGAGCGCGACGCGTTCCCCGGGCGCGAGCCGGAGCACGACGTCCTGCAACACCACGGGTCCGTCGTCATAGCAGTGCTGGTCGACGACCACCTCCAGCGCCGCGGGCTCGGCCGTGCCACGACCTGCCGTGCCGCGATCCACCGTGCCGGACCGTCCCTCCCGGGCGGGCCCGCGACCGTCGGCGGAATCGGTGCCCGGCAGCGAGGTGACGCCGACGAGCCGGGCGAGGCTCGCCCCGGCCTGGAGCACGGAGTCCGACTCGAGCAGCAGCAGGCCGATCGGGTTGAAGAGGCGGTGGAAGTAGAGGGCGGCCGTGGTGGCGGCGCCGACGGTGGACAGGTTGTCGCGCACCAGCAGGAAGCCGGCGAGCAGCACGGCGGCGAGTCCCACGAACTCCGCCCGATTGATCCGCAGGCCGAACCGGGTGTGCAGATTGAAGATCTCCAGCGACAGGTCGCGGGCCACGGCGGAGCGGTCGGCGATCCGGCCGACGTGGGCGTCTTCCGTCCGGTAGGCGCGCACCGTCGCCGAGCCGCGCAGCGCACCGGCCATCGCCTGCGCCCGCTCCCCCGTCGCCACCCGCTCACGCGCGTAGTACGGCACCGAGCGCTTCAGGTACCAGCGCAACGCCAGCGCGTAGGCCGGGGCCGCGGCCAACCCGGCGAGCCCGAGCCGCCAGTCGAGGGCGAAGAGACCTGCCGCGGTCAGCACGACGGACAGCAGCGCGCCGAGGAAGGCGGGGCCACTGGTGGTGATCACGTTCGTCACGACGGCCACGTCGTCGCCGGCCCGTGCCACCAGGTCCCCGGTCCCGGCCCGCTCCAGGGTGGCCGAGGGGAGGTGCAGGGCACGGTCGAGGACCCGCTCCCGCAGCCGCGCCAGCACGGTCTCGCCGAGGCGGGCGGCGACCGTCGCCCCGGCGGCGGTGAGGAGGCCGGCGAGCACCGCGGCGCCCCCGATCACACCCGCCCAGGACACGACCTGCCGCGTGCCGGAGCCGGCGATGACGTCGTCGACGAGGCGACCGAGCACCCAGGGGGCGACGAGCCCCGCCCCGGCGGCGACGACGAGCAGTGCGCCCGCGGCCGCGCTGAGCCCGGGCAGCCGGGCGAACTCGGATCGGAGAGCGGCCCAGGTCCGCCGGCCGGTGGCTGTCGGCAGCAGTTGCCGGGACGCGCCGCCGGGCACCGTCGTCTTGTGGGTCACCGCAGGACCTCCTCCCGGTAGCGGGCGTCGCTGGCGAGGAGGTGCTCGTGGGAGCCCTCGGCGACGACCCGTCCTCGATCGATGACGGCCACCCGATGCGTGACCCGGAGCAGCGCCGGGCTACTGGAGATCAGCACCGTGCTGCGGGCCCCCGCCGTTCCGTGGGCCCCCGCCGTTCCGCGTGCCGAAGCCAACCCGTCGGCGAGGTACGCCTCGGTCACGGCGTCGATCGCCGTCGTGGGGTTGTGCAGCACCAGCACCGGGGGGTCGGCGACGAGCGCCCTGGCCAGCCCGATCCGTTGCCGTTGCCCACCGGAGAGGTTCGCCCCCCGCTCGGTGAGCTGGCGGTCGATGCCCTGTGGGTGCGCGTCGAGGACGTCCTCGGCGGCCGCGGCGCGCACCGCCGCGCGCAGGACCGTCTCGTCCACGTCGGCGCCGGCGGCGAGGTTGTCGCGCAGCGTCCCCTCGAACAGCGCCACGTCGTGCTGCTCGACCAGGACCGCGCCACGCAGGGCGTCGATGTGCAGGTCTTCGGCGGGCACGCCGTCGACGTACAGCGTCCCCCGGTGGTCCTCGCGGGGCACGCGACCGGACAGCAGCGCGACCAGCGCCTCGGCCTCGCTCGGATCGTAGGCGAGCACGCCCAGAACCTCGCCGGCGTCGACGCGCAGGCTGAATCCGTCGAGCCCCGCGTACCCGACGCTGTCGAGGACGAGTCGCGACGGGCTCGGGTCGGGCGGTCCGGCGGTGCCCGGCCGGACGACCGGCGCCGCTCCCAGGACCCGGGCGACCCGTCCCGCGGAGCCGCGGGCCATGGCGAAGAGCTGGACGCAGTACCCGAGTGTCTGCACGGGCTCGGCGATGAACTGGGCCAGGCCCACGACCGCGACGAGTTCACCGATGGTGAGTCGACCCTGTAGCGCGAGCCAGCCGGCGACGCCGGCGACCACCGCGAGGAAGAGGCCGTTGACCGTGGTGGTGAGCCCGGCGTGCAGGCCCTTGGTGGTGGCCGCGCGCAGGGTGACCCCGAGTGCCTGCTGGCTGGTGGCCGCGTACCGGCGTGCGGCGTGGTCCTGGGCGCCGATGCCGCGCAGGACGCGGAGACCGCTGACGAGGTCCACGGCGAGCGCGGTCGTGGTGGCGAGCGCCTCCTGCTGACTCGCGCTGCGCCGGGTGAGCAACGGCGCCATCCGTTGCAGGGCGACGACCACCAGGGGTACGCCGACGAGCACCCCGAGACCGAGCGGAACGTCGACGACGAGCAGCGCGACCGCCGCGACCACGATCGCGGTGATCGCCGCGGCGGAGAGCCCCGCGACCCGCACCACGAGCGCGGACAGCTCGGCGTCGGAGGCGGTGACCGAGAGCAGTTCGCCGTCGCGCATGCCCGAGCGGTGTCCGCGCGGGTCCAGGGCGCGCCCGGCGATCTCGACCCGCACGGCGTGCGCCTCCCGTTCCACGGCGGCGTAGGCCAGCCGGGCGCCGGTCCGGTAGGCGAAGGCGAGGACGGTGAAGAGGGCGGCGAGGCCGGCGAGCGAGAGCAGCAACGCCCGCACGTCCCCGGTGGCGACCGCGCGGTCGATGATCACGCCGATCGCCACCGGGACGAGGACCTCGGTGACCTGGTGCAGACAGAGCAGCAGGGTGCCGGCCAGCACCCGGCCGCGCTGGCGCCGCAGGGCGCGGCGCAGCACGACACCAGCGCTGGTCTCGCCGGCTGCCACGGGCGGGCGGATCATGACAGCCGAGCCGATGGTCGGGCCGGGCCGTCGACGAGCCGGACAGTTGCGTACACGAGATGAACCCTCCCTGCGACCACGACAGGTTAGCCTCACCTAATTTCGGCGGCGTCGGGACCCGTCGAGCAGGCGACGGCGGTCTCCCGCCGTCGCCTGCTCGGCACTAGAAGTCGTCGTCGAAGGCGACCGTTCCGCTGACCCCGACCTGGTACGCCGACACCCGCCGCTCGAAGAAGTTAGACAGCTCCTGCACGTCCTGCAACTCCATGAAGGCGAACGGGTTGGCCGACCCGTAGTGCGGCGCGATCCCGAGCTGGGCGAGACGCCGGTCGGCGACGTGCTGGAGGTACTCCCGCATGTCGGCCAGCGTCAGGCCGGGCACGCCGTGGCCGAGCAGGTCCTCGGCGAACTGGACCTCGCACTCCACGGCCTCGGCGAGCATCTGACGGACCTGGTCGGCGAGGTCGTCGTCGAACAGGTCCGGCTCCTCGGCGCGCACCGTGTCGACGACGTCGAACGCGAAGGCCATGTGCATGGACTCGTCGCGGAACACCCAGTTGGTGCCGGAGGCGAGGCCGTGGAGCAGACCGCGGGAGCGCAGGAAGTACACGTACGCGAACGCGCCGTAGAAGAACAGCCCCTCGATGCAGGCGGCGAAGCAGATCAGGTTGAGCAGGAACGTGCGCCGGTCCTCGCGGGACCGCAGCTCGCGCAGGTCGTTGAGGGAGTCGATCCACCGGAAGCAGAAGTCGGCCTTGCGGCGGATCGAGGGGATGTTCTCGATGGCGGCGAAGGCGGCGAACCGCTCGTTCTCGTCGGGCACGTACGTGTCGAGCAGGTTGAGATAGAACTGGACGTGCACCGCCTCCTCGAACAGCTGCCGGGACAGGTAGAGACGGCCCTCGGGGCTGTTGACGTGCTGGTAGAGGTTGAGCACGAGGTTGTTGGCGACGATGGTGTCGCCGGTGGCGAAGAACGCCACCAGCCGGCTGACCAGGTGCCGCTCGGCGGGCGAGAGCTTGTCGAGGTCGGCGAGGTCGGCGTGCAGGTCGACCTCCTCGACGGTCCACGTGTTGCGGATGGCGTCGCGGAACCGGTCGAAGAAGTGCGGGTATCGCATCGGGCGGAGGGTGAGGTCCATCCCGGGGTCGAGCAGCATGTGCGTGGTCCTCGTGTCGGTGGTGGCGTCGGCGGCGGCGGTCACTGGCAGGCCTCGCACGACTCGGGGTTCTCCAGGGAGCAGGCCAGCGCCTCGGCGTCGGCCGTGGACGGCGCGACGAGGGCGACGGCAGTGGGCGCGACGGTGGCCTGCTGGATCCGGGTGGCCGGGCGGGACCGCAGGTAGTAGGTCGTCTTCAGGCCGGCCTTCCAGGCGTACAGGTACATCGAGGAGAGCTTGCCGATGGTGGGCGAGGCCAGGAACAGGTTCAGCGACTGCGACTGGTCGATGAACGGCGCGCGGGCGGCGGCCAGGTCGATCAGCGCCCGCTGCGGCAGCTCCCACGCGGTGCGGAACAGCTCGCGTACGGCGGCCGGCAGCTCCGCGATGTCCTGTACCGACCCCTCGGCCCGCTTGATCGCCGACCGGACCCGCTCGGTCCACAGGCCGCGGGCCTTCAGCTCGCGTACCAGAGCGGTGTTGACCTGGAGGAACTCGCCCGACAGGGTCTCGCGCTTGAACAGGTTGGACACCTGCGGCTCGACGCACTCGTAACAACCGGCGATCGAGGCGATGGTGGCGGTCGGGGCGACCGCCACCAGCAGCGAGTTGCGCAGCCCGTGGGCGGCCACCCGCTCGCGCAACGCGGTCCACCGGGCGGTCTGCGTACCCTCGACACCCCACAGGTCCGGCTGCAACCGGCCCCGCGCGGCCCTGGTCTGCCCGTACGCCGGATGCGCGCCGAAGCGGCGGGCCAGGTCGGCGGAGGTCTCCAGGGCGGTCAGGTACAGCTCCTCGCTGACCCGGGTGGACAGCTCCCGCGCCGCCGGGGAGTCGAACGGCAGCCGCAGCGCGAAGAAAACGTCCTGCAGGCCCATCAGCCCGAGCCCGACCGGCCGCCAGCGGGGGTTGCTCGCCGCCGCCTGCGCGGTCGGGTAGTAGTTGATGTCGATGACCCGGTCGAGGAACGTCCCCGCGGTACGGACCGTGGCGCGCAGCCGCTGCCAGTCGATGCCGCCGTCGGTGAGGTGCGCCGCGAGGTTCACCGAGCCGAGGTTGCACACGGCCGTCTCGGCGTCGCTGGACACCTCGATGATCTCGGTGCAGAGATTGGAAAGGTGCACCACGTTGCCCGGTTCGGCGGTCTGGTTGCACAGCCGGTTGGCCGCGTCCTTGAACGTCATCCACCCGTTGCCGGTCTGGGCCAGGGTGCGCATCATCTTGCCGTACAGCTCCCGCGCCGGGACCTGCCGCACGTAGCGGCCCTGCGCCTCGGCCGTCCGGTACGCGGCGTCGAACTCGTCGCCCCACAGGTCGGGCAGCTCCGGCACCTCGTGCGGGTCGAACAGCGACCACACCTCGTCGGCCTCGACCCGGCGCATGAACTCGTCGGGGATCCAGTTGGCCAGGTTCAGGTTGTGGGTGCGCCGGGCGTCCTCGCCGGTGTTGTCCCGCAGTTGCAGGAACTCCTCGACGTCCGGGTGCCACGGCTCCAGGTAGACGCAGGCGGCGCCCTTGCGCCGGCCACCCTGGTTGACCGCGGCGACGCTCGCGTCCAGCGTGCGCAGCCACGGCACGATTCCGTTGGACTGCCCGTTGGTGCCGCGGATGAGCGCGCCCCGGGACCGGACCCGGGAGTACGCGATGCCGATGCCGCCGGCGAACTTGGACAGGTTGGCGACCTGGGCGTACCGCGCGTAGATCGAGTCCAACTCGTCGCGCGGGGAGTCGACCAGGTAGCAGGAGGACATCTGGGTGTGCCGGGTGCCGGAGTTGAACAGCGTCGGCGAGCTGGGCAGGTAGGCCAGGCTGGACATCAGCCGGTAGAAGTCGATCGCCTCGTCGGGCGTACGGGACAGGCCGCAGGCCACCCGCAGCAGCCAGTACTGCGGCGTTTCCAGCACCAGCCGGCTGGTCGGGTGGCGCAGCAGGTACCGGTCGTACACCGTGCGGAGGCCGAAGTACTCGAACCGCCGGTCGCCGTTCGGGTCGACGGCGTCGTCCAGCGTCCGGGCGTGGGCGGCGACGAAGGCGGCGGTCTCGTCGCCGATCAGTCCCTCGGCCCGGCCGATCCGGATCGCCGCGCTGAACGAGGTGATGCCCTGCCGGCGCACCTCCTTGTCGACGTAACCGGCCAGCAGACGGGCGGCCAGGCGCGAGTACTGCGGCTCCTCGCCGATCATCTCGGCCGCGGTCTGGATGGACAGCCGGTCCAGCTCCGCCGTCGTCGCACCGTCGTAGAGGCCGCTGATCGTCCGGGTCGCCACCCGCAGCGGGTCGACGTCGGTCAGGTCGTCGGTCCACCGCTCGACCGCACGGACGATCTTGTTGACGTCCACCGGTTCGCTGGCGCCGTCGCGCTTGCGGACGTGCATCTGCGTGCGCCGCCGGCCCGGCTGGGCGGTGTCGCCGCCGGTCGGGACCACCTGGGTGACTGTCACCACTCACTCCTCGCGAGTTCGAGACCTGATGGCCCTCGGACGCGAGGAGACAGACACCGGCGGACGCCACGCCGGGCGTGGGTCAGGGGGCGTCGGCCGTCCCACGCGGCGTCGGACCGCCGCACACCCGGGTGCGGGTGCGCGGCGCGCTGGCAGGTCTTCGGACTCGTGGGCACGACCGGGCTCGCCGGTCTCCTACTGGCCGTCGCTTCCCAGGCCGCGTGGCGGCCCAGTGCTGATGACGGCGATCGTTCCCACTCACCGCTGCGGGGCAGTCCCGGATTTCCACCGGGTTCCCTCTTGCCTCGACCACTGCGGATGAGCGGCCGAACCAGCTGCGCTCGACACCATATATAGGGACGACCTCGTTTGTCACACCCCACATGTCGGGGTCGGGCGTGTCGCGATCGGCGGCGACGGCCGTCATCAATCCGGGCTGGCCGTTGAGTGGTCGGTGGCTTGCGCGGAGCAACCTCGGCGACGGCGCGGGGCCGGGCGCCGTACCCGCTGTGGGCGGGCCCTGACCCGGCCCGCCCACAGCGGTGTCGCTACCCGGTGACGGTGAAGGGCTGGGCGACCCTGGTCACCGAGATGGCACCCGTCAGCGCGACGCTGGTCGGGCCGACCTTCGCCGCCGCGGGGACGCTGACCGTCGCGCCGGCGATGACGCCGTCACCGTTCGCGCGCACGGTGCGGACCGCGAGGCCGTCGCCGAAGCTGACCGTGACCTCCTCGTTCGGAGCGAAGCCGGCGCCGTCGACCGTGATCGACGTGCCCCGCGGTCCCGACGTGCTCGTCAGCGCCGCCTGCGGTTCGTAGGTCGGCTTCTCCACCTTGTCGGTCACCTGGACGGTGGCCGTCGCCGGCGTCCGGGAGGACGCGCCGGTGGCGGTGACGGAGTACCGGCCGGGCGGCACGTCACCGGACGTCGCGACGGAGGCTCGTACCGCTCCCGCCGCCGACGCCGTGACCGTGGCGGTCCGCGCCGGACTGGCGCCGAGAGTCACCGTCACCCGCTCACCGGCCGCGAACCCGCTGCCGTTGACGGCGACCGCGTCACCGCTGGTCACGGTGGCGGACGCCGACACCTCGATCGCCGGCTGAGACCCGCCACGCGCCACGGTCACCGTGAAGGTCGCGGTGCTGCTCGACACCGTGTCCCAGGCGGTGACGTGCACCGTGTAGGTGCCCTCCTGCGCGTAGGTGTGCCGTCCACTCAGCGCACCGTCCGAGCCGACCGTGACGTCGTCCGGAACCGTGCCGTCGCCCCACTGCACCCGGGCGCGGTAGCCCGTCGTGCCGGGAACGCCTCCGCGCACCGACCCGAGGGCGGCCGTGAGGACCTGACCGGCGTTGGCCGTCTGGTTGGCCGGGGCGGTGGTCACCAGCGCGGGGGCCGGCGTGCCGTCGTTCGCGATGGCGAACACGTGGATCCGGCCCGCCGAGCCGGGGTCGCCGGTCTGCGTCGGCAGGGTCACCGAGACCAGCGTCTTGCCCGCCGGGATCTGGTACGGCGCGGTGGCGAACAGGAACGGCTGCGCGCCGTCCCGGCTCGTGCCGCTCAACCGGTACGCGGCCTTGGCGACCACGATGTTGCCGTACGACGGGGTGCCGTTGGCGTTGCCGCCCAGCGTCCAGTCACTCAGCTGGATCGGGATGCTGGCCGTGCTGCCGTCGCTGAACGTCGCCGTACCGGTGGTGCTCTGGTTGCCCTGCGTGCCGGCGCCGATGAACGAGATGCTCCGGGCGTCGGCCGGAAGGTCGAGAACGACCGTCCTGCCGTTGCCGGTGGCGTTGTCCGGCTGCCCGGCCGGGATCTCCGGCAGCGTGAACCGCAGCTCCGTTCCGGGCACCTGGTGGCGCTGGCCCTGCGTCACGCCGGCCGCCGTCAGGGCGGCCCGCGAGTACGCCCACGACTTGGCGTCGCAGTTCGCCGCGAGGGCGCCCTCGTCGCCGACGCAGACCGTGTCGAACGCGGCGGTGAGGCCGGAGCTCGGCGCGTAGGCCACGTCGACGCCGACCGTGACCGAGCCCTGGCCGGTGCCATCGGTCACCGTGACGCTCGCCTGGTGGTGACCCGGCGTGGCGTAGGTGTGCGAGCCGCTGACGTTGTAGACGGCCCGCGAGCTCAACGTCAGGGTGCCCTCGGTGACGGGTGAGCCGTCACCCCAGTCGATGGTGGCCCGGTAGTCGCTGGCGGTGCCCCCGGTGACGGAGGCCAGTGGCACCGAGACGGGTGCGCCGGACGTCGCGTGCACGGCGCCCGCGGCGGTCACCGTGATGTCGCCGCCGCCGATCTCGATGTCGCCCCCGGCGAGCAGTTCGATCTCGGCGAGGTTCGCCTGCGCGGCGCCGACCGTCCTGCTCACGACGAGGCGGAACTGCGTGAAGCGGCCCGGCTTGTCGATGGTGAACGGACGGGTCTGGTTACGCCACCGGAACGCCTCGCCCCTGCGGGAGTCGACGGTGCTCCAGGTGATGCCGTCGTTGGAGCCCTGCAACCGCCAGTCCGTCGGATCGCCGACGTCGGCGCCCGAGGTGAGGGTGTAGTAGGTCGGCTTCTGCCTGACGCCACGGGAGGCCCAGCTGACCTGCGGCGTCGCGGTGGCGAACGTCAGCTGCGTGGTCGACGAGTCGTCGAACAGCTTCGACGCGTCCTGCCCGCCCGTCGCGGTCGCGGTGCCGAGACCGGGGCCGGTGACGTCCTGAAGCGGCTCGGGCGCCTTGTCGCCCCGGGTCAGGGACGGCGGCGCCTCGTTCTTTCCGGTGCCCCAGGTCGACGGCTTGGAGCCCATCTGGAAGTCGATCGTGCCGCCCCTGGCGAGCGCGGACACGTCGACGGACAGCTCACGCTGCTTCTTTCCGTTGACCTTGACGCCCTGCACGTAGACGTTGCTGGTGCTGTTGTCCGGCGCGTTGACGACGATGTCGCCGGTCGTGCGGCGGACAGTCATCTTCGTGAACTGCGGCGAGCCGATGGCCCAGTGGGACGACCCGGCCTGCAGCGGATAGATGCCCAGCGAGCTGAGGATGTACCACGCCGACATCTCGCCGTTGTCCTCGTCGCCCAGGTAGCCCTGGCCGATCTCGCTGCCGACGTAGAGGCGTTGCAGGATCTCCCGCACGATCGCCTGCGTCCTGGCCGGGGCGCCCGCGTAGGCGTACATGTAGGGGATGTGGTGCGACGGCTGGTTGCTCATGCCGAGCTGGCCCATCCGCACCGCGCGCGCCTCGAGCATCTCGTGGATCGTGCGGCCGTAACCGCCGGGTCGGTCGGCGTTCTCCGGGGTGGCGAAGAACTGGTCGAGCTTGTCGCGCAGCGCCTTCGGCCCACCGTGGAGATTGGCCAGTCCCTGGCCGTCCTGCTGTGCGGTGAACGCGAAGTTCCACCCGTTGGTCTCGGTGTAGACGCCGCCCCAGTCCAGCGGGTCACCGGCGAGGAAGGCGCCGGAGGCGTCGCGGCCCTGGAAGAGCTTCGTCTTCGGGTCGAACAGGTGGACGTAGTTGCGGGCGCGCTCCAGGAAGTACCGCGACTCCTCCTTGAGCCGGTCGCGCTCCGACTTCGGCGTGGCCGGGTCCTTGGCCAGGGCCGCGCCCATGTTGCCGATGCCGTAGTCGTTGATGAAGCCTTCCAGCGCCCACGACACCGACTCTCCGGTGGAGGTCGGCGTGTAGCCGAGGAACAGCGAGGTCTCGATGCCCTTGCGGCCCACGGCGCTGCGGCCGGAGGCGACGGTCGCGTCCTTGACCGCCGCGTCGTACGCCGCGATCGGGTCGGGCAGCTTGACGCCGGTGAGGTACGCCTGGGCCAGCGCCACATTGGCGCTGGTGCCGGTCATCAGGTCGGCGTAGCCCGGGGACGACCAGCGGGCGATCCAGCCGCCGTCACGGTAGTGCTGGACGAACCCGTCCGAGATCCTGGCCGCGACGTCCGGGTACAGCAGCGCGTAGGCGGGCCACACGGTGCGGTAGGTGTCCCAGAAGCCGTTGTTGACGTAGATCTGACCATCGACGATCTTCGCGCCGGTGTGGGTGGCGGTCGACGTGCCGGTGGGCGCCGACACCGGGCTCGCGTACTGCCAGCGCGGCGCGGCGGCGGTGCCGGTGTTCTCCGACTGCGAGTTCGGGTACAGGTTCAGCCGGTACAGGTTTGAGTACATCGTCACGAGCTGCGTCTCGGTCGCGCCCCGCACCTCGACCCGGCCGAGCCGGTCCTTCCACGCGGCGGTGGCGGCGGCGTGGACCTGGTCGAAGCTCTTCCCGGTGACCTCCAGGTCGAGGTTCCGGCGCGCCTGGTCGACCGAGAGGAACGAGGTCGCGATGCGCATCGTCACCTGGCGGTTCGCGGACACGTCGAAGGTGGCGGCCGTCGCGGAGGACGCGGTCGGCGCCCGGTCGAAGGCGCCGGACACGAACATCCGGCTACGACCGGCCGACAGGCCACTTCCGTTGTCCACCCAGCCGGTGAACGTGCCGTCGGCGCCGATGGTGAACGTGCCGTTGTAGAAGACGAGGCTTCCGGTCGCCTGCCCGGACGGGAAGGTGAACCGCATGATCCCGGCGTGGTCGGTCGGCGACATCTCGGCGATCAGACCGTTCTGCAGCGCGACCCGGTAGAAGTCCGGCTGCGCCGTCTCGTCGTCGTGGCTGAACGCGAGCCCCCGGCTGCTGGGCGGCCCGGTGAGGGGTCCGTCGCCGGTCACCGGCATGACCGACATCTGGTTGCGGTCACCCATCCACGGGCTCGGCTCGTGCGAGATCGCGAGGCCCTGGAGCGTGGGCAGGTTGGCGGCGTTGTTGACCCGGTGGTACTGGTACTCCCACGAGTCGGACGTCGCGTCGGTCACCGGCGTGAAGAAGTTGAAGCCGTTCGGCACCGAGGTGATCGGCAGGTTGTTGCCGCGCGAGAACCCACCCGTCGAGTTCGTCCCGCGCCGGGTGTCGACGTAGTTGGTGAGCCGCGATCCGTCGATCGACGCCGGGGAGGCCGTCACGGCGACGTCGTCGAGCCAGCCCTGGAACCGGGTGTCCGCCGTTGCCTGCGGGTTGTCGTACGCGAGCAGGATGCGGTCGATCGTCTTGCCGCGCGCGATCGCGCCGATGTCGGCCCGCACCGCGTTCCACTGCTCGGCGTAGAGCACCTTCGACGCGCCCTGTCCGGCCGGGGTGAGCGCGTAACCGTGCTGGTCGACGGGCGACAGGCGGCTCAGGTAGCTGCCGTCGGTGAAGTGCAGGTCGACGGCCGCGAAGGTGGACGGGTACCCGGGGTCCTGGCCGGTGTACTCGGGGAAGATCTTGTAGGACAGCCGCGTCTTCGGTCCCACCGGGATGTGCACGTCGAACAGCCGGTTGGTCGCGTACGACCGGCCGTCGTCTACGGCGCCGCCCGCGTACCGCAGCGAAGCCAGTCCGGTGAAGCCGACCCCCGGCTTGGTGGTGTAACCGTCGGCCGGACCGGCGCCGACGACGCTGACCATGGGGGCGGCCGGCGGTCGGACGGTGGAGCCGTCGCTGATGTCCCAGCCGGCGAGCTGAACGAGGGGGTCACCGGTGTTGGCGGTGATGTTCAGCCGGTAGTAGCCGTAGGCGGTCGTGTTCGCGAAGCTGTAGGTCCTGGTGGCGAACCGCCCGGCGAAGCTCTGCCCGGTCTGCCGGTTCAGGTCGACCCAGGTGTCGCCGTCGTTGGACCCCTGCACGGTGAAGTCCCTGGGGTCCCGGGTCGGCTCGTCGTTCGCGGAGGTCAGCGCGTACCGCACCACGGTCGACGGCTTGGCCAGCTGGTACGTCACCCAGCCGGTCCGGCTGCGCGCCAGCCACTTGGTCGACGGATCGCCGTCCGCGAGCTTCGCGGCGGTTTCGTTCGGCGCGTTCTCGGCGCTCGCGGTCACCGCGCCGACCTGGTCGAGCAGGCTGCCGGGCAGCACCCGGCGGCTCGATCCGGTCAGGTTCGCCTGGACCGGCTTGCCCTTCGCGTCGACCTCGACGGTGGTCGCGGCGGGTTGCGGGTCGGCCGCCTCGAACGAGGAGCTGAAGTTGCCGGGCGGCGCGGTGGTGGGCGCGGCGCTGGCCAGGGGCGCGCCGATGATGAGTCCCACCGGCAGCAGGATCGCGGTTGTCGCGGCGATCAGGCGGGGGGACAGGCGGCGCGCGGTGGGGGGATGCGACATGAGGGGCAGGGCCTTTCGCCTCGAGCGGGGTCGAGTACGTCGAACGTCTGGGCAGAGTGGACCGTCGCTGGTGCGGTCGGTCCTTCGGAGCCGCAGCCTGACATCGTTGTCATGAAAACTCGTGACGCCGAGGCAGGAGCAGTGGACTGTCGCTGATGGTTCCGGTGGATCACAACCGTGTCAATGGGTTCGGCAGAGCGAAACAAGCCGGCCCGGAGCGGGTCGACCGCGACGGGACTTCACGGTGACGGGCCGAAAGTCCTCTCCGAAAACCGTTTCAAAGCGGGGTCGAGGGCATCGAGCGATCGCCGGTCTCGGCAGCTCCGCCGACTTCCCGGGAGGCAGCCTGCGCACTACGCTTGCGAGGAGCAGGAGGCAGCTGACACCCGCTCATCACCCTGAAATGATTGCGAAAGGCTTTCGGTGGGCCGACGACGATCCCAGTCAGTGACGTTGAGCGACGTGGCGAACCGCGCTGGCACCTCCGTGGCCACCGCGTCCAAGGCACTCAACAGCCGAGCCGAGGTGGCCCCGGAGACCCGCGAACGCGTCCTGCGGGCCGCCGCCGAGTTGTCGTTCCAGCCGAACGTGCTGGCTCGCGGGCTGATCTCCGGGCGCACCCGCACGGTCGGGCTGCTCACCGACGAACTCGGCGGCCGGTTCGCCATACCCATCCTGCTCGGAGCCGAGAACGCCCTCGGCAACGGGCAGATGTCCGTGCTGCTCTGCGACGCGCGCGGCGACGCGATCCGCCGGCAGCACTACATCCGTACCCTGCTCGCCCGCCAGGTCGACGGGTTCATCGTGGTCGGCGACAGCAACGACGTGCGCCCGTCGTTGACACAGGACATCCCCGTCCCGGTGGTCTACGCGTACGCCGAGTCGACCGATCCGAACGACCTGTCGATCGTGGCGGACGACGAGGGCGGCGCCCGGCTGGCCGCCGAGCACCTGGTGTCGCACGGCCGCCGCAGGATCGGGCACATCACCGGGCCGGACACGTACCGTGCGGCACGTGACCGCGCCGCCGGCCTCCGAACGGTGCTCGCGGAGGCGGGGCTCACCCCGGCCGGCGACCCGCTCTACGGCGAGTGGTCGCAACGGTGGGGCCGGCACGCCGCGCGGCTGCTGCTCGCCGCCCGGCCGGACGTGGACGCGATCTTCTGCGGCAACGACCAGGTCGCCGCCGGCGCGGCCGACACCCTGCGCGACCTCGGTCGGAGGATCCCCGACGACGTGGCGATCGTGGGATACGACAACTGGGAGTTCTTCGCGGCCGACTGCCGGCCGCCGCTGACCACCGTGGACCTCAATCTGGAACAGCTCGGGGCCGCCGCGGTCAACCATCTCTTCGCCGCGATGGACGGCAACGCCGGCAGCGGGGTCATCCGGCAACCCGGCCGCCTGGTGGTCCGTGAGTCCACCGGCCCGGTTCTGCACCACTGAGACCGCCACCGCGACGGCGGCACGGTGCTCAGCCGACGGGCAGGGTCGACTCGCGCATCACGACGCGACCGGGAAACTCTTCCGAGCTGGGCGCGGCGCCGTCGATCGCCGCGAAGAGCCGCTGGCCGGCCACCTCGCCGAGGTGCTTCAGGTTCATGTCGATGCTGGTCAGTCGTGGGCGGGAGTCAGCGGCGATGGCCTCCCAGTTGTCGAAGCCGATGACCGAGATGCTGCGCGGCACGTCCCGTCCGAAGTCCCGCAGCGTCTCCAGGACACCACGGGCGATCTGGTCGCTGCCGCAGAAGATCGCGTCGACCTCGGGATGCTGCTCGATGACCATGTGCGCGGCGGCTCTCCCCCAGGACTCGTCCCACGACCCGAAGTAGGGCCGGTCGCCGACCATGGGCAGGCCGGCGGCGGCGAGGGCGGCCGCCGCGCCCTCCGCCCGGTCCCTCGCCGCCTGGAACCCGGCCTCCCCGGTGATGTGGGCGATGGCGCGTCGGCCGCACGCCAGCAGATGCTCGATGGCGAGCCGGCCACCACCCACGTTGTCGACCGTGATCGAGATGTCCGCCGGGTCGGCGGAGGGGGCGTAGACGTACACGACCGGCACGGGGATGGTGCCGGCCAGCGGCGGCCGGGGGTCGGTGCGGGAACCCACGACGATCAGGCCGTCCACCCGCCGGGACAGCAGCGCCTGCACGTGGTGCTTCTCCCGGATCGCGTCGCCGCGCGCGTCGCAGAGGAAGACCGAGACCTGCCCGGCTCCGGACGCGTCCTCGGCCCCCATCAGGATGGGGATCGAGAAGCGCCCCTCCAGGTCACTCGTCAGCAGGCCGACGGTGCCGGTGCGCCCGCTGAGCAACCCCCGGGCCAGGGCGTTCGGCGCGAAGGACAACAGCTCCGCGGCCTCCAGCACCCGGACCCTCGTGCTCGACCGCACCTCACCGCGACCGTTGATGGCCTTGGACGCGGTGGCGACCGACACCCCGGCGAGCTTGGCGACATCGGTGAGCGTGGGTGGGCGGTAGGCGGGGACCTCGGGTTCGGTGGTCATGCGATGCTCCCTCTCAGCGACCGACACAGGTGCGCTGCGCGTCGGCGAGGCCGTCGCCGGGTGTCTTGTCGATCAGCCAGCGGAGCACATCCTAAAACCTTTTCGGAGATCTTGCGGCGCGGGTGTGCCCCGGCAGCAGGCGCGGGCCCCCCTACCGGAGCGGACACTACCTGGGGCGCTGGTCGCCCCGGCACGGGCCTGGTTGCGCATCCCGAAAACGCTCGAAACATCGGTGCCGGTCGCGGCAGCGCCAACGATGGCGCCGACGCCGAAACCACCGTGGCCCGGTCGGGTCGACCGGGCCACGGCCATCCGGCACGCGGGCGTACCGCGATCCGGCGACGCCTACGGAGCGAGCTCCTTGTTGGACCGCGCGGCGCTCGTCACGACGATCGACCTCTCCTCCCGGCTCAGGAGCCCGTCCTTGACGAACGACTGCGCGAGGTGGTTGACGGCCGACACGAACTGGCCGTGGTTGGAGAAGGGCGCCTGATCCCAGAGCAGGTCGAGGAAGGTCGGGCCGTCAGTGCCGGGTGACGGCACGCCCGCCACGGGTACGTCGTAGTTGGGCAACCCGTCGTTCCGCTTGCGGTTGGGCACACCGGTGTCGACCGACCCGAACACGATCGTCGGCTCGACCCGCCGGAAGTACGACGAGGCGGCCTGCGTGTCGCCGATGTGGTACGGCCGCAGGGTGAAGCCGTGCGTGGTGAAGAGCGCGTCGCCCGCCTCCGTGCTGCCGGCGGCTGTGATCGCCGCGCGGGCGTAGTCGCCGTCCCGCTTCAGGTGGCGGTACAGGGACAGTTCCCGGTAGTTGCCGACACCCGGGTTTCCGAGGATCTGCAGCAGGAGGGGACCCCAGAAGATCGATTGGGTGTCGGGGCGGTCCAGCGCCCGCTCGATCCGGATGCTGAACGGCATCCGGATCTCGATGGTGTCGCCCGGCTTCCACGTCCGGCTCACGGTCAGGTAGGTGCCGGGCTTGGCGGCGCCCTTCTGAACGACGCCGTTGACCGTCACGACGAAGCCCTTCTCCACCCAGCCCGGCACCCGCAGCTTGATGTCGAGCCGCCCGCGCCCGTCGACGGTCAGCCTGGTGCGGTCCTCCCGCGGGTAGTTCGTCTCCTGGGTGACGACGAAGCCCTTCTCGGCCCAGGTCAGCGTCGACGGCACGTACAGGTTGACCCACAGCGCCCTGCCGTCGGCCGACTTGAAGTAGACCGTCTCCTGGTACTTGGTGTGGTTCTCCATGCCGGTCCCGCCGCAGCAGGTGCCGGTGTTGCCGTAGCTGCGGGTGGCGCCCGGGGTCAGCGGTTGGAAGTAGGTGACCTGCGGGTTGTTGACGTTCGTGTTGTCGGCACGCGAACCGAGGATCTGGTTGAGCAGGCCGCGCTCGTAGTAGTCCAGGTACGCCGGGTCGTGCTCGTGCAGGAACAGGTTACGAGCCAGCTTGATCAGGTTGTAGGTGGTGCAGGTCTCCGCGCCACCCTGGGCGATCGAGTTCGCGATGTTGTCCCGGTTCTGGAACAACTCGGTGTTGTTGTTGGAGCCCGGGTAGTTGCCGCCGGTCCCGCCGTTGGCGTACATCCGGTGCGGGACGACCATGCCGAAGAAGTTCTTGGCGGCCTTGAGGTACTCGGGGTCACCGCTGTGCTCGTAGACGCGCAGGTAGCCGACGAACTGCGGCACGTGCGAGTTGGCGTGCAGCCGATCCGGTCGGCGACGACCGGGACGGGTCTGCGGCGTCGTGACGAGGATGTCGCGGTTCTCGACGCAGGCGTCGAAGAGCGACTCCCGGTTGTCGAAGCGCTTGGCGGTGTCCAGGTGCCGCGCGTCGCGGGTGAGCGCGTAGATCTCGGGGAACACCTCGTTCGCGCCACCGGTCTCGCCGGCGATGTAGAGGTCCCACATGTAGTTCAGGTTGTCCCGGGTGATCGGGCCCGTGTACGCGGGATGGTTCTTGTCCCCGACGGTCAGCGCCAGGTGGGCCCACTCGGCCATCCTGACGACCACGTCGAGGGCCTTGGGGTTGTCGGTGTGGTAGTACGCGTCGAGCAGACCACGCATGATCTTGTGCTGCGTGTACCACGGCGCCCAGGTGTTGGTGCTCAGGTCGCCGCCGTAGACGGCCCACCGTGGCGGACCGAGCCGGAGCACCGCGTCCTCCGGGATCGCGCCCAGGTAGCCCGGGTGGGTCGGGATCCAGTCGGCCGCTCCCCCGCTCTGGCTCGCCACGATGCCGCCGTCCCGGCCGTTGGGCGAGGCGTCCCTGATGGTGGAGCCCCCCTCCTCGTCGAACCGGTACCAGGCGATCGACCCGCCGCCGGTGCTCCCGGCAGCCGAGTCCAGCAGCGACCGGACCTCCGGCTGGCTCAGGGCCCGGTCGAAGATGTGGAACTCGTCGACGGTGGCGTCCAGGTACGCGTCGCCGTACTGCGACCGCCCGATCCACCGGTTCCCGGGGTTTCCGAGGTTGGCCGGGCTGAGAGTCATGGCCGTGTTCTGGCCGGCCTGTTCACCGTTCACGTACAGCGTGCCGGTGTTCTGGGTGAGGGTGACGGCGAGGTGCACCCACTGGTTCGTGGGCAGGGCCGCGGCGCCGTCGATCCGTTGCTCGCCACCGCCCCCGCTGACCGTGATCGCGAACCTCGGCACGTTGCCGGTGACACCGGCGCGCGGGGTCAGGAACATGTTGACCGTGGTGTTCTGACCGAAGTCGAACAGCCGGCTCCAGCTCTGGGTGGAGGCGAGATTCACCCAGGCGGCGATCGTGAAGTCGGCGAGCTGGCTGATCGCCTCCTGCGGCAGGGCGACGTGCTGTGCCTGGCTCGGGCCGTTCAGGCGCAGGCCGCTTCCGAAGCGACCCGGTACCCGGCCGATCTGCGGCTCCTCCGGTTCCTCGCCGCCCGGGCCGCCCCCGCCCATCCGCGCGGTGATCGCGGCCTGGCACGCCGCCAACTCGTCGACCATCCAGTCGAGCTTGCTCTTGAAGATCGGTTCGCCGTGGTCGGCGTAACCCTGCGCCAGGGCCGTCATGAAGTGGCCGGCCCAGTGGCCGCTGAGCAGCCCACCGTCCTCCCAGCCCCCGGGGACGGAGACGCCCGGCGGGTTCGGTCGTCCGGCCTGGTTGTTGAACAGCACGAGGAAGCGCCGCTCGTCGAGCTGCCGCAGGTAGCTCTTCATGCGGTCACGCTTCTCCTGGAGCAGGCCGTCGCCCAGCGTCACGTCACGCAGCTGGAACGGCCGGACCGGGGCGGTGCCGCCGGGGCCGGGATCGGCCGGGACGGCGCCCGGAGAGGCCAGGCCGGTCGTCGTCCCGGTGGCCGTCGCTGCCTCCGCGGCGGTCGCCGGGAGCGCGCCGGCGGCGGCCACTGCCGCGGCGCCGATGGCCGATGCCTGAAGTACCTGACGTCGGCTGACGGGCATCTTGTCGGATTCCACCATTGCGGATCGTCCTTTCGAGCGGGGATCTTTCGAGCGGGGGGTCAGGGAGCCGTTGGCGCGTTGCCGGCCAGGGCCGATGTCCGGGCTTCCGCCCGGCCCTCGTCCCGGGCGTCGGCGAGCAACTGCGCGAGTCGCCGCCGGCGTCGGCGACGGGTGCTCCGGATTGCGAGGGCGAGGGCCGCGACGGCGGCAGCGAGGGCCAGTTGCGGCCACGGCAGCGTCCAGATCGTGACGGTGGCGGTGGCGGGCCTGATCTCGGCGCCGGCCCCGTCACCGCCGAGGACGGCCGGTGTGAGGTCGACGCGCGTCTGGAGTCGTCCCACCGCCCAGACGCCGTCGAGGCGGGCCTCGACCTCGCGGCTACCGCCGGGCAGTGTCTCCTCGACGTTCGTCGTGGTCCGCCGTGTGGTCAGACCGAGCGGACCGGCGGCGGTCGTCCGGCCGTCGCCGGTCACCGCGACGTTGCCGTCGTTCGTCGTGGTGTAGCGGAGGTGGACGGTGCCGGCCGAGAAGGGGTTCCAGGAGCGCTCGTACCGGGCGGTGAGGCCGCTGATCGCCAGGGACGCGGTGACCGTGCCGCTGGCTCGCAGCATGACCCGGAACCCGACCCGGCTCTCGACGGCGACCGTGCCGCCCGCGCTCGTGACCGCCGCCGCGATGCCGGCCGGGTGGTCCCCCGGCGTGGCGTCGCGGGGCACGGTGATGGTGAACGGCACCACCTTCGTCTGCTTGGGTCCGACGCTGACCGTCTCCTGCACCCGGATCCAGGTGCCACCGTCCACCGACTCGCGGTTGGACGGGAGCATGTTGAACCGCCCCTTGTCGGTGAGGTAGCCGTCGGCCGCCTTGAGCGCGAACACCACCGCGCCGTCGCTGAGGTTCCGCACGGCCAGGTGCTCGGTCACCACCTGGCCCGGGTCGAGGGTCCGTTCGACCCACCGGCGGCCGTCCGGGCCCTGCTGGTTGGCCGGCTGGACCGCCCAGGTCAGCGTCGGGCTGGTTGGTTCCGCCATCGCGGTGGCGGGTGCGATCGGCACGGTGACGAACACTGCGGCCAGCACGGCGAGCAGTCGCAGCGGCGTCCGCGGCGAGGTCCGGATCATCGCGGGGTCCTTCGACGGAGGGATGTGGGTGTGGGGGCCACGGCGACGCGGCCCCCACCCGGGCGTCACTCGAACAGGGAGAGGGTCAACGTCGAGGTGTACGAGCCGGCGGCGACATCCGCCGGGGTGCGCAGGTACAGGTCGGCGTCGACGGAGTACGCGTCGCCGGTGACCGCCTCGGAGTCGAACGTCGACACCAGCAGCTCCTGGTCGACCAGGCCCACGTTGTTGCCGGGCTGGGTCGGCTCGTCCAGCACGGTCACCACCTCTTCGCCTTCGGTGACCAGGCCGGTGTCACCGCCGTCGAGCAGGCGCGGCTTCCAGCCGAGGTGGCCGGCGCTGATCGGCGCCTGGCCGGCGCCGCCGACGAAGTCGGTGGCGCTACCCAGCACGGCCCAGGCGGCGTCGTCGGGCACCTCCTCGGCCGTGCGGGTGTCGGTGACCGTCACCGTCGGCAGGCTGCCGACGAACTGGCGGACCAACAGGGTCGAGCCGTCCTCGGACAGCGCGACCGAGTTGCCGGCGATCGACATGGCGAGCACGCCGGGTTCGACGATCTCCTCGATGTCGACCGTCACCCGCACGTCGGTGCTGTCGCCGGGATCGGCCTGGACCGGGGCCTGCAGCGCCACCGTCCCGGCCAGCATCGCGCCCGCGGCGCCGGCCGCGAGCAACCGCCTACGTTTTCCTGCGTTCATCTGCCGCTCCATCGTCACTAGTGGTTACGGGGCCTGACGGGGATCGCCGGCACAGTCGGCGCCGGCGTGGTCTGCGGTGCGGACGGTCGTCACGTCCACACCGTTGATGGGCCCGGTGGCCCGGACGGTCGCCGAGCCGGCCGGCGCCGAGGCCGTCCGGGTGGCGAACGACTGGTAGGCGTTCGCACCGGGTGCCACGTCGGCCACGGAGCGCTGGCCGTAGGCCGTCTCCAGGACGATGTCCACCGGCGCGTCGTGCTCGTTGCGCGCCTGCACGGCGATGTACGCCCGACCGCCGACGCACCGCGCCTGCGCGCTGACCGTGACCGGCACGACGGGTTGGACGCCCGGGTCGTCGGCGACGACCCGCCACTCCGTGATCGCGACCGCGGAGTACGTGGTGCCGTTCCCGTTGGCCCGGATCGTGGCCCGCACCCGGGGCGTGGTGACCGGATCGAAGGTCACCGTGTTGAACGCGGTGGTGCTCGTGCCGTAGGCGGACGCGCCGGTCACGTCGCGCCAGGCCGAGGTCGCCTCGTCCCAGTACTGCAGCACCCACCCGTCGGGTTCGGCGACTCCGTCGCCGGTGCCGCGGTTGGAGTCCCGCCAGAATTTCAACTCCGTGCCGGTGACGCGCACCGGTCGCGTCCAGTCGTACTGGACCCACTGGGTGGCCGGACGGTTGCCGGACCAGGTGCCCCAGACCTGCGCCTGGCTCGGGTTCGCCGGGTCGGCGCCGTCGTTGAGGGCGGCGACGCTGTTCCACCCCGCCGTGTAGGAGGCGGTCGGGGTCGCGATGGGCCCGACGTTGCCGGTCAGTGGCCCCGACAGGTCCGCCGAGATGGTGACCGTCTTCGCGGTCTCCAGGTTCCCGGCCGCGTCGAAGGCACGGAACGACACGGTGTGCCGGTTCGGGTCGGGCGCCGCGACGGCGCCGCTGTAGGCGGTCCACGCTCCGGCGTCGACGGCGTACTCGATGCGGGTGACCCCGGAGGTGGCGTCGCTCGCGGTCACCGTGACCGCCCGGGTGGCGCTGTCCACGGTGGCCGTGCTGGCCGGTGCCGTGGCGTCGATGCGGACGGCCAGGCTCGCAGGCTCCGAGGTGTTGCCCGCGCGGTCGGTCGCGGTCGCCGTGACGGTGTGCTGGCCGTCGCCGGAGACGGTGGCGTCCAGGGACCGTACGGCGCTCGCGACGACCGGCTCGGCGTCGTCCACCCGCGACCGGATGGTCATCCGGCCGCCCCGATCGTCGACGCCGGCGATGCGCACGCGCACCGCGGACCGGAACCAGCCGGCGGTGCCGGCGCTGCCGCTGGGCGTGAGCGTCAGCGTCGGCGGGGTCTCGTCACCCTCGGTGTCCTCCGGTGAGATGACCCGGACCTGCGCGGAGACGCGGCCGGCGGCGTAGCCGAGCACGCTTCCCCCGACCGTGAACGTCCCGGGCGTCGCGACGTCCTGCGGCGTCACCGGGTCCCAGTAGACCGGCACCCGCAGCGTCTGGGCGCCGAACGACACCGGCAGACCGTCGGGCAGCTCGGTCTCCCCCACCTCCACCGTCATCGCCGGCGGGGTGACGGACTCCGGCTGAGCGGCGAGGACCTTCCACTCCTCGACCGCCACGCCCGAATAGGTGCTGCCGTTGGTCGACGCGTCGAACACGGCGCGCACCTGGGTGGTGGTCACCGGGTCGAACGAGGTGTTCTGGAAGCCCTGCGTGCCGGTCGGAAAGCCGCTGGGGCTCGGCACGTCGGCCCACTGACCGCTGTCGAGGTTCCAGTACTGGATGCGCCAGCGGGCGGGCGCCGCGACGCCCGCGCCGGTGCCCTGCGGCTGGTCGTTCCAGAAGTCGATCTGCGACCCGGAGATCCGCATCGGCTGGTCCCACGTGTACTGCACCCACTGCTGGGGCGGGTTGTTGCCCGTCCAGGTCCCCCACATGTCCGGCGGCAGCGGGTTGGACCGGACGATCTCGTCGTTGAGCGCCTTCACCCAGTACTGGGTGGGCACCGGCTGGTTGGAGACGGTGACCGTCGCCGCCTGGGCGATGTTCGCCCGCGGGGTGCGGTCGGGTCCCCTGACCGGCGTCGGCGTCACGAGTTTCAGCCGCGGCGGGCTCTGCGTGTCGTCCCACTCGACGGGGTCGATCGCCACGGAACGGCGGAAGTGGCCGCCGCCCACGGCGTCCGCGGTGTGGTACGCCATGTACCACCGGCCGTCGAACTCCAGGATGCCCGGGTGGCTCGTCGTCGAGGAGACCGGCCGGAGCATGGTGCCCCGGTAGGTCCACGGCCCCTCCGGCGACGACGCCGTCGCGTACGCGATGCAGGCGTGGTAGTTCGCCGGGGTGCACTGCGAGGTCGGGCCGGCGTTGTTCCCGGCGTACGCCATGTAGTAGGTGCCGTTGCGCTTGAAGGCCCAGGCCGCCTCGAAGAATCCGGTCAGGCCGGTGACCGGGCGCTGGGTGGTGACCGGCGTCTTCATGTCCTGCTGGAGCTCGATCATCCGCAGTTGGCTGAACGAGCCCCACCACAGGTAGACCCGCTGGTTCGGGGCGGTGCCGTCGATGAGGATCGTCGGGTCGATGTTGTGGATGGTGTTGGGCGTCGGCACCCGCTGGGAGATGATCGGCCCGCCGGCGTGGTCGGTCCACGGGCCGGTCGGGCTGTCCGAGACGGCCACGCCGATCGCGAACTTGTCCGAGGCCGGGCTGTCCTGTTCGTTGATCGGTACGTACCAGTAGTAGCGACCGTCCACGCCCCGGACGACCTGACCGGCATACGCGCGCCCGGGTGTCGCCCAGGCGAAGACCTGTTCCGGGCGCATCAGCGACGGGTAGTGGGTCCACTCCCCCGCCTCGACGTCCGTGGTCCGGAAGGCGCCCCACTCGTTCATGATGAAGTCGTTGGTGGACGGCCCGGCCTGGTCGTGCCCGGTGTAGATGTAGAGCTGGTCCGTGCCGCTGTCGTTGCCGGGAGCGCCGGCCGGCACGACGACCGGCGCCGGGTCGGCGGAGTAGTAGGTGCCGTCGCCGAGGATCGGGTTGACGGTGTTGGTGAAGGTGTACGAGTCGGCGGCGTGGGCCGGGGCGGCGACCCCGACCAGGCCGGCGGCGACGAGTCCGGCGACCGCCGTCGCGGCGAGCGCCCTGCGGAGCCGACGCGCCGGCCGGCCGGTTGGTGGGGCGGCGCCGCGCACCACTGTGGTGTTCACGGTGTCGATCTCCTCACTGTTGTCCGGAGGTGGTGGCGGCGCCGGTGCGGCGCCGCCACCACGAAGGGTCAGCCGCAGGCGAGCGCGCCGAACGGCGCCTCGAACGCCACCGTCACCGGCTGGCCGTCCACGCTGCCGGTGGCCTTCACCGTGGCGACCCCGGCCGGCACGGCCGAGGCGCGGGTGGTGAACGCCTGGTAGGCGGACGCGCCGGGGGCGACGTTGGACACCGTGCGCGACCCGTAGGGCGTGACCAGCTCGATGGTGAGCGGCACGTCCCCGGCGTTGCGCGCGTTGACCGAGACGTACGCGCGGGTGCCGATGCACTGGGTGCGCGCCTGCACCTCGACGTCCCACGTCGGGGTCTCCGGCGGGTCGCCCACGGTGAGGGTCAACGTGGTCCGGGTGGCGCCGGCCTGGCTGACGTAGTCGGGCAGGATCAGGTTGCCGATGATGGTGTAGCGACCGGGGGTGTCGACGATGTCCTCGTCGAAGTCCCAGTCGACGCCGATGGCCTGGTTGTCCCGTGACCCGTCGTTGTAGGAGACCTCCACCTTGTCCGGCAGGTGGGGAAGCTCGCCCACGTCGACGGTCCGCTCGAACGTCTCGGCGCCCTGAATGGAGATGCCACCCGGGGCTGTCTCGGGCCGCACGTAGACGCGGGCCTCGGCGATGAGGCCGTACGCGTCGTTCGTGCCGTAGACCACGAACGGTTCGACGTTGGTCTCGGCGACCATCGCCGGCGTGATCTCCTGCCAGTTGAACGCGACGGTGCCACGTGCGCCGCTGGCGTAGACCGCGTCGAGCGTGCTCGGCAGGGTGGGCACGTCGCCCACCGTGGTCCGGATGAGCACCGGTGAGCGCACCGAGTCGACGGTCTCGCCGTTGGCGCGCCAGCGCAGCACACCGGTGCCCGCGCCGCTGCCCATGAGGCCCCAGATGCGGACGCGCAGGTAGCTGGTGGTGACGGGTTGGAAGTCGAAGTGGTTGTAGGCGTTGGTGGCGAGACCGCCGGCGTACGTCGAGTCCCCGGTGAGGGTGACCGGCGTCCAGGTGGTGCCGTCCGCGGAGCTCTCGATCGCGTACGTGGTGCCGGTGGGCCGGCGGGTGCCGCCGTTGTCGTCGTACCAGTAGATGTCGGTCGACGACAGCCGCACCGGCGCGGTCCACCGGTACTGGATCCACGCCTCCCGCTCCGGGCTGGTGCCGTTCTGTGGCTGGCCCCAGTTGCCCCAGCCGTTTCCGGCACCCGGGTTCGAGCTGTTCGGTGTGGTGCTCTCCTTGACCCGCTGGTGGTTCTCCCACGACGAGGTGCCGCTGGTGCTGATCGTCGCGGACGAGCCGAACTCGGCGACCACGTCCCGCTTGGCGAGGGTCACCGCCACGGTGGCCTCCGACCGCTTCTCGCCGTCGCTGGCGAAGAGCCGGAACACGTAGTCGCCCTCGACCGTGCCGGTCACCCGGGTGGTCAGCGCCTTCGGGTCGGAGAAGATGACGCCAGCACCGGGCGGGGCCGAGACGGTCTCCCAGCCGAAGGTGAGTTCGCTGTCGTAGGGGACGCCGTCGTCGGACGCCGTGCCGGCCAGCCTGGTGGACAGGTTGCCGTCCGCCGAGCCGTCACGTGCGGCGGTGACCACGGGAGCCTGGTTGGAGACCTCCGGTACGTCCCGTCCGGAGTTGAACACCTGGATCTCGGAGATCGCCGTGTAGTGGGTCGGGTTGTTCGTGAAGGCGATGCGCAGCTTGCTCGACGTCACGGTGTCGAACAGCGCCTCGTTGAACTTCGCCGACGGGACGGTCGGGTTCTTGAACTGGCCGGGCACCTCCTTCCAGCCGCCGTCGCCGTCGGGCACCTGCACCCACCAGCGCGCGGGCTCGCGGTAGCCACCGGCCTGGCGGTCGCTGACGGCGTACAGCTTGACGTTGTCGAAGGATTTGGCCGACCCGAGGTCCAGCTCGATGTAGCCGTTCTTGTCGGTCGTGCCGTAGTTGCCCCAGTAGGGCTCGTTGGCGGTGACGCCGTCGGTCACGGCCGCGAGCGACACCGGCCGCTCGGTCTCCTTGATGGCGCCGGGTGTGTGGTTCATCGAGGTGCTGCTCCAGCCGGGCGTGTGGAACTGCCGCCACGGCGTGGGCCGCGCGCCCTGCTGGGTGTACGACGAGCTGAGGTCGGCGCCGGCCGCCAGGTTCGGCGCGTCCTCGGTGAGGTCGATGCCGGCCGTCTTGAGGTAATCGACGACGCGGGTGTCCTCGATCGGGGTGTCGACGGCGCTCGGGACGTCGGCCCCGGTAGTCGCGGTGAACGTGACGGTCAGGCCGTCCTCGGCCTGGACCTGGTTGGTACGCGGGTCGTAGGTGAGCTTGCCGAGCTTGTCGGTGCTGACCTTCTTCTCGCCGTTGAGGAACAGACTGTAGCCGGCGCCCAGGCCGTACTCGCTGCCGTCGGGGTCCCAGACGATGGTGACGTCCTGGCCGTGGTAGCGCAGGTTGTTGGCCATGAAGTGCTCGTAGCCGAAGGTGATCGGCGACAGCTCGATCTTGTCGTCGGAGCGCGGCTGGAGGCCGGCCATGTCCTCGACGAAGATGTAGTTCATGTTGCCGAGCATCACGTGGTTCGGGTTGTTGCGGTTGTAGGTCTTCGTGGTGGGGTTCCAGTTGGAGTAGTACTCCGCCTGGTTCGGGGCGCGCAGGTCCGCGTTGGGGTAGATGCTCCAGGCCATCCAGTCCAGCAGCCGCTTGGCGTACGCCGGGGTGATGTACTTCTGCTCCGGGTCGTAGTGGCGCAGCGCCGAGCGGACACCGCGGTACTGCACGGTGAAGTTGATGTTGGAGAAGTTGTTGGAGCCACCGATCCCGTAGGCCGTCCGGTCGTACTGGTTGGCGGTGTAGAACGGGAAGATCGGGAAGTTGTCGCCGTAGGTCAGGAAACGGTAGCCGTCGACGTAGGTCTGCCACTGGTCGAACGGGATGAGGTTCTCGGCGTAGACGTCGTAGAGGTTGGACTCCCGGGCCGGGATCAGGTCACGGGCCGACTCGGGCAGCGGGTTGGGCCGGCCGTTGGCGGTGGCCGCGCTGGTGGCGCCGTGCGACGTGCCGGCGAGGAACATCCGCATGTCGGGGCTCCACAGCCGGTCCAGGATCGCCGCGCGGATGGCGTCGGCGCCGCCGGCCATCTCGTCGACCTTGCCCTGGTCGGCGCCGGCGAGCTGGTAGAGCTGGCGGGCGGCGTCGAACGCGCCCCACACGTACGCGGACTCGGGGCGCTCGATGGTGCGAGCGCCGGGCGCGCCGGCGTTGGCCTTCGGGTAGCCGAAGGTGATCGCGTCGGCGTCGTTGCCCGGCATGTAGTTGGTGTCGTACGCGATGAGCTTGTCGTCGTTGCCGTCGTAGTGCTCGAGCTGGCCGACGCCGTCGCCCTCGAAGTAGCGGGCGAACTTGCGGGCGATCTCCTTGCCGCCGCCGTGCACGTTGTATGCCTCGAGCCCGGCGGTGCCGAGGTATTGCGAGTAGTGGTTGTTCCAGCTCGTGTGCCCCGGGCTGTCCAGGAAGGCCGAGGAGCCGGACAGCTCGCCGATGTTGAGGACCTGGCCGTACGGCAGGTACGGCGTGCGCAGCCACTTGGTGTCCTGAAGGTGCATCGGCTGGGTCAGCGCCACGGCGTTCTGGTAGAGGTTCACCCCCTCGATCGTCGTGGGGTACTGGTAGACGTGACCGGGCGCGTTGGCGTCGAGCGTGTTGTACCGCTCGCCCCACCAGCGGTAGACGATGGCCTTCTCCAGCGCGGGGTCGGGCACGTCGATGTAGGGGACGTCCTGCGCCCAGCGGCGGTTGAACGCGGTGATGCCGGTGCGCACGGCCGTGGCCGGCGGCATCTCGGCGTACTCCTGGTAGCTCTGCACGGTCTTGGTCAGGGTGGCCGAGGAGACCGCGCCGACCACCGACAGGGACACCGTGCCGCCGGCCGGCACGGTGATCTCGCGGTCCAGGTTGGCTCCGGTACGACTGAAGCCGGCGCCGGTGAGGTCGACCTTGATCGAGTCCCACGCGGTGTCGACGAGCCCGTTGTTGGAGCCGCTGGTGATGGTGCGCGTGCCGGTCAGCGACGCCGCGCCCGGCCCGGCCTGGGTGGCCAGCGGTGACGCGGCGCGGACGGTGAAGGTTGCCGGCGCGTCGCCGGGGTTGTCGAAGTCGAGGGCGGTGACGGCGACGTTGTCCTCGGTGATGAACTTGGTCTGGTTGGCGGTGACGCCGGTGGTGCCGATCGTGTACCGGCTCTTCGCGTGGCTCGGCGCGTTGAACCGGTTGGCGTTGACCTCGGTGACGGTCTGCCCGGGCACCGTGACGGTGTACAGGTTGCCGAGGTTGTTGGGGCCGCCGACGTACGCGCTGCCGGCGAAGCCCATGATGGTGAAGTTGTTGTTGCTCGCGCCGCGCATGTAGAGGGAGCGGCCCCGCGTCATCAGCACCGCCGACCCGATCGTTCCGGGGACGCCCAGCACCCGGTCGAGGTAGTAGTCGGTGCCGCCGGCGGCCAGATCCTTCTCGAAGATCGACTGGTGCATGTTGCCCGCGGTGAACGGCACACCGGGCTTGAGCTGGTTGGCGACGTCACCGACGTTGCTGTAGGTCGGGTCGCCGATCTCCATGGCATGGTTCTGCCCGTTGGTGTAGACGCCGACGTCACCCTCGTTGCCCGGCAGGACCGGGCTGTCGGCGTGGGCCGGGGACGGTACGCCGACCGCCCCTCCCACCACCAGCGCGGCCAGGGCCGCCCAGAGGGGCACCCGCCTCACTCGTCTATGGATCATGTCGTTCCTCCCTGTCGTCGGTGCGGCTGAACGGGGCGGCGCGGAGAAGCGTTAGCGCTAACATCAGGGGGCCTCCCGGCCCGTGATCTCTGGTCAGCGCCCGGTCGGGAGCCAGACGCGCATGGTCGAGGGCCCTCGGTTGGCCCAGTCGTGGTACTCCACCAGCGGCACCTCGTCGAGGGTCTCGCCGACCGTCGGCGCCGACTCGACCTGCTCGGACCGGTAGGGCCAGTCGTGGTCACGCGGGTGGACGCGCCAGCAGCGCACGGTGACGCGGTCCTGGACGAGGCGGGGCGGTTGGCTGGTGTCGACACGGAGCTCGTCGACGGTCTCGACGCCCGGGACGTCCACGGACTCCAGGGCGAGCACGAGGGGTCCGTGCTCCACCGCGACGCATCCACGCACCGCGTCGATGCGCTCGTCCGGATGGGTGAACCGGGGCGCCATCGGCAGGGACAGAACGACCTCGTCGCCCCGCCGCCACGTCCGGGTCTCGGTGACCAGGCCCGGGCCGACCGGGCGGGTGTCGCCGTCGACGGTCAGCGTCGCACCCTGGGCCGCCCAGCCGGGCACCCGCAACGACAGCGACCAGGGGCGGTCGTCGTCGCTCTCGATCCGCACCCGGACCTGCCCGCCGTGGGGGTAGTCGGTCGCGACGCTCACGCGCAGGTCCCGCCCGTCGGCGAGGCGGTGCTCGACGGTGCCGGGCAGATACTGGTGAAGCTGGAGGCCCTCGTCGTCGGACGTCGCGACGTAGGCCGACAGGCTGGCCAGGGTGCGAGCGACGTTCGTCGGGCAGCAGGAGACCTCGAACCAGGGCGCCCGCAGCGAGGCCGCCGCGCGAAGGCTGGGCCGGTCGGCGTCGGGAAGGGTGCCGAGCTCACGGCGGTGCAGCGTGTTGGTGTAGAAGAAGCTCCGCCCGTCGGCAGCCGGCGAGGTCGACACCACGTTGAACAGCGTCCGCTCGATGAGGTCGGCGTACCGGGGATCGCCGTCGGCGAGCAGCAGCCGCCACGCGAGCATCACCGAACCGACGCCGGCGCAGGTCTCGGAGTAGGCCCGGTCGGGGGGCAGCACCCAGTCCTCGCCGAACGCCTCGTCCTGGTGCCGGGAACCCTGCCCGCCGGTGACGTACGTGCGCCGGGCCACCCCGTTGACCCACTGGGTGCGTACCGCGTCCAACAGGCTGGCGTCCTTCAACTCGACGGCGACGTCGGCGGCGCCGGAGGCGAGGTAGTTCGCCCGTACCGCGTGCCCCCGCAGGACCGTCGCCTCCCGGACGGGCTGTTCGTCCTGGAAGTACTCCCGGCCGTACTCCACATCGCTGAGCCGGCCGTGACCCCGCCGGTCGACGAAGAGCGCGGCCTGGGTCAGGTAGCGGTCGTCGCCGGTGACCCGGGCGAACTCCACCAGCGCGGTCTCGATCACCGGGTGTCCGCACAGGCCGTCGATACCGTCCGGTCCGAAGGTCTCGCACACGTTGTCGGCGGCACGGCGGGCGACCTCGAACAACCCGTCGTCCGCGCCCGGACGCGTTCGGGCGCGGGCGACCGCGGCCTGGAGGAGGTGACCGATGCAGTAGAGCTCATGACCCCATTCGAGGTCGGACCACCGGGGCGCCTGCCCCGGGCGACCGAACCGGGTGTTGAGGTAGCCGTCGGCCTCCTGCGCCGCGGCCACCCGACGCACCATGGCGCGAAACCTCGACTCGAGCTCCGCGTCGCCGGTCCGGCCGATCTCCCACGCCGTCGCCTCGAGGAACTTGTAGATCTCCGAGTCGGAGAACTCGCGTCCGCGGCGGTCGCGCGACAGGTCTCCCCGCACGGCGAGGTCGAAGTTGCCGATCCAGCCGGCGCGTTCGAGCCAGTGCTCGATGTGCGGGAGAGTGGCGGCGGCGTTGGTCGATTGACGCTGCGCCCAGAATCCCCCCGTGATCCGGACCTGGTCCAGCCCGAGCGGCCGGAGACGGCCACGGATCGGCACGACAGGGGCGGCCGTGGGTACGGTGCCGCTCATGGTCATCCTTTCATCGCGCCGGACATGAAGCCGCGCACGTAGTGTCGTTGGAGCAGCAGGAACAGGACGATGCACGGCAGGGCGAGAACGACGACGCCCGCTTCGGTCGCGCCGTAGTCGACGACGCCCTGGACCTGGCCCCGCAGGTTGGACACGGCGAGCGGAAGGGTCATGCGCTCGCTGTCGTTGATCAGGATCAGCGGCGCCATGAAGTCGTTCCACGCGGTGAGGAACGCGAACAGCCCGACGGTGATGAGGCCCGGCTTCACCGCGGGCAGCAGCACCCGCCACAGAGCGCTGAACGTCGAGCACCCGTCGACCATCGCGGCCTCGTCCATCTCGCGGGGCACCGCCTCGAAGGAGATGCGCATCAGGAAGGTGGAGAACGGCAGCTGGAACATCGTGAGCACGAGGGCCACGCCGACGAGCGAGTTCTCCAGCCCGACCTGGTTGAGCAGCACATAGAGCGGGATCAGCAGCGTCGCGTACGGGACCATCAGGATGGCGAGCGTGACCAGGAAGAGGATGTTCTTGCCGGGGAAGCGGAACCGGGCGAACGCGTAACCACCGAGGAGGGAGATCAGCAGCGTCAGGACGACCGCGAGCAGGGCGACGAAGGCCGTGTTCGCGAGGTAGCGCCAGATGCCGGCCTGATAGTTGGCCAGCGTCTCGTAGTTGCCGAAGCCCCAGCCGTCGACCTGGTTGGTGCCGGCGCGCGGGCCCACCGAGGCGACGGCCGTCCAGAGCAGCGGCGCCAGGAAGATCAACCCCACCGATCCGGAGAACACCCAGTACGGCGTGCGCAGCGCGATGCCGGCGATGGTGAGGCCCCTGGGTCCGGCGGGGCGGCCGGGCGCCGCGGGTGGCAGGGAACCGCCGCGAGCGGTGTGGGAACGGGATACGGCGACCATCGACGTCAGCTCTCCTCGGACCGGAAGGCGCGCAGTTGCAGCGCGTTGATGAGGACCAGGGCCAGCAGCACGATGACGGAGAGGGCCGCCGCCACACCGAGGTCGTTCTGCCCCTGGAACGCCACCATGTAGATGAGCTGGACGACGGTGATCGTGCTGTTGTCCGGACCGCCCTTGGTGAGGATGTAGAACTGCTCGAAGGCGAGCAGGGAACCGGTCACGCAGAGCACGGTCGTCAGTGCGAGGGTCGGGCGCAGCAGCGGCAGGGTGATCTTCCGGAAGGTCTGCCACCGGCTGGCGCCGTCGGCGCGCGCGGCCTCGAACACGTCCGCCGGTATGCCCTGCAGGCCGACCAGCATGAGCACCATGTAGAAGCCCGCGTAGCGCCACACGATGAGAAACGTCGTCGAGATGAGCGCGGCGGTCGGTGAACCGAGGAAGCTGACGCCCAGACGGTCCATCACCGACGCCAGCGGGCTCGCGTACGGCGAGTAGAGCACGTAGAACAGCAGCGACGCCGACGCCAGCCCGAGGGCGCTCGGAATCAGGAACGACGCGCGGAGCAGGTTGTTCCACCGGCTCGACTCCTGCACGAGCAGGGCCAGCCCCAGGCCGAGGGCCAGCAGCAGCACGGTCGCGAGCACGGTGTACTTGACGGTGAACACCACCGAGTCGGTGAAGAACCGGTGGTTGACCGCCTTGACGAAGTTGTCGGGAGCGTTGATTCCCTGGTCGCCGGTCAGCAGCGGCCACCTCGACACCGACATCTTGATGACGAGCAGCAGCGGCACGGCGAACAGCGCCGCCACGAACACCGCGGTCGGTGTCGCGTAGAGCCAGCCCAGCAGGGCCTGGCGGCCGCGTGGACGGGCACGGTCCCGCATCGCCGCACTGGGCGGGCGAGACGGTGCGGTGACTCTCATGGGAACCTCTCGATCGGTCGACGGCGGGCGGTCGTTGACACGTGCGGATCGGGTGCCTCCGCAGGCGTGTGCCGGCCCGGGAGAGCCGCTGGTCGGCACACGCCCGCGAAGGGCAGCTACTGCTTGAGCACGGCGGTGATCTCGCCGTTGTCCTTCTGCAGGTCGCCGCTGCCGTTCAACACCCGGTTGCGGATGAGGGTCAGCCAGGGGCTGTTCGGCGCGTTGAACGCCTGCTGGAAGTTCATCGCCACGGGCGTGTCGCCCTTACCGGCCGCCTCGTTGATGGTGACCAGGCGCGGGTCCTCGGCGGCGTACTTGTTGTTGGCGAGATCGGCGCGGGACACCACGTCCTTGTTCTTCGCCAGCACCTCGACCTGGGCCTCCTCGGACATCATCCAGCTGAGGAAGTTCCAGGCCTGTGCCGCCTTCTTCGAGTCCTTCGACACGCCGAGGCCGTCACCGCCGACGAAGGTCGAGCCGCCACCGCCGGGGCCGGGGATCGGGGCCACACCGACGTCGAACGGGGTGGAGGAGAGCAGCGTCGCCGGGTAGAGCATCACACCGACCTTGCCCTCGGTGAACGGGGCGGTCCAGGTCGGGCCGGTCTCGCCCGCCGAGGCCGGCAGCACAGCGCCGGACTTCCACAGGTCGTTCCAGGTGCTGTAGACCTTCTGGGCGGTATCGTCGGCCAGCTTGGCCTCGGTGCCGTCCTCGCTCAGCACCTCACCCCCGGCGGCCCAGACCGACGGGAACCAGGTGAAGACCAGACAGCCGCCGCAGTTCAGGCCGGTGGCCGTGCCGTACACGCCGTTCTTCTTGGTCGCCTGGACCGCCTTCGCGGCGGTGGCGTACTCCTCGAGCGTCGCCGGGGCCTTCTCCGGGTCGAGCCCGGCGTCCTTGAACAACTGCTTGTTCCAGAACATCATCGACAGGTCCAGCACGAAGGGCAGGACGTGCTTCTTGCCGTCCATCGTGCCGGCCGCGAGGTGGCCCTTGTTGATGGAGTCCTTGAAGCTGAGGCCGTCGATGTTGGCGCTGAGATCCTGGAAGAGGCCCTGGTTCACCCAGTTCGGCACGTAGACGATGTCCGCGGCGAAGAGGTCCGGAAGCCCGTCCGAACCTGCCGCCGCACCGACCTTCGCGACGTAGTCGTCGTTCGGTACGACGGTCAGCTTGACCTGGTTCTTATGGCCGGCGTTGTACGCGTCGACGAGCAGCTTGGCCTGCTTCTCCAGCGGCGCGCGCGTCCAGAGGGTGAGCTCGCTGCCGTCGTCGACGCCGTTGGGGCCGGCTTCGGCCGCACTCGTGCCGCCGCCGTCGTCGCCGCTGCACGCGGCCACGCCCACGGTCAGCGCCGCCACGAGAACTCCTGCCAGTGAACGCAGAGCAGTGCGCCTGCCCAAGGTTCTTCTCATGGTTCCTCTCCTGGGGTTCATCGTTCGGAGGGAGCCGCCGCGCGGGTCCCGCGAGCGAGGATCAATCCGGTTGCTGGTTCGTTCGTGTCGTTCAGGAGGGCTGGATCCGCTACGCCTGAGCGTTGCTGTGGGCAGCCGTATGTGCCGGTCCACGGGGGACCGTCCGGCAGGTCGCGAGATTGCTGCATCCTCATCGCGCCCCCGCCTCCCGCCGGATCCGGCGCGGCTGGCGCATCACGCGTTACCGCCGCGACCGGGGTGGTGGATGTCACGTTCCGCCGCTAGCGTCGCGCACGAAAACGGTTTCGGCAAGATGTCAGGCGGGTAAAACCTGAACCACCCTCGCCGACCCTTTGACCGTCCAATGTGGGCGGACGAACGCACCTGGCCTGCCCAGAAGCTGCTTCCGGGAGCGACTGTCCCGACTCCTGAAAAGCTTGCGAAAGGGTTTCGGTAGACCGGCAACGCCGGTGGATCTCACCGGCCCCCTGCGGCCAGCTCGGCGAGCATCCCCTCGCAGCTGCGCACGACGACCTGCGCACCGCGCCGCTGGGCCAGTGGCAGCACCGGGTCCTCCGCCCGGTCCCGCCACCGCCACTGCGCATCGGCGGCGACCTCCCAGAGCCGCTGCACGGTCGCGTCGTGCTCGACGCCGAGCCGGGCGGCCAGCCCGACGCCGTCCCCACCGATCAGCCGCTGCGCCTCGGCGACCAGCTCGGCGTCGAAGCCGAGCCGGCTGTTGCGCAGCGCCACCAACAGGCGAAGCTCCCGGAACTCGTGCGCACCGGCGAGGATCTGCTCGACCGTGCCGACCAGCTCGTCGGCGCCCCGGACGGGCTCGGCCCGCACCAGCGCCTCCACGGCGGCCAACGCCGACCGCGCCTTCAGCGTGTCCCGGCGATCGATGAAGCAGCGGGTCATCGACTCGCGCAGCTCCGTGAGCCCGCTACGCCGGATTAGCTCGGCGGACAGCTTCACCCGACTGTCGAACCCGCTACGGACCAGGGTGGTCGCCAGCCGGATCCCGAAGAGCCCGAACCGGTCCAGCAGTGCCGCGCGCACCTCCGGGTCCAGCCGTACCGGCAGCTCGCCACGGAGGAAGCGGTCGGCGGAGAGCAGGTGCGCCTCCAGCTCCGCGCGGGACACCCGGGCCAGCATCGCGAGCGCGGCGAAATCCGACTCACTGAGCATCCTGCCCGCCAGACCGATCGACCCGCTGCACGCCACCACGTTCACGCACAGCGCGCCGACCCGCGGATCCCGGTGCTGGCGCCGGGCCAGCTGGCGGGCGGTGAGCAGCCCGTCGATCCGGCCGCCACCGGTCTCGTCCGCCCGGGACAGCACCATGATCACGTTCACCGGGGCGGCCTGCCCGACCGCGCTCTCGCGGCCCGACTCCAGCACCCGCAGATCGCTGTCGCGGCCGTCGCGGGTCAGGTACAACACCGCGTCCGCGTCGCGCAGCACCCGGTCCATCACCGGCGCACGGCCCTGCTCGCCGGCGCCGGTGACCGCCGGCGTGTCGATCAGGGTCACCTGGCGCAGTGCCCGCGTCGGCCACTGCACCACGATGTCCCGCACCTCCCCCGCCCCCCAGCCGAGGTCCACCCGCATCCCGGTCGCCGACTTGACCACCGTCAACTCCTGCGGAGGCTGGCCGGCCGGGTACGCGGTAGCGCGCGGCTGGGCGCCGTCCTCGTACCAGGTGAAGACGCCGTCGGCTCCCTCGACCGGCGCGACCTCCTCCCCCATCAGCGCGTTCAGCACCGTCGACTTGCCGGCACGCCACGGGCCCGCGACCGCGATCCGCAGCGGTTGCTCCAACCGGGCCACCTGGTGCCGCAACTGCCCGACCGCCCGGGGATTGTCCTGGTAGAGGTCGATGGCCTGGTGCAGCAACCCCCACGCGGCCTCGTCCAACCGCAGCCCGACGGTCACGCCCGAGGCTCCAGCAGCACCGGGGCCGAACGGGTGCCGCTCAGTTGCTGAGCCTGCTCGTAGAGCGCCGCCAACCGGGTCATCTTCAGCCGGATCTCACGCTGCCGCTGGTCCCGCAGGGCGGCGTCGGTGTCGGCCTCCTGCTTCGCGCTGCGGAACGACTGGACGATGGCCTCCTGGAGTTCCTCGGTCAGCCCGGTGAAGTGGTCCCGCAGCATCCGCTGCACCTGCCGGGTGGCGTCCCGGCAGTCCCTGATCATCCGGACGAAGAAGTCGTCGACGTGCCGCTGGATCGCGGTCTTGACGGTGGCCTGCCGGCGGCGCAGCAACTGCTTGCTCTCGTCGCGGATGCTCTTGCCACCGAACAGCGCGCCGATGCCGACCGAGACCGGATTGATCATCGGCATCCCTGCCAACGTTGTCGCCAGACCGAACATCAGCATGCCGCCGTACGAGCCCTTCATGCCGGTGAACAGCTTCTGACCCGTGGTGAACCGGTCGATGTTCGGCCGTTCCAGCTCCGGCAGCCGGCCACCGAGGTCCTCGGGCATCGTCATCGACCAGGGCGGCAACACGTCGTAGCCGTACCGGGCGAAGTTGGCGGCCACCCGCCGGGCGATCCAGTCGCAGCGCTGGATCAGCCACTCGTGGTTCGCCTCCGCCGCCTCCACCAGGCTCCGCTGCAGCCAGTCCTCGAAGGTGTCCCAGGCGACCAACGGATCGGCCGTGTCGAACGCCTCGTCCACGGTGCGCAGGATCTGCCGGGTCCGGTCGCGCAGGTCGTACTCGATGTCCGAGAGCAGGTCGGCCATTTCGTCGGTGAGGGTGTTCTGCCACCGGGTGGAGCAGCGGCGCAGCTCGTCGACCTCACGCTGGGCCGCGTGCAGCCGGGAGATCGGCCCGGACTGCTCCTCGGCCTCCTGGGTCGCCAGCTCGGCGCGCAACGGCGCGGCCAACTGCTCCACCACCGTCCGGGCCACCCCCTGCACCGAGGCCCGGGCCAGCTGATCGGCCTTGCCGGTCAGGTCCCGCTGCAACCGGGCGATCAGGGCGGGAAAGCCGGACTCGGCGTTGAGGCCACGGTCGTTGGCCGCGGCCGCGCGCAGCCGTAGCGCCGCCGAGACCGGGATGACCGGCGCCGGGACTCCGGCGTCGGCCAGGTGCTGTCGGTTGCGCTCGGCGACCGCGCGCCAGTCCGCCACGACATCGGTCTTGCTCTGCACCACGACCACGTTCGGATGCGAGCGCATGACGTGCAGCAGCATGTCCAACTCGGTGACCGACAGTTCCCGTGTGGAGTCGGAGACCAGCAGCACGGTGTCCGCACGGGCGGGAGCGGCGACCGGGGCGTTGCCGCCGAGCGTGGCGATCTCGTCGGTGCCGGGAGTGTCCACCAGCACCAGTCCGGCGCCGAGCAGGGCGCGGGGCAGCCCGATCTCGACGTACGCCGGGCCACCCCCCGGCCGACGCCCGACCGCGCCGGCCACACCGGCCGCGACCTGGTCGAGCGCCACCGGGGACCGCTCGACGATCGCCGCGGGCGCGCCGCCGGCGGGCCGGCCCGGGGCCGGTGGCGGCGCCTGGACCACGGCGGCGGACGGAGCCTCGGCGTGCTGCACCACGGTCGGCAGGACGGTGGTGCGCCCGTCGCCGACCGGGCAGGCCGGCGCGTTGATGATCGCGTTGATCAGCTGGCTCTTGCCCTGGTTCGGCTCACCGATGACCAGGACGCGGAGTTTCGGGTCCAGCAGTTGCGCACGCTTCTGCCGCACCGTCTGGAGCAGATCACCTCGGCCGTGTGCGTTGCACGTGCGGGCGATTTCGTCCAGCACGTCCAACCAGATCCCCGCCATCACCGCACCAAGTGTGCGGATTTCGGCTCAATTATCAAGAGGGACCGGATGTGGAACCGGAGAGGGCCGGATCGCCCGAGACGATCCGGCCCCTCGTTCCTACCGGGAATCCCCGTCAGAGCAGACCGCCGGTGATGCCCAGCAGCCCGTTGTCCGACGCGGCGTGCCCGCCGTCGTGGGAGTCGCCCAGCACGCCGTCGGTGAGGCCGCCGGTCACGTCGCCGACCGTGCCGGTGACGCCGGGCACGAGCCCGTCCACCTGGTGCGTCACGCCGCCGACCACGGACGGCACGTCGAGCGGCGCGACCACGCCGCCGACGACACCGTCGCCGTCACCCAGGCCCAGCCCCCCCAGGGTGTCGTCGACACCGAGGGAATCGACGACACCGCCGAGGTGACCCTCGGTGCCCGAGAGCAGACCACCGGTCAGGTCACCGCCGAGCAGGTCGCCGCCGAGCGGGCCCTGGTCGGTGACGCCGATCAGGCCCGTGGAGCTACCCACCGTGCCGGTGACGTCACCGACAACCGGGTCCACAATGCCGTCCACCGGCTCCACCACGTCGGCGTCGAGGGTGTGCGCCACGTCGGACACACCGGTCAGGTCGGTGTCCAGGCCGTTCGGACCGACACCCACGCCGATCCCCGGCAGCACGGTGACGCCGGCGGCGACCGTCGCCGGGTCGACCGCGATGGCGCCCAGCACGCCGGCCTTGACGTCCAGACCGGTGGGAGCACTGGTGATGCTGATCTGCTGCGCCACGCTCTGGAGCTGACCGACCACGTCGGTGGCGTCGGTCACCAGCGGGTCGAACCCGAGCTGCCCGACCGGGGCGAGCGGCGCGAGGCCCTGGCCCGGGGCGTAGTCGACGACCAGCGGAACCACGTCCTGCACGTCGGCGGCCGTGATGTCGGTGAGGCCCGCGGCGTTCAGCGCGCCCTCCGGGTCGAGGTCGAAGGCCGACCGCGCGTCGGGGTTCGTCAGCAGGTCGAGCACGAAGTCGTGGAGGGTCTGGTTCGAGTCCATGTGCCGGGTTCTCCTCGGATGTGGCGTCAGCGACCGTCGTTCGTCGACAGAGACGTTATGGCGGGGAGCGACCCCGGACATCGGGGCTCGGCCCGCATCCTGTGCCGCTGCATTAGGGTCTCCGCTACCTCGTACGTTAGGGGGACTGGGGGAAACCGTCCCGGCCAGATTAGGGTCCCGACCAGGGAGCGATCTCTGGTACGAACGTAGGAGCCCGCGGGGGTTCGCCGGGGGTGGATCGCCGGGCAGCGCCGCAGCGATCGCCACCGGCCGGCCAACTCACGGGGAGAGATGAGACGGATGCCGTACGTCCTGGGGATAGACATCGGAAACACCAACACCGCCGTTGCCGTCGCTCGGCGGCACGGCACGACCTGGACGCGTCCCGAGGCGGTCCCCCTGCACGCCGGCTCGGCCCTCGTACCGTCGGTGCTGCACCTGTCGGAGGACGGCTCGCTGCATGTCGGTGAGCCCACGACCGACGACGGCAGCCGCACCACCAGGGACTTCGTTCGCCGGATCGGCGACGACGTGCCCCTGCTGCTCGGTGGCGAAGCGTGCGCGCCGCAGACGCTGACCGCCGAGTTGGCGACGTGGGTGGTGGAGCGGGTGTACGCCTTCGAGGGCGGCCCGGCCGAGGCGGCCGTGCTCAGCCACCCGGCGGGCTGGCGCCCGTACCGGCGGGACCTGCTGCACCGGGCGCTGTTCGACCTCGGCCTGCGCAACGTGACGCTGCTGCCCCGCACGGTCACAGTGGCCGAGAGCCACGCGGCGCGCGGGTTCGCGGGCACCACGGCCGCTGTCTACGCGCTGGGTGGCAACAGTTTCGAGGCGGCCCTGGTGCGCCGCACCTCGCGCGGCACGTACGAGAGCTTCGGCGTTCCGCAGGGCCTCGACCCCATCGGCGGCACGGACTTCGACGAGGCGCTGGCCGGGCACGTACGGACCGTGCTGGCCCGGGAGTTGGCCGCCACCGCACGCCGGGGCGCCCAGGCCGCCCTGCGCGGGCTCCTGCCGGAGTGCGACCGGGTCAAGCGGGAGCTGACCGTCGACCTGGCAGCCGACGTGGTGCTGACCCTGCCGAGCGGCCCGGTGCGGGTCCCGGTGACCCGGGCGCAGTTCGAAGGCATGATCCGCCCGACGGTGCAGGCCACCGTCGACCTCCTGCTGCGGACCGTGCGCGGCGCCGGGCTGGCGCCGGGGCAGCTCGACGGCGTCCTGCTCGCCGGCGGGTCCGCCCGCATCCCGCTCGTCACCGAGCTGATCACCGCGGCGCTACCGGTCCCCGTCGAGGTGGAGCCGGACTCCCAGCTCACCGCCGCCACCGGGGCGGCGATGGCCGCCTGTCAGGTCGTGTCACCGCGCCCCCGCCGGCCGGAGCCGGTACGCGAACCGGCGCCGACCTCCGGTGCCGGCCGGGCCACCATCCCCGCGATGCGCCGTCCGCACCACGACACCATCGTCCCGGGCGATCCGCCACCCCGCCCTCCGGTCCGGATCCTCCCACTGGAACTGCCGAAGCCGTCCCGCCTGGCGCTGGCTCGAAGCCGGGGACGCGAAGGATGACCATAATGATCATGAACGATGTCGCCGAGTCCAGGTTGGTCCTGGGCAAGGGGCCGGCCGCCCTGCTGGAGATGGTCGCGCAGGACCCGACCGGTCCGCTCACCGTCGGCCTGGCCGGGCCGGGCGGCCACGGCAAGACCGCGCTGCTCGATGAGCTGGCGCGGATCCACCAGCGGGCCGGCATCGCCGTACGCACGGGCGCCCCGGAGCCGGACGAACCGGTCGACCCCCACACACTGGTGCTGGTCGACGACGCGCACCTGCTCGACGACGCACGACTCGGGGCGTTGCTGCGGCTGGTGACCACCCGCCGGCACCGGCTGGTGGTCGCCCACCGCCCGTGGCCCCGGTCGGCGGCCCTCACCGAGCTGGTCGACGCCCTGCGCCGGGACGGGCGGTCCCTGCTGCTCACCGCGTTCACCCGGGAGCAGACCGCGGCCTATCTCGCCACCGTGCCCGAACTGGGCCGGCGGGCCGACCTGGTCGACTTCGTGCACGCGCAGACCGCCGGCGTACCCCGGGACGTCGAGCGGCTGGCCCGCGGCCTGGGCGGGCCGGAGAACCTCACCGGCGTCCCGGCCGAGCCACCCCGGCCCGTCGTGCTGGAGTTCGGGCCGGCCCTGGAGGTTCTGCCCGCCGATGTCCGGCGACTGCTGCTCGCCGTCGCGGCCGGCGTGCCGCTGCCGGTGAGCATGCTCGGCGCGCTCCTCGGTCGGGAGCCGGAGGCGGTGGATGAGTTGATCGCGACGACCAGGGCCGCCGGGCTGCTCGGCGCCGATGGCCGGCTCGCGCCGATCGTCCGGCGAGCCGTCACCGCTCTCAGCCCGGCGACGGACCGTACCGCCGTCTGGCGCCGGCTCACCGAGTTGCAGCTCGCCCGGGGCGGCGCGGTGCTGCCGCTGGTCCGGTCCCTGCTCGCGGTGGGTGTGCTCGGTGACTGCCCGGCCCCGACGTTGGCAGCCGCCGCGGAGGAGGCGCTGGCCGACGACCCGGCCTTCGCCGCCGAGTTGTTCGCCGCCGCCACGGCGGCCGGCTGGCCGGCCAGCGCCCGGCAGGCGCTCGCCGCCGCGCTCGCCGGCAACCTCGACGGCGCCCTGCGGCTGGCGGACCGGCTACTGGCCGTGGCCGCTCCCGCCGACCGGACCGAGGCCGCCATGGTGGCCGCCACCGCCCTCGCGCACCGTGGTCACGCCGACCGCAGCGTGGAGCTGTACCGGTGGGCGGGGACCTCGTCGGCGCTGGCGTTCGCCACCGTCGGCGGGCTCGCCACCGGCGCCCCGGCCGCCGCTGCCGAGCCGCCGGCGGGCGACCCGGCCGGCGAACCACCCACGCTGCACGCCAGCGCCGCCCGGCTGATGGCCGACGGGGTACGCGAGAGCGTCACGGGCACGCCGACCGCCGCGCTGTCGGCGCTCGTGCAGGCCGCCGCGCTGCTCGAACCGGACGGGCGGGCCGCCCTCCTGCCGGACAGCCCCGCCGCGCTGGCCGCCCTCACCGCCGTGCACTGCGGTGAGCTGGACATCGCCGAACGGGTGCTGCACCGGGCCCTGGCGGTCGGTGTCGGCGGTCCGCTGATGGCCCGCCGTCACCTCCTGTTGCAGGCGTGGATCCTGATGGTCCGGGGCCAGACGCTCGCCGCGGCCGAGCACCTCGCCACGGTGGCGGCCGACGGGCGACCGCTGGAGTCACGCGACCAGCTCTTCGCCGCCGCGCTGCAGATGGGCATCGCCCGGCGCAACAGCGACCTCGGCGCGCTCAAACGCGGGTGGGGGCAGGCGCTGGAGGCGGTCGTTCGGCACCCCGTCGACCTGTTCGCGCTGCTTCCCCTGGGGGAGCTCGCCATCGCGGGCGCCCGGCTGGGTGACCTGGCCCGGCTGGAGCCGTACCTGCGGGAGGGCCGCGCGCTGCTCGGTCGGCTCGGGGAGCCGGCACTGTGGAGCGTCCCGCTGCACTGGAGCGGGCTGCACGCCGCGATCCTGACCGACGAGCCGGTGGCCGCCGACGAACACGTCGCCGCCCTGCTCGCCGCCGCCGACCACAGCCGGTACGCGGCCGTGGTCGCCGCGGCCGCCGAGAGCTGGGTGGAGGTGCTGCGGGGCGTGGTCGACCCGGTCCGGGTGGAGGCCGCCGCCCGGGGGCTGCACGACACCGGGCTGTGCTGGGACGGCGCTCGCCTCGCCGGGCAGGCCGCGATCCGCACCTCGGACCGGCGGGCGATGACCACCCTGCTGGAGTGCGCCCGCGTTTTTCAGGGCCGGTCGGCCGCCCCCAACGGCGGGCAGCGGCCCGCCACCGGCGAGGGCGCCACCCAGGTGGCCGACGCCACCGCCGCCCCCGCCCAGCAGGGGCTCAGCGACCGCGAATACGAGGTGGCCGAGCTGGTGCTGGCCGGGCTGACCTACCGCGAGATCGGCGACCGGCTCTTCATCTCGGCCAAGACCGTGGAGCACCACGTGGCCCGGATGCGCAACCGGCTCAACTGCGCCAACCGCACCGAGCTGCTGGCGCTGCTGCGCACCATGCTCGCCGACCGGGCCAGCAACGCGGCCGGTCAGCCGTGGCCGCAGCGGTCGGCCCGATGACGCGCCCGCGTGGTGGACGCCCGTGGACCGAGCGGAGCGCGCCGTGACGCGGCCCGCGGACCGGCCGATCCGGATCCGGCTCGTCGCGCTGGCGGCGGTGCTGGTCACGCTCTGGTCGTACGCGGCCTACCTCACCGTCCAGGACGCGGCTGACCTGCTCCGGGTACGGGCCCTGGCGGACACCCTGGGCCAGCCCGTCGACCGGCTGATCCAGAGCCTGCAGACCGAGCGCCGGTTGACCGCCGAGACGATCGCCGCAGCGGGGCGGCCGGGGGCCGCGCTCACCGGAGCACGTGCGGGGACCGACCGGGCGGTCGCCGACATCCGCGCGTTCACCGAGGGCAGCGACCTGCGGCTGCTCACCGCCGGCGCCGTCCGCGAACGGGCCGACGAGCTGGGTCGGCGGCTGAACGGCCTGAGCGCCGTGCGGTCCCAGGTGGACGCCGAGCGGCTCGACCGCGCCGAGGCGGTCGAAGGGTACGACCAGCTCGTCGACGCCGCCTTCGCCGTCTACGGCCCGGAGTGGGGCGCGTACGAGAGCGCGCTCGCCGTCGACACCCGCGCGGTCATCGCGCTGGCCCGCGCCCGTGAACTGCTGGCCCGGGAGGACACCCTGGTCAGCGCCGCCCTGGCAGCTGGCCGGATCTCCGCCGATGAGCGGCGCCGGCTGGCCGACCTGGTCAGCAACCAGCGGTACGCGGGCGCCGAGGCGACCGCCGGCCTGCCGGTCGACGACCCGGGAACCCATCAGCGGCTCACGGCGGGTCCACGGTTCGCGGACCTGCTCGCCCTGGAGGACGTGCTGCTGCGGACGGGCGAAGCGACCCCCCTGAGCGGGGTCACCATCCCGGCCTGGCGGGCGGCGGCGGACGCCGCCCTCGGCGCCCTGCACGAGCTGGTGACCACGACGGCCCGCAGCAGTGTCGAGCGGGCCACCCCGGGCGCCGCCGGGCTCGTCGCGCGCACCGGCGCCGTGGTGGGGCTCGGCCTCATCGCGGTGATCGTGGTGCTGCTGAGCTGGGCCAGCGCCGTCCGCCGGCTGACCGACGAGCTGGCCCGGCCGGGCGCCGACCGCCGCTTGCAGGAGCCACCGCCCGCTGCGGCGCCCGCCCGACCCGCCGTCCCGGCGGCCGTCGAGACCCCGGACCGGTCCCGCGACGCCACGGCGCCGGAGCGCGCCACCCGGGACCTGTTCCTGCACCTCACCCGGCGTAACCAGGCCCTGCTCCGCGATCAGCTCAACCTGCTGGACGGTATGCAGCGGCGGGAGCGGGCCGCCGAGGAGACCGACGAGCTGTTCCGCCTCGACCACCTCACCACCCGTGTCCGGCGCAACGTGGAAAAGCTGATCGCGCTGGCCGGCGCAGCGCCGGCCCGCCGGTGGCGGCGCCCGGTGCCCCTGCTCGACGTCGCACGCGGTGCGGTCGCCGAGGTGCCGGACTACCACCGGGTGCTGATCGCACCGCACTGGCCCTGGTCGCTCGCGGGCCCCGCCGTCACGGACGTCATCCACCTGCTGGCCGAGCTGATCGAGAACGCGCTGGCCTTCTCGCCGGCGGAGACCACCGTCCGGGTCGGCGGTGAGCACCGGCCACAGGGCTGCGCGGTCGTGGTCGTCGACGACGGCCCGGGCCTCGACGCGACCACGTTGGCCGAGGCGAACCACCTGCTCGGCAACCCGCCCCCGGGCGGCCCGCCCGCCGGCCCGACCGGGCTCTACACCGTTGCCGTGCTCGCCGCCCACTGTGGCGCGCAGGTGTCGCTGCGTCCCAGCCAACGCGGCGGGACGGCCGCGATCGTGGTTCTTCCGGCCCGGCTGGTCACGGTCACCGGCGCCGGTGGCGGACCAGCCACGGCACCGCGCGACGCCGCGCAGCGGCCGGGCCGGGCCGCAGCCGACGGGCCGGCCCCGGGGAACCACGGCGGGCTGCCGGTACGGACCCGCCAACCCGGACCGACCGGGCCCGAACCCGGCACCACCGGCCCCGACACCGTCGAGCTGCCGGTCGCGAGAGCAGCAAGGAGACAGCGATGACGCATGCAGTGGTCACCGGAGACAGCCTGACCGGCGCCCTGGACCGCCTGGTCGACCGGGTGCGCGGCGCGGAGTTCGCCGTGGTGCTCTCTCCGGACGGGCTGCCGCTGGGCGGGTCCCGGCATGTCGAGGCGAAGCTGGCCGAGCAGATCTCCGGCGTGGTCGCCGGTCTGCTGGCGCTGGGGTTGGCCGCCACCCGGACCTGCGACGCCGGCGGGCTGCGCCAGATCGTGGTGCAGATGTCGCGGGCGTTCCTGTTCGTCGCCACCATCCGCAACGGGACCATCCTCACCGTTCGGATCGCCGGCGACGACGCCGAGGTCGGGGACATGGCGTACGAGGTGGCGCTGTTCGTGGGGCAGGCCGAGCGGCACCTGCCCGTCACCCTGGAACCGGCCTCCGCGGCGAGGAGCGGGGACACAGGTGTACTCCAACACCGCTGACGAGGCGTGGTACGACGACGACGCCGGGCCGGTGGCCCGCCCCTACACCATGACCGGCGGGCGCACCGCGACCGATCGCGGGCGGTTCGACCTGATCTCCCTGGTCGTCACCCGGCGGGGGGCCACGCCTGCTGCGCCGCTCTTCCCCGAACAGGCGCGGATCGTCGAGCTGTGTCACCATCCAGTGTCGGTGGCTGAGGTCGGCGCCGAGTTGGACCTGCCCCTGGGGACCGTCCGGGTCCTCCTCGGTGACCTGCTCACGGCCGGGCTGATCGAGACACACGAACCGCCGACGCTGTCGGAGCTGCCGACCGCGGACCTGCTTGAGGCGTTACTCGTCGGGCTTCGCGCGCTGTGACCGGAACGGGTGGCACCCCCGACCGGGGGAACGCAGGCGCGTGTCCGGGAACGAATTGAAGGGGAGACAGGTAGTGCCGGCAACACCGCCCCAGCCACGGCGCACTGTGGTGATCATTCTGCTGGACCGGATCGTGGCCATCGCCGCAGCCGCACGGCGGGTGCTCACCGGCCGGAGCGACGTCTCGCGGGCCACCTGGGTCGCCGTCATCGCCGCGCTCGGGGTGCTGATCGCGACGGTCGTCTCCGTCGTCGGCGTGCTGCGCACGCCGGAACGGCTGGCGCCGGTGACCCTCGACCCGCCGCCCTCCGCCGAGCAGGTGGACGCGCTGCCGACCGACACGCCCAGGGCGGCCCAGGCGAGGCCGGCGGCCACCAGCCCGACG
>NZ_RCVJ01000256.1 GCF_003667505.1 Micromonospora sp. BL4
GCTCGACCTGTTCGCCCTGGAGCTACGCGGGCCTTGACGGCGACAGCCGTCGACCGCCTCCGCAGGGGCTGAGCTAGCCGACCCTCGATCGGACCCACTACCGTGCCAGCAACGGGAGGTGGGACGTGCGGATCGGCCGGGGGACATTGTGGGCTGCGCTGTCCGTCGTAGTCGCGGTCTTGCTGGCAATGCCAGCGGCGTGGGTGAGTGGCCACGGCACTGGCAGGCAGGAGGGTGCCGGATATTTGCTGGGCCTAGCCCTCGCCGGGGCAGCCGTGTATTTCTATCGCCTCCGGGGCACTCCGGGCATTGCAGGCTTCGCAGTAGGTGTCCTGATAGTCGTCAGCGTGGGCGTTTGGATTCTTGCCCCGAGGTGTTATCTGGCGTCGGAGGGGCACCTTGTCGACGCGGTCGTCACCGAGATCGGGCGGACGCCCAGGCCACCCGGCCCATACGAATATCACTATCGTCTGGCCAACGCCGAGGGTCGTGATCTGGGCTGGCTCCGACGGCCGGA
>NZ_RCVJ01000221.1 GCF_003667505.1 Micromonospora sp. BL4
CGATCTGGTTTGCAAATTCAACGATCAAGATTCCGTTTTTCGTCACGAGGCCAAGCAACAGAATCAAAGCGATTTCACTAAAAATGTTCAAGGTCTGTCCAAAGAAGTACAGCGAAATGACAGCCCCCGCAATCGCAAGCGGCACCGTAAAAAAGGTGACGAACGGAGCGCGGTAACTTTCAAACTGTCCCGCAAGCACAAGAAATATGCAGGCAAGCGCGAACAAAAAGACAACGTAAAGTCCTGAAGAACTTTCTTCATATTCCTTCGAAGTCCCGGTGAGTTCCGTCTGGATATTCAGCGAATCCGGAATCACAGTCTTCGCAATGCGGCGCATTTCTTCCACGCCGTCACCCACCGTTTTCCCGGGCATTAGACCCGCCGAAATCGTCGCCGCACTGAAGCGGTTATAACGCGGTAGCGAAGGCGACGCGGACTTTTCTTTATAAGTGATAAAGTTCGAAACCGAAACCATTTCACCGGAACCGTTGCGAACGCTGAGTTCATCCAAATG
>NZ_RCVJ01000026.1 GCF_003667505.1 Micromonospora sp. BL4
GGGTTGCCGCTGGTCCAGGAGGCGTTGAAGCCGAAGGCGGCGGTGCCGTCGGTGGCGATGGCGGCGTTGTGGTCGACGTTGCGGGCGGTGACCTGGGCGCCGGACTGGGTGACGGTGGCGTTCCACGCCTGGGTGACCTGCTGGCCGGCGGTGTACGACCAGGTGAGGGTCCACCCCGTGACGGGATCACCGAGGTTGGTGACGGTGACGTTGGCGCCGAAGCCACCCTGCCACTGGTTGGTGACCTGGTAGTCGACGCGGCAGCCGACGGCGGCGGCCGAGGCGACGACCGTGCCGAG
>NZ_RCVJ01000025.1 GCF_003667505.1 Micromonospora sp. BL4
CTCGATGGACGCCCACCCCACCCCCGCCGAAACCCGCCCGTGCGCCCACTGTGGACGGCCGGTGCCGCAGCGTGTCGGCGCGGGTCGCCCGTTCCGCTACTGCCGGGACAACGACGGCGCCTGCCAGCGCGCCTCGCGCAACAGCCGGATGCGCCACCGCAACGCCCCCGGCCTGCCCGGTCAGGTGGCCCGCACGTGGGAGGCGGTGGACCGGCTCGACCAGATCGTCGAGACGTTGACCGAGTCGCTGCACGCCGAACTGTCCCCGGTGGGTGTGCAGCGCCAGCTCGCCCAGGCGCGCGCCGAGGCCGCCACCGAGATCGCGGCGGCGCAGACCGAACGCGACGAAGCCCGCGGTGACGCCGAGGACGCGGCGGCCGACGCGGCCCGCGCCCGCGAGCAGGCCCGCGCGGCGGCGGTCGACGCGCAGGAGGCCCGACAGCGCGCCGAGCGCGCCGGGCAGCAGGCCGCCACGGCCGACGAGCGGGCGCAGCGCGCCGAGGCGGCCCGCGACCAGGCCCGGCACGACGCCAGCGCCGCC
>NZ_RCVJ01000024.1 GCF_003667505.1 Micromonospora sp. BL4
CTGCACCGGATCCGCCCGCCGGCCGGCCTTGCACCTCGCCGAGGGGACGGTGGCTCTGGTGAGCGGTATACCTGTGAGTCATAAATATGCCTCTGAGGTATCGCGCTCGTTGACGACCCCTCCGGCCAGGCCTGGGGAGTGCCTCTCCGGGGTGATCGACTCGATATCGGGGATGTCGCGGTGTCCGGGGCCTGCGGATGCCCCGATATCGGCGATACCGAGTCGATCAACCCGCAACCAGCCCATCCGACGCGGCACCCACCCGCGAGCCCGGTCCGGTTGCCACTGCTGGTGACGTCGGCGTCCCTCGCGCTCCATGAGGCGTTTCGGTCGCTGACGCACGATACGGCTCGTTGGGGTGCGCTACCCGACGCGGCCCCTTGGTACCAGGACGGCGCCAAGGGCGCGCGAGGGTGGGTGAGGGAGCGGTCGGGTGGGCGGCGGGGTCAGGCCATCGACTCGGTATCGGCGATGTCGTTGTGTCCCGGGCGCACAATGCCCCGATG
>NZ_RCVJ01000162.1 GCF_003667505.1 Micromonospora sp. BL4
ACTTTGCGTAATGCTCTCGCCGATGACGCTGAAAAAGCGCGTAGCGTAGACCGGTTGCAGCGGTTTTTTCGGCTTGCACATCTTTACGCCGCGGAAGGGATTGCGCGGCGCGTCAATTTTCTGCGGCGTCACACCAGGTCGGGACGTATCTACCTGCGGTTCGTTGAGCAGGCTGCCTGGACGTACCAGGGTGATATCCGCCGGCAGGCGATAAACCATCTGTTGCAGCACGCGAACCGTTGCGGGATGTGGCTGACCAATCGCGATAGCGGAACCGTTGCGACGGGCCAGTTCGATAGCGCGATTAAACTGACGACGGATATCCGCCTCGTTTTGCGTATCGTCGAGGAACACTTTGCGCTTGATCACTTTCACACCCGTACCGGATGCCGCGCGCATCGCCTGGCTATTGCCAATCGTCATGCTGTCGAGAAAATAGAGATTGTAATGTTCCAGCGCCTGCATAACTTTTTGCATACCGAACAGGCTGGAAG
>NZ_RCVJ01000023.1 GCF_003667505.1 Micromonospora sp. BL4
GTTCCCGCCGTCGCGGTACCCGACCACGCTGATGTAGTGCCCGCCCTCGAAGGAGTGCACCCCACCGTCGGTGTCGACGCTGGTGCCGGCGATGTTCGCGACCACAGCCCGACCGTCGTCCACGGTCTTGACGATGTCGGCGCGCAGCGTGTCGGTCTGCTTGCCGTCAGCGCTGGGGCTGGAGATCTCGACGCTGTGGTAGGCGTCGGTCTTGCCGGTCTCCTTGTTCAGCACGGGGGTGATGTCGTTGATGGAGTTGGTGCCGGCCTCGGTGGTGCCCATCTCCTTGGCCATGGCGTCCACGCTGATGTCCTTGCCCTGCACGGACAGGGCGTTGCGGGTGGCGGCGGGGCCGCAGTAGTAGAAGTTCGGCTGCGCCTCGTACCGCACGCCGAGCTGACGCTCACCCGACGGCTTGCGGTCGGTCTGGGTCTGGGTGGCCGGCTTGGCGTCGGACGCGGCGTAGGCGGCGGTGA
>NZ_RCVJ01000098.1 GCF_003667505.1 Micromonospora sp. BL4
GATCAGCACGACTCATATTGAGTATCAGTACTCTGATACAAATGTGTTGGCAGTTCACCACGCATTACTGAACAGTGGCATTGAACCCCAGGAGATCGATCTCACCGTTACGTTACCTATCAGCGAGTTTTACACGGCCGACTGCCAGAAAAATACGCTTAACATTGAGAGAAAAATTCGCAACCTGATGCGAGAAGTCACCCTGAACAAAGGGGGAACTTTTACCATTAAAAGCGTTGAAGTGATGCCTGAATCACTCCCGGCTGTATTTACTCGCCTAGTTGCTGACAACGTTGGTCAGTACGAAAAATCATTGGTTATCGATCTCGGTGGTACAACTCTGGATGTCGGGGTTATTGTTGGCCAGTTTGAGGATGTTTCGGCTGTACATGGTAATCCTGATATTGGTGTATCAATGGTCACGAAAGCCACGCTCACTGCACTGAAAATGGCCAGCAGTGATA
>NZ_RCVJ01000022.1 GCF_003667505.1 Micromonospora sp. BL4
CGTCGTACGTGGCGCGCAGCTCCGCCAACGCCGCGTACGCGGTCTCGGCGAGCCGGGGACGCAACTGCCGGAACGTGCCGGCGGTGATCGTGTCGACGGCCTCGCCGAGCAGCACCACCTGGCTGGCCAGGTCACTGCCCGGCTTGAGCAGCACCGGGTTGAACCGCAGGTCGGGGGCCAACCCGCAGGCGGCGGCCTGCATGGCCTGCGCCCGGCCGATCTCACCGCCCCGCCCGTCCGGCCCGACGACGACAGCCGAGTTGTTCGACATGTTCTGCGCCTTGAAGGGCGCCACCCGCACGCCCTTGCGGTGCAGCCAGCGGCAGATGCCGGCGGTGAGGACGCTCTTGCCGGCGTCGGAGGTCGTGCCGGCGACGAGCAGTCCGCCGCTCACCGCCCGCTCCCCCGCCCGGCGGCGCCGAACCCACGGCGAGCCGCGCCACCGAGCCCACGAGACCGGAGCC
>NZ_RCVJ01000021.1 GCF_003667505.1 Micromonospora sp. BL4
GTCGTAGGCGTCCCATAGCGGGTGGCGGGTGAGAATGTCGCGAATTTTTTGCGGATCGCGGCAAACGCTGTCCGGCGTGACGACGGTTTCCCGGTTTTCGCTGACGAAAGAGGGGGTATAGTCAGCCTCCTGCCCCAGCCCTTGTATCGCCGCCTCGATAAAGGGATCGCGGATGCTGACAAGCGCGCCCTCATCGCTAAAACGCATGGCGGCGCTATAACAGTCAGTTTTATTGGTACCCATTGAGACGCAGAAACAATTTTCGAAGCTTTCTTCACACTCAATAAGGACGAAACGAATATGCTCCCGTAGCAGTTGGTAACTGTAATCGGAATTATTCCCATTTGATAAATACATATAATCCAGCCGCGACATGGCGTTAATGTCGCAGGCGCGGGCAAAGATGATTATCGGGGAAGTGTCTGTCTCGGCAATTTGAATGGTGTCTTTATCGAAATAAAAG
>NZ_RCVJ01000149.1 GCF_003667505.1 Micromonospora sp. BL4
GCCGCAGGAAGATCAAATCCCCCGCCAACCTCATGATCACCGGGAGGGGCCGCCGAAACCGGGAGGGGCCGCCGAAACCGGGAGGGGCCGCCGAAACCGGGAGGGCGCTGAAGACGCCGCTGGCCGGTGACCCAACAAGGGGCACCGGCCAGCAAGACGAACACCCGCTCGAACCCGGCCCACGTCAGGTTTCCGGGGAGCCCCGCCCGCGGAGGGATCAAGCCTGACCGCCCGGAGCGGGTGGGGCTCCCCGGAAAACCCAAGGCCGGGACCGATAAATCACACCCCCTTCGGGTGCCACACCGTCTTCGTTTCCAGCAGGCTCGTCATCCGGGCCAGACCGGGGGTGACCGACCAGTCGTGGTCGGCCGGGGCGGGCCGGAGCACCCGCTTCAGGTTCTCCGCCGCCTTGACCTCCAGGTCGGCCGCCAACTCGGCGTCGGTCACCCCGCTGAGGTCGATCGCGTTGACGTCCATGTGTGCGGCGAGCGTCGGCGCGGTCTCGGTGATGCGGCCGGTGAGGATGTTCACCACTCCGCCGGGCAGGTCGGAGGTGGCGAGCACCTCGGCCAGCGTCACCGCCGCCAGCGGCTCGGTCGCCGACGCCGCCACCACCACCGTGTTGCCGGTGACGATCGCCGGGGCGATCACGCTGACCAGGCCGAGCAGCGCCGGGCGCTCCGGCGCGACCACCGCGACCACGCCGGTCGGCTCGGGCGCGGAGATGTTGAAGTACGGGCCGGCGACCGGGTTGGCGCCGCCGTACACCTGGGCGAGCTTGTCGGCCCAGCCGGCGTACCAGACCCAGCGGTCCACCGCTGCGTCCACCTCGTCGCCGGGCACGCCGAGGGCGACGAACTGCTCGCGGCGGCCCTCCAGCATCTCGGCGGCCCGGTAGAGGATCTGACCCCGGTTGTACGCGGTCGCCCCGGCCCAGCCCTTCACGGCGGCGCGGGCGGCGACCACCGCGTCCCGGGCGTCCTTGCGGGAGGCCAGTGACACATTCGAGGACTGCACGAGATACGACCGTCCCGACTCGCTGCGCGGGAACTTCCCGCCGATGAAGAGCTTGTACGTCTTGCGTACGGCGACCCGCTCAGACATTGAGGTACCCCTCCAGCCCGTGCCGGCCGCCCTCGCGACCGTAGCCCGACTCCTTGTAGCCGCCGAACGGCGAGGTGGGGTCGAACTTGTTGAACGTGTTGGCCCAGACGACACCGGCGCGCAGCCGGTCGGCCATCCACAGGATCCGGGAACCCTTGTCGGTCCAGATCCCCGCCGAGAGCCCGTACGGCGTGTTGTTGGCCTTCTCCACGGCCTCGGCCGGGGTGCGGAAGGTGAGCACCGACAGCACCGGGCCGAAGATCTCCTCGCGGGCGATCCGGTGCGCCTGGGTGACGCCGGTGAAGATGGTCGGCGCGAACCAGAAGCCGCGGTCGGGCAGCTCGCACGGCGGCGACCAACGCTCGGCGCCCTCGGCCGAGCCGGCGTCGGACAGCTCGCGGATCCGCTCCAACTGGGCGGCGGAGTTGATCGCGCCGATGTCGGTGTTCTTGTCCAGCGGGTCGCCGACCCGAAGCTGGGCCATCCGCCGCTTCAGGGACTCCAGCACCCGGTCGGCCACGTTCTCCTGAACCAGCAGGCGGGAGCCGGCGCAGCAGACGTGCCCCTGGTTGAAGAAGATGCCGTTGACGATCCCCTCGACCGCCTGGTCGATCGGCGCGTCGTCGAAGACGATGTTGGCGGCCTTGCCGCCCAGCTCCAGCGTGAGCTTCTTGCGGGTGCCGGCGACCGACCGGGCGATGGCCCGCCCGACCTCGGTGGAGCCGGTGAAGGCGACCTTGTCCACGCCGGGGTGCTCGACCAGCGCGCGGCCGGTGTCACCGGCGCCGGTGATGATGTTGACCACGCCGGCGGGCAGCTCGGCCTGCTGGCAGATCTCGGCGAAGAGCAGCGCCGTCAGCGGGGTGGTCTCGGCCGGCTTCAGCACCACCGTGTTGCCGGCGGCCAGCGCCGGGGCGATCTTCCAGGCCAGCATCAGCAGCGGGAAGTTCCACGGGATGACCTGCGCGGCGACCCCGACCGGCTTCGGGTCGACGCCGAAGCCCGCGTGCTCCAGCTTGTCGGCCCAGCCGGCGTAGTAGAAGAAGTGCGCGGCGACCAGCGGCAGGTCGACGTCGCGGGACTCCTTGATCGGCTTGCCGTTGTCCAGCGACTCGAGCACGGCCAGCTCGCGGGAACGCTCCTGGATGAGCCGGGCGATCCGGAACAGGTACTTGGCCCGGTCCCGGCCCGGCATCGGACCCCAGACCTTCTCGTACGCCTTCCGGGCGGCGCGCACCGCGCGCTCCACGTCCTGGGCGCCGGCCTCGGCGACCTCGGCCAGCACCTCCTCGGAGGCGGGGTTGATCGACTTGAAGCTGCCACCGTCGGCGGGATCGACGAACGCACCGTCGATGAACAGCCCGTACGAGGGTTTGAGGTCCACCACCGAGCGGGACTCGGGGGCGGGTGCGTATTCGAACATCGGCTATCAGTCCAGGGTGAAGTAGTCGGGACCGGAGTAGGTGCCGGTCGTCAGCTTGGTGCGCTGCATCAGCAGGTCGTTGAGCAGGCTGGACGCGCCGAAGCGGAACCAGTCCGGGTCGAGCCAGTCCGCGCCGACGGTTTCGTTGACCATCACCAGGTACTTGATCGCGTCCTTGGTGGTCTTGATGCCGCCGGCCGGCTTCACGCCGACCTGCCGCCCGGTGGCGGCCCGGAAGTCGCGGACCGCCTCCAGCATCACCAGGCTCACCGGCAGCGTCGCGGCGACCGGGACCTTGCCGGTGGAGGTCTTGATGAAGTCGCCGCCGGCCAGCATTGCCAGCCAGGAGGCCCGGCGCACGTTGTCGTAGGTGGCCAGCTCGCCGGTCTCCAGGATCACCTTGAGGTGGGCGTCGCCGGAGGCTTCCTTGGTGGCCACGATCTCGTCGTAGACCTCCTTGTAGCGGCCGGCCAGGAACGCGCCGCGGTTGATCACCATGTCGATCTCGTCGGCGCCGGCCGCGACGGCGGCCCGGGTGTCGGCGAGCTTGATCTCCAGCGGCGCCTGACCCGACGGGAAGGCGGTCGCCACGCTGGCCAGGTGCACGCCGGTGCCGCGCAGCACCTCCGCCACGTACGGGACCATCGCGGGGTAGACGCAGACGGCGCCGACGTGCGGGCAGGACGGGTCGGCCGGGTCCGGGCGTACCGCCTTCGCGGCCAGCGCGCGAACCTTGCCCGGGGTGTCCGCCCCCTCAAGGGTGGTCAGGTCCACCATCCGGATCGCGAGGTCGATCGCCTGCGCCTTGGCGGTGGTCTTGATGGAGCGGGTGCCGAGCTGCGCCGCCCGCTGCTCCGCGCCGACCTGGTCCACGCCGGGCAGGCCGTGCAGGAAGGTCCGCAGAGCGGTCTCGGATCGTCCCAGCTCGGAGAGCTCCGACCGGGCCGACGTCGTTGTCGCCGTCATGCCACGAAGTCTACGCACCGGACGGCTGCGTGATCTTGCTCACGTGGTCCCGCTGGGCCGGGGTCCGGCGTGAGCGGCGTCGCTGGTCGGACCGCACCCGCACCGCCCGACCATCGGGACCGGTAGGTTGAGCGATCGTGGATGTACACGTCATTGACCATCCCCTGGCTCAGTCTCGACTGACCGCCATGCGGGACGCGCGCACCGATTCCTCGACGTTCCGGGCGGCGCTGCACGAACTGACCACCATGCTGGTGTACGAGGCGGCGCGCTCCTTCCCCGTCGAGCGGTACCCGGTGCAGACGCCGGTCACCGGCACCGAGGGCACCCGGCTGGCCAACCCGCCGCTGCTGGTGCCGGTGCTGAGGGCCGGCCTGGGCATGGCGGACGCCGCGCTCGGCCTGCTGCCGGAGTCCTCGATGGGCTTCGTCGGCCTGGCCCGGGACGAGGAGACGTACGAGCCGCGCGCGTACATGGAGTCGCTGCCCCGGGAACTGGCCGGCCTGCCGGTGCTGGTGCTCGACCCGATGCTGGCCACCGGTGGTTCGCTCGAGCACTGCTGCCGGTTGCTGGCCGACCGGGGCTGCACCGACATCACCGTGCTCTGCGTGCTCGCCGCGCCGGTCGGCATCGAGCGGCTGGAACGCTCCGGCCTGCCGTTGCGCCTGGTCACCGCCTCGATCGACGAGGGGCTCAACGACCGGATGTTCATCGTCCCCGGCCTCGGCGACGCCGGCGACCGGCAGTTCGGCGGCATGCCCCGGTTCTGAGTCGTACACCCCGGTCGGTGCCGGGTCCGGCGGGTCCGCACACGGTGGTGCGCGGACCCGCTACCGTCTCCGGCCATGACTGGTGTTGCGCTCGCCGAGGAACTGCTGCTCCTCGCCTACGACGACACGACCGGCAAGGCGACGATGCCGCGGATCAGCCTGGACCTGGGCATGGCCGCCGCGGTGCTGGTCGAGCTGGCCCTGGCAGGCCGGATCGCGTACGCCGACGGTTCCCTGACCGTGGTCGACCCGACGCCCACCGGCGAGCGGGTCACCGATGAGGTGCTGGGCCGGATCGCCGCGGACACCCCGCACACGCCGGCCTCGTGGGTGCAGCGCCTGCGGCACGGCCTGCGGGACCGGATCCTCGGTGACCTGTGCGAGCAGGGTGTGGTCCGGGACATCGACGAGACCGAACTGGGCTTCATCCACGTGCACCGCTACCCGGTGGTGGACGCCTCCGTGGAGGCGGACAGCCGGCAGCGGCTGGCGGAGGCGCTGACCGGCGCGGCGGCGCCGGACGAGCGGACCGCCGCGTTGGCCACCCTCGTCGTGGTGCTGCGAATGGAGTCCGCCCTCGGGGTCAGCGGCGAGGCCGCCGCCGACGCCCGCCGCCGGCTGGAGGAGATCTCCACCGGCGCCGGGTTCTCCGGCGAGGTCAGCATCGACGACTCCGTGGTCCGCCCGTCGGTGGGCCTGGTCGTCGCGGCCCTCGGCCGGGCCGTCGACCAGGCCCTCGGCCCGCGCCGCTGACCGTCGGGTCGACCGACCGACCCCGCACCGTGTGTGCCCTTTGCTCTGCACCCACCGAGGCACCACCGAGCCCTGCACCCACGGAAGGCCTACCGACCGACGGTTGACTGGCGCTTCCGTGGGTGCAGAGCAAAGGGCGGACTTGGTGGTGTTGGTGGTGGTGGGTGAGTGGGTGCGGCGGGGCTCAGATGCCAAGAGCGGCGCTGACCTCGGCGCGCAGCGCGGCGACGGCCGACGCCGCTCGGGTGCGGGCAGCCGCGACGTCGCCGTCCGTGACCGGCTCCACCACCTCCAGGTACGCCTTGAGCTTCGGCTCGGTCCCGGACGGGCGGATCACCACCCGGGCCGCCCCGGTGCGCAGGATCACCACGTCCGCCTCGGGGAGCAGGTCCTGGGTGCTGTCGACCGGGTGTCCGAGCAGCGTGGTCGGGGTGGCCGCGCGGATCCGGGCCATCGCGTCGGCGATCTCCCGCAGGTCATCCACCCGGACGGAGAGCTGGTCGGTGTGGTGCACGCCGAACTCGGCGGCCAACTCGTCCAGTCGATCCGTCAGCGTGCGGCCCTGCGCCTTGAGGCCGGCGGCCAGCTCGGCCACGGTCAGCGCGGCGGTGATGCCGTCCTTGTCCCGGACGTGGTCCGGGGCGACGCAGTAGCCGAGCGCCTCCTCGTAGCCGTAGACCAGCGGCGCGCTCCCGCCACCTGCCCGGACGATCCACTTGAAACCGGTCAGCGTCTCGTCGTAGGCCAGGCCCCGTGCCGCGCACATCGCCCGCAGCAGCGACGACGAGACGATGGTGGTGGCGTACAGCCCGGTCACCCCGCGACGCATCAAATGGTCGGCGAGCAGCGCCCCGACCTCGTCGCCGCGGAGCATCCGCCAGCCTGTCGCGCCGTCGCGAACCACCACCGCGCACCGGTCCGCGTCCGGGTCGTTGGCGATGGCGAGGTCCGCGCCGGTGGAGTCGGCGAGCGCGATCAGCAGGTCCACCGCCCCCGGCTCCTCCGGGTTGGGGAAGGACACGGTGGGGAACGCCGGGTCCGGCTCGGCCTGCTCGGGCACCACCCCGGGCACCGGGAAGCCGGCCCGGGCGAAGGCGGCGGTGAGCACCGCGGCACCCACCCCGTGCAGCGGGGTGTACGCCACCGTCAGGTCCCGCGGCCCGTCCGGCGCGATCACGGCGGTGGCCCGCTCGACGTACGAGGCGACCAGGTCGTCACCGAGCACGTCACCGGGCCGGCCCAGCGGCACCTCGGTCAGCGGACCCACCGCCCGGATGGCGGCCTCGATGCCGGCGTCGGCCGGCGGGACGATCTGCGCCCCGGCGCCCAGTTCTCCGCCCAGCTCCGCGCCGAGGTAGACCTTGTAACCGTTGTCCTGCGGCGGGTTGTGGCTGGCCGTGACCATCACTCCGGCCACGGCGCCGAGCTGGCGCACCGCGTACGCCAGCACCGGGGTGGGCAGCGGGCGGGGCAGCAGCAGCGCCGGCCGGCCGGCCCCGGTGGCCACCTGGGCGGTCCGCTCGGCGAACTGGCGGGAGCCGTGCCGGGCGTCGTACCCGATCACCAGGGGACCGGTGCCGCCCTGGGCGGCGAGCCAGCCGACCAGGCCGGCGGCGGCCTGCGTGACCACGGCGAGGTTCATACCGTTCGGGCCGGCGCGCAGCGGGCCGCGCAGGCCCGCGGTGCCGAAGGTCAGCGGACCGGCGAACCGGTCCGCCAGCTCCGGCGCGCTCGTCGGCAGCCGGTCCAGCACCGCCGTCAGCTCGTCCCGGCTGGCCGGGTCGGGGTCGTCGGCGAGCCAGCGTCGGGCTTGCTCGCGAATGTCGTCGATGTCAGTGGTGTCCGCCGCCATGCCTCTTGATAGCACGGCGGCGGATCACCACTGTCGGTTCCCTCCGGCTCAGCCGTTCCCGGTGAGCTGGAACGTCCGCACCATCTCGTCGAAGATCGGCTTGCTCTCCGCGAACTTGGCGTCGTTCGAGGAGAGGTAGAACGAGTAGACCTTGCCCTCGGTGACCACGCCGCGCCAGATGCCGTGCCGCTGCGTGTCGCCCTCGCCGCAGGTGTACTCGAACTCGGCGGCCGGCTTGCCGGCCAGGTCCTTCTCGGCCATCGCGATCCGGTTGTACGGCTTGGGGCACGACTTCGCCTTCTTGAGACCGCCCTCGGCGACCTCGGCCCAGCGCATCGAGGTGGTGCTGAAATCCTCGGTGAGGACGCGCACCTTTCGGCTGCGGTCCTCCGGGTCGACGTAGTCGAAGTAGACGCCGCCGGTGGCCTTGGTCCAGCCCTTCGGCACCATGACCTCGATGCCGCGGGCCGCGTGCTCCTGCATCTCCATAGCCGGACCGGCCGCGGCGGACTGTGTGGGCTGCGCCTGCGGGGTGGTCGGGGCGGGGTCGTCGCCGCCGCTGGTCAACGCGACCACGCTGAGCAGCAGCACCAGGGCCAGCCCGCCGGCCGCGGCGAGCTGCACCTTGCGCGGCCAACCCTTGACCGTGGTGACCAGTTGGCCTCCGGTGGCGCGGACCTTGTCCAGTGCCCCGGCGCCGCCGGACGTCGCGGGCGTGGCCCAGGGCTGGCCGGTGCCGGGCACCGACCACTGGTTGCCGCCGCCGTACGTGCCGCCGATGCGCTGGGTGGCCTCCGGCGCGCCGCCGTAGCCGACCTGCTGGGTGGCGTCGGGCCGGCTGCCGTAGCTGACCCGCTGGGTGGCGTCCGGGTGTCCGCCGGCGTCCACCCGCTGGGTGGCGTCCGCCGGGCCGCCGTAGGTGCGCCCGGCGGCGGGTCGGCCGGGGACGGGCATCGCGCCGGTGGGCGTGTGCAGCGGGCCGGCCAGCGCGTCGGCGCTGGTTTCGTCGAGCCCCGTGGTGCCGGCCGCGGTGGCGGGCTGCGGGCGTTCGCCCCGGCGCAGCGACGCCAGGCGGTCGGTCAGGGACTCGCCCGGGGCCAGCATCGCCCGGCCGCCGATCTGGCTGTCCGGCTTCGGCTCCGGCGGAGCCGGCGGGGCGAAGGGCGCCGGGCGCTGCTGCACCGGGACCACGGCGTACGGGTCGGTCACCGAGTGCACGGCGGTGGCGGTGCTGCCCAGCGGGCCGGCGAGCAGCTCGCGCAGCATGGCCCGGGAGGTGTGCACGTCCAGCCGGCGGGCCGGGTCCTTCTCCAGCAGGCCCATCAGCACCCGGGTCAGCGGGCCACTGCGCTGCGGCGGGGCGGGCGGGTCCTCCACCACGGCGTGCATGGTCTCGATCGGATCACCCTTGTCGAACGGAGGCCGCCCCTCGACCGCCGTGTACAGCGTCACGCCCAGCGAGAACAGGTCGCTCGGCGGGCCGAACTCCTGACCCATGGCCCGCTCGGGCGAGATGAAGTGCGGCGAGCCGAGCACCATGCCGGGAGTGGTGAGCTGCACGTCGGTGGGCATCCGCGCGACACCGAAGTCGGTCAGCACGCAACGCCCGTCGGCGCAGATCAGCACGTTGGCCGGTTTGACGTCGCGGTGCAGCACGCCGATCGCGTGCGCGACCTCCAGCGCGCCGAGCAACGCAATGCCGATCTTGGCGACCGCGCGGGGCGCGACCGGCCCGTCCTCGATCACCATGTCGGCGAGGCTGCGGGCGTCCAGCAGCTCCATCACGATCCAGGGCCGGCCGGCCTCGGTGACCACGTCGTACACCTGCACCACCGCGGGGTGCTGGATGGCGGCGGCCGCGCGGGCCTCGCGCAGCGTGCGCTCGTACATGGCGTCGCGGTCGCTGGGGGCCAGCCCCGGGGGCAGGACGACCTCCTTCACCGCCACGTCACGGCGCAGCAGGGTGTCTGTGGCGCGCCACACCGTGCCCATGCCGCCGTTGCCCACCGAGGACCGCAGCGAGTACCGGCCACCGATGGTGGTGCCGGGCGCCGCACGTCCGTTGGCGGGACTTACCTGTCCGCCGCTCCACGTCGGGATCTGAGTCACAGAAAAGCCACCGGGGGAAATCGAGGGGGGCTGGGACACAACCCCCCTATCTTGCTGGTTCCGACGCCCGATGCGAAAGCCGACGCGACGGACGTTTATCGAAGTCAACAGAACGTGCTCTGTCCTTCACGTCCTGTCGACCGGTCGGGACGCACTGTGCGGTATCCCTCACCCGACGACACGCCCGCGCGTCCTACCATCCGGGGATGAGTGAACGGCGGTCAAGCGAGTCCGGTTTCCCGATCAAGGGCGTCTACACGGCGGCCGACCTTCCGGAGGACCTGGACTCCCGGCTGGGCGGTCCCGGCGAGTTCCCGTACACCCGGGGGGTCTACCCCACGATGTACACCTCCCGTCCGTGGACCATGCGCCAGTACGCCGGCTTCGGCACCGCCACCGAGTCCAACGCGCGGTACCACCAGTTGTTGCGGGCCGGCACGATGGGTCTCTCCGTCGCCTTCGACCTGCCGACCCAGATGGGGTACGACTCGGACGAGCCGATCGCGCACGGCGAGGTCGGCAAGGTGGGCGTGGCCATCGACTCCATCGAGGACATGCGGCTGCTCTTCGCCGACATCCCGCTGGACAAGGTCTCCACCTCGATGACCATCAACGCGCCCGGCTCGGTGCTGCTGTTGCTCTACCAGCTCGTCGCCGAGGAGAACGGGGTGCCGGGCTCGGCGCTCAACGGCACCATCCAGAACGACATCCTCAAGGAGTACATCGCCCGGGGGACGTACATCTTCCCGCCGAAGCCCTCGCTGCGCCTGGTGGCCGACACGTTCGCGTACTGCCGCAAGGAGGTGCCGAAGTGGAACACCATCTCCATCTCCGGCTACCACATGGCCGAGGCCGGCGCGACGCCCGCGCAGGAGATCGCGTTCACCCTGGCCAACGGCGTGGAGTACGTCCGGGCCGCGCTGGCCGCCGGGCTCGCGGTGGACGACTTCGCGCCCCGGCTGTCGTTCTTCTTCGTGGCCCGTACGACCCTGCTGGAGGAGGTGGCGAAGTTCCGCGCCGCCCGCAGGATCTGGGCCCGGCTGATGCGGGACGACTTCGGTGCCAAGGATCCGAAGTCGATGATGCTGCGCTTCCACACCCAGACCGCCGGCGTGCAGCTCACCGCCCAGCAGCCGGAGGTGAACCTGGTCCGGGTCGCGGTGCAGGGGCTCGGTGCGGTGCTCGGCGGCACCCAGTCGCTGCACACCAACAGCTTCGACGAGGCGATCGCGCTGCCCACCGAGAAGGCGGCCCGGCTCGCGCTGCGTACCCAGCAGGTGCTGGCGTACGAGACGGACCTGACCTCCACCGTCGACCCGTTCGCCGGCTCGTACGTGGTGGAGGCGATGACCGCCGAGATCGAGGCCGCCGCCGTCGAGCTGATGGAGCGGGTGGCCGACCACGGCTCGGCGGTGGACGCGATCGAGGCCGGGTTCCAGAAGCGCGAGATCGAGCAGTCCGCGTACCGGATCGCCCAGGAGATCGACTCGGGCGAGCGGGTGGTGGTCGGCCTCAACCGGTTCGCGGTCGACGAGGAGGAGCCGTACGAGCCGCTGCGGGTCGATCCGACGATCGAGGCGGCGCAGGCCGAGCGGCTGGCGCGGCTGCGCGCCGAGCGGGACGCCGACGCGGTGGCGCGGGCGCTCGCCGACCTGCGGGCCGCCGCCGATGGCACGGACAACGTGCTGTACCCGATGAAGGAGGCGCTGCGGGCCCGCGCCACGGTGGGTGAGGTCTGCGGGACGCTGCGCGAGGCGTGGGGGCTGTACCGGCCCACCGATCGGTTCTGATCGGCCGATCGGCCGTTCTCGCAGGTCAGGGCGGGTTTGTTCGGCTCGGGTAGAGCTACAGTCGAAAGCGGATCCCCCACCGGCCGGGCCGAGGGCGGCGTGGCCCCCGACGGTGTCCGGGGTGTGTCCACCAGGTTTGGGGGTACCCCGACCGGGTGAACGGGGACGCACACCCTGTGCGGTCACGACGGACGGGCGCGTGTGAGCGTCTTTTCCGGCTCGTTGCGGAGCGTGGTCGGCTTATTGTCGGAGTGTCAGTTCATCCCCCCGACTAATGCGACAATTCGCAACGTGGGCCCGCGAGTGGCGCCGAATTCGTGACCGCCGAGATCGGTTACGCGTTGTAGGAGGTGAGGGGCAGATGACGGCGTTCGACCGTGATCTACCTGCTGTCCCGCGCATCTCCGAGCGCCCTCAGCAGGGCATACGTGACGCTGTGCGCTCTGATCATCACCGTAACGAGGTTGCGCAGCGTCACCGCCGGAGGTCTAGGCTGTCTGCTGTCCCCGATGATCCATCCATCTCTAGTGATCGAGAATTCGACGTGACGAGTGCGTTGACGCTGCCCACCGGCAGCCAGCTGGCGTCGTCCTGGCCGGAGCTGCCGCCCGGGTCCCAGCCCCTGCCCCGCGACCTGGACCACCTCCTCGCGCTCCGGGTACCCGGGCTGATCGCCACCCGCCGTCACATCCACTCGCACCCCGAGCTCTCCGGCACCGAGTTCGAGACGGCCGCCCTGATCGCCCGGGAACTCTCACTGGCCGGGCTGAACCCGCGCCTGCTGCCCAAGGGCAACGGCGTGATCTGTGACGTCAACGGCCGCCCGGACGGACCGGTCATCGCGCTGCGCGCCGACATCGACGCCCTGCCGCTGGACGACCCCAAGGACGTGCCGTACCGGTCCACGGTGCAGGGCGTCTGCCACGCCTGCGGGCACGACGTCCACACCTCGATCCTGCTCGGCGTCGGCATGCTGCTGGCCCAGCTCGCCGACCTCGGCGAGCTGGACGGCCGGGTCCGGCTCATCTTCCAGCCGGCCGAGGAGATCCTGCCCTGCGGCTCGCTGGAGGTCATCGAGGCCGGCGGCCTGGACGACGTGGCGCAGATCTTCGCGCTGCACTGCGACCCGAACCTGCCGGTGGGTCAGGTCGGCCTGCGGGTCGGCCCGATCACCGCGGCCGCCGACAACGTCACCGTCCGGCTCAGCGGCCCGGGCGGGCACACCGCCCGCCCGCACCTGACCGTCGACCTGGTCGACGCGCTCGGCCGGCTGATCACCGAGGTGCCCGCGCTGGTCAGCCGCCGGGTGCCGGCCAACAGCGGGCTGCTGCTGGTCTTCGGCCACGCCTCGGCCGGCACCCGCTACAACGTCATCCCCTCCGAGGCGTCCGCGTCCGGCACCCTGCGGGTGATGGATCGCGACACCTGGGAACAGGCTCCCAAGATCGTGGCTCAGGTCGTCCGGGACGTGATCGCGCCGACCGGCGCGACGGTCGACCTGGAATACCTGCGCGGTCGGCCGCCGGTGTGCAACGACGCACGGGCCATCCAGGTGCTGACCGGCGCCACCGCCGCCGCGCTCGGCCCGGACGGGATCGCCGAGACGCCGCAGAGCATGGGCGGCGAGGACTTCTCCTGGTACCTGGAGTACGTCCCCGGCGCCCTCGCCCGGCTCGGCGTCGGCCGCTCCGGCCCCAACGTCGACCTGCACCGCGCGTCCTTCGACGTGGACGAGGGAGCCATCCCGGCTGGCGTACGCGTCATGGTGCAGACCGCGCTGCGGGCACTGGCGGCGGTGCGCTGACCGGAGCGACCAGCGCCGGGGCCTTCTTCCGCCGGCGCAGGACCAGCAGCAGCGCCGCCAGCGGTACGCCGAGCGCCACCAGCCAGGGCAGCAGCGCTCCCAGCACGGTGAGCAGGACGGCCAGCGAGGCGACGAACGCCTTCCAGCCGCCCTTCAACCCGTACAGGAATCCGGTCTCGGTCTTCTCCTCGGCGGCCTTCGCCGCCGGTCCGGCCAGCGACACGGTGATCGTGGAGAGGGCTGTCAGGTCGGCCAGTCGCCGCTTCTTGGCCTCCAGCGACGCCAGGTCGGCCTCGCGGCGACCCAGCTCGTTCTCCAGCGACACCAGGTCGGCGATCGAGGTGGCTCGGGCGAGCAGCCGGCGGGCGCTGTCCACCCGGGCCCGCTGACTGGCGATCCGGGCGTCGAGGTCGACGGTCTCCTCGGTGACGTCCTGGGTGCTGATCTCCCGGCTCTCCTGCTTGCCGAGCTTTGCGATCTCGTCCACCACGCCGGCGAACTTCGCTGCCGGCACCCGCAGCTGCAACTCCGCCACCGCGTCGGCCTCGGCGCTGCGCCGCTGGTCGCCGCCGATGAAGCCACCCGCCCGGGTGACCGCGGCGGTGACCTCGCGGGCGGCGGCGTCCACATCGTCCACCTGCACCCGCATGGTTCCGGTGTAGATGATGGCCCGCTGGTCGACCCGCAGGTCCGGGGCGCCGGCTCCGGCCGCCTCCGGCGCACCGGCGGCACTGTCCCTGTCCGCCGCGCCGCCGTTCGCGGCCGGCGCCTCGGCCGCCGTGCCCGCCGCGTCCTGCGCCCCGCTGTCGCCGGCACCGCACCCGGTCACCCCGAGGACCGCCACCAGTGTTGTTGCCGCCAGCAGTGCGCCGCGGCGCCGTCCCACCCGTTCGTCCATCCCCGCTCCCATCGTCGTCAGCCGGTGTGGCGATACCTCGGACGCGGCGCGCTCGTCGGCTGGTTCCGGCAGACTGCGCTGAGGACGTCACGATTCGATAATCGAGGAGTCACGATGCGGCTCACCAAGTACGCCCACTCCTGCATCCGGGTGGAGCACGACGGGGGAGTGCTCGTCGTCGACCCCGGGGTGTTCAGCGACCCGGCAGCGTTGGACGGTGCGGACGCGGTGTTGATCACCCACGAACACCCCGACCACCTCGACGTGGCGGCGGTGCACCTGCAACTCGACCGGCGACCGTTTTCGATCCACGGACCCGCCTCGCTCGCCGGCACCCTGGGCGACGCCGCCGAGGCGTTGCGTCCGGTCACCGCCGGTGAGTCGTTCACCGCCGCCGGGGTGGCCATCCGCGCCTACGGCGGGAAGCACGCGGTGATCCACCCGGACATCCCGGTCGTGGACAACCTCGGCTTCCTGATCAACGACGTGGTCTACCACCCGGGCGACGCCCTGGTGGTGCCGGAGGAGACGCCGGTCGACACGCTCTTCGCGCCGATCCACGCACCCTGGTCGAAGTTCTCCGAGGTGCTCGACTTCATCCGGGCCGTCGCCCCGCGCCGGGCGTACGCGCTGCACGACGCGTTGCTCAACGACACCGGTCTGGGCGTGCTCAACCGCCAGTACTCGGCGATGTCCGGCACCGAGTACCAGCGTCTGGAGCCCGGTAGCCGGGTGGACGTCTGAGGCCATGCCCGGCCCCTCCCCGGAGCTGGTGCAGCAGCTCTACCGCACCCCGCCGGAGCGGTTCGTGGCCGCCCGGGACGCCGCCGTGGCCGAGGCCCGCCGCGCCGGCGACCCGTCCACCGCCCGGCAGTTGGCCCGGCTGCGCCGTCCCACGGTCGCCGCCTGGCTGGTGAACCTGCTCGCCATCCACCGCCCCGAGCTGGTCGCCGACCTGGTCCAGCTCGCCGACGCGCTGCGGTCCGCCCAGCGGGAGCTGCGCGGGCCCCGGCTCCGGGAGCTGTCCGCGCAGCGCCGGGCGGTGGTCGGCGCCCTGGTCGCCGAGGTCCGCAAGCTCGCCGCGGCGGAGCCGGACGCGCCGCCGGCCGGCAAGCTGCCGTTGGCCGAGGTCGAGGCGACCCTGAACGCGGCGCTCTCCGACGCTGAGGTCGCCGAGCAGGTCCGGTCCGGGCGTCTGCTGCGGTCGGCCACCTACGCCGGCTTCGGCGAGGTGCCCCGCCCGCAGCTGCGGCTGGTCACCGGCGACGACGAGGAGCAGGCCGCGGAACGCCCGGCCCGCCGGCCCGGCGCCCAGCGGACCGGCCCCGAGGCGGCCCCCCGTACCGACCGGGCCGCGGAGCGTGCCGAGCGGGCGGCCCGGGCCGAACGGGCGCGGCAACGCCGGGCACTGGACCGGGAACTGGCCAGGGCACGGACCGACCAGGAGCGGGCGGAGGCCGAGTTGACCGAGGCGACCGGGCAGGAGCGGGACGGCGCCACAGCGCTCGACGAGATCGAGACCGAGCTGGCCGAGCTGGAGCGGCGGCGGGCGGTCGCGGAGCAGGATCTCAGCCGGGCCAAGCTGGCCCGGCGTGCGGCCGAGCGGGCCGTCACCGTGGCCCGGCGACGCGCGGGTGAGGTGGAGGCGGCGGTCGAGGCGTTGGCGGCCGAAGAGGGGGATGCGGACCCGGGCGGTGGCCCGGCAGACTGACCATCGATGGATGACGACGAGTGGCCGGGCCGCCCCGGGCCGGCGATCCCGGGTCCGGAAGCCGCCGTGGCCGGCGGATCGAGGCACCCGAGGGTGGCGCTCGGATGACACCGGAGCAGGTCGCCGCCGCCAGCAAGCCCGTCGCGCTCGACCTGGGCGACGGATTCAGCCGGTGCCCGACCACGCTGCGCCGGGCACGGCTGCTCGGCATCTCCGGCTGGGCCTTCTACATCAGCGGGCGGGCCGGCGCACTCGGCGACGTACGGGCCGAGACGGCCGCCGCGGCCCTCGGCTTCCTCGCCCCGGATGCGGTCGCCGACGGTTGGGACGCGGCCGCCCGGGTCGTCCGGCCGGCCGAGGTCGCCGCCGCGAGTCTCGCCGAGTGCTGCCGGTGGGGCGCGCAGCGGCTGGGTGCGCTGCACAGCGTCGAGCGCCTGGCCGGGCTGGTCGAGCGGTCGGTGGCGGCGGCGGACGCCAGTGGCATGCCGCTCTTCGCCGCGTGGCGGGCCATGCCGCTGCCGGATCTCTCCCCGGGCGCCCGGGCCGCCGCGGGGCTGCGGCTGCTCCGCGAACACTTCACCGGCGCCTACCTGCTGGCCGTACGCGCCGCCGGGATGACCCCGCTGGAGGCGGTGCTGGCCGGGCCGGAGGGAGAGGCCGGTGCGGTGGCCTGCGGCTGGCCGCCGCCGTACCCGCCGATCGGGCCGCTGGTGCGTCGGCGCCTCTGGGCGGAGGCGGTCACCGACCGGCTGGCCGCACCGGCGTTCGCGGCGCTCGGCCCCGCCGACGGCATCGAGCTGGTGGAGCTGCTGCACCAGACCCGCACCGACCTCACCGTCCGCTGAAGGAAGCCGGCCGAAAATGGGCGGCGCCGGCGGCGCTCGGCTGCCAGGATCACCTGCCGTGACTGTTCCCGCTGGCTGGACCCTGCGCCGGCCCACCCTCGACGACGTGCCGGCGATCCTCGCGGTGGTGCACGCCGCCGACACCTTCGCCATCGGTCATCCCGACTTCGACGCTGAGGACGTCGCCGAGTCGCTGACCGCCCCCTTCTTCGACCCGGCTCGCGACTCCTGGTTGGCGGTGGACCCGGACGACACCGTGGTGGGCTGGGCGACCGTCGACAACCCGACCGGGGTGGGCCGGGAGTTCGTCGAGGTGTACGTCGATCCGCAGCGGGCTGCCACGGTCCGCGCGCCCCTGCTGGCCCGGCAACTGGACCGGGTCGCCGAGCGGGCGGCCGAGCGGGGGCTGCCCGGACTCACCGTCCGCTGCGCGGTCTTCGAGCCGGAACGCGACTGGGAACGTGACCTGCGTGCGACCGGGTTCACCCTGGCCAAGCGGTACGTCCGGATGCGCCGCACGCTGGCCGACCTGCCCGCCGAACCGCCCCCGCCGCCCGGGGTGACGGTGCGACCGGTCCGCGCGGACGACGAGGCCGAGCTGCGGGAGTTCCACCGGATCCAGGACACCGCCTTCCGTGACACCCCGGACCACGAGCCGCTGTCGTACGAGCGGTGGCGCGCCCGGATCGGCGACCTGACCGCCTGGGACGAGTGGTTCGTCGCCGAGGTCGACGGGGTGGTGGCGGGCGCGTTGCAGTCCTCGGATCAGGCGCTCGACCAGCAGGAGGGCTTCGTGCGGAGCCTGGCGGTGCTGCCCGCGTACCGCCGAAGGGGGGTGGGCGCCGCGCTGCTGCGTCGCGCCTTCGCCCGCTACGCCGAGAAGGGCCGGCAGGCGGCGGGCCTGGGGGTGGACCTCGCGAACCCGACCGCCCCGCTGTCGCTCTATCGGGCCGTGGGCCTGCGGGAGACCCGGTGGACCGACATGTACCAGCTGGTCGTCCCGGCCGCCGGTGTGTGATTGACGACGCCGGTCGGGCCCGACGGACGGTCCGGCCGGCGGCGGTAGCAGACTGGGAGCGTGCGACAGCCTCTAGGCGGACGCGGTGCCGGTGGGGCGGGAACGCAGCTCGGTGACGTAGTCGTCCGGCGCGCCCGCCTTCTCGGCGGCGTTGGCGATCTCGGAGAGATACCACGAGGTCGGCAGGCCGCCCTCGTACCCGTCGAAGACGTAGATCCACGCGGTCACGTCGCCGTCAAGGGTGGAGACCCGGACGTGCAGTTTGCGGTACGTGCCGGCCGTCACCCCCTCGATCTCGTCGAGCTGGGCGGCGTCATACGGGTGGATGTCGTAGAGCGCCACGAAGACCCGGTCACCGGGGGACTCGACCAGGGTGCTCACCGCGCCCTCCCAGCCGATCACGTCCGCCCCGGCGAAGGTCAGCCGCCACCCCTCCAGCCAGCCGACGCCCACCATCGGCGAATGCGGGCAGTAGGCGCGCATCCGGGCGGGATCCAGGTTTGAGCCGTAGGCGGCGTGATGACCCACGGCGATGACGATAGCCCGGCTGGCGGGTGGGGGAGAATACGACTGTGCGTGTCGGGTGCGTTCGGGAGAAGAAAGTCACTGTGAGCATCGAGGAAGGGCAGACGCTGTGAGCCGGATCGTGATCATCGGCGGGGGGCCGGCCGGGTACGAGGCGGCGCTGGTCGCCGCCCAGCTCGACGCCGATGTCACCGTGGTGGAGGCCGACGGCGCGGGCGGGGCCTGCGTGCTCTCGGACTGCGTTCCCTCGAAGACCTTCATCGCCAGCTCGGGGGTGGTCACCGGCTACCGGGACACCGAGGAGTTCGGCGTGCACTCGGACGGCCTGGAGGCGGTCACCGTCGACGCGCGGGCGGTGCACGACCGGGTCAAGCGGCTGGCGCTGGCGCAGTCCGCCGACATCCACGCCAAGCTGCTCAAGGCGGGGGTCACCTTCGTGGCCGGCACCGCCCGGCTGGGCGAGGACGCTCTCGGCCACACCCACCGGGTCGTCGTCACCCCCGCCGACGGCGGGGAGGAATACTGGATCGACGCCTCCTCGGTGCTGGTGGCCACCGGCTCGACGCCCCGCCAGCTGCCCACCGCCGTGCCGGACGGCGAGCGCATCCTGACCTGGCGCCAGGTGTACGACCTGCCCGAGCTGCCCGAGCATCTGATCGTGGTCGGCTCCGGCGTGACCGGCGCCGAGTTCGCCAGCGCGTACCTGGCGATGGGGGTCCAGGTCACCCTGGTCTCCAGCCGCGACCGGGTCATGCCGCACGAGGACGCCGACGCGGCCTCGGCCATCGAGCGGGTGTTCCGCAACCGGGGCATGAGCATCCTCAACAACTCCCGGGCCGACGCGGTCCGGCGTACGGCCGACGGCGTCGAGGTGGAGCTGTCCGACGGCCGTAAGGTCGCCGGCTCGCACGCCCTGATCGCGGTCGGTTCGATCCCGAACACCGCCAACCTGGGCCTGACCGAGTACGGCGTGGAGCTGGGCCGGGGCGGCTACGTCACGGTCGACCGCGTGTCCCGGACCAACGTGCCCGGCATCTACGCCGCCGGCGACTGCACCGGTGTGCTGCTGCTGGCCAGCGTCGCCGCCATGCAGGGCCGGATCGCGATGTGGCACGCCCTCGGCGAGGCCGTCCGCCCGCTGCGGCTGCGGACCGTCGCGGCGAACGTCTTCACCGACCCGGAGCTGGCCACCGTGGGCGTCTCGCAGGACGAGGTGGACGCCGGCAAGGTGCCGGCCCGGCAGGTGATGCTGCCGCTGTCGGGCAACGCGCGGGCCAAGATGGACGACCTGTCCGACGGCTTCGTGAAGCTGTTCTGCCGCCCGGCCAGCGGCCAGGTCGTCGGCGGTGTGGTGGTGGCCCCCAAGGCCAGCGAGCTGATCCTCCCGATCACCATGGCGGTGGAGAACAACCTGACGGTCAACGAGCTGGCGCAGACCATCACCATCTACCCGAGCCTCTCCGGCTCGATCACCGAAGCGGCCCGCCAGCTCATGCTCCACGAGCTGGAGTAACGGCCCAAGGAGTGACGGGCGTCCGGGTTTGGGTTAGGGCGACGGTTACCAGGACGGCTACCTCGGTGAGGATGAGCAGGCGTTCGGCCAGGCCGATCAGCAGGCGGTCACCGGGGTAGGCGGACCAGATCATCGCGGCCGCCAGGGCCAGGCTGAGCAGGACGAGGGTGCGCAGCGTCCGGGCGGCGGGGACCAGGTCGGGGCGACGGGCGAGCAGCCAGCCGGCGGCCGGCAGCGCCAGGAAGGCGACCACCGAGGCGTACCGGTGCAGGTAGGCGGCGGTGGTCATGGCGGTGCCCGGCTCGTTCGTCGGCACCACCGCGGCCAGCAAAAGCCCGGCCACCCACGCGCCGAGCAGCAGCTCGACCGGCCGGCTGGGCCGTGGTGGCCGGGCGCGGCGCAGCCCGAGCAGCAGCGCCACGGTGGCGAGCGCGAGCACCACCATGGCGACGTCGATGACGCCGCCCCGGTCGGAGACCGCGAAATCGCTCACGGTCAGCGCCCACGGGTTGAGGTCGTCGTTGACTTCGAGATGGCCGATCACGGTCAGCAGCGCCGCCAGGGCGATCCCGCCGAGGGCGAGCAGGCCGGTGCTCCGGGTTCCAGGCATGCCTCAGCCTGTCGCCGACAAGACCCGAGCCGGATCCGGGACGGCCACCGAAATCGTCCCGGGGGACCACCCCTAGAGGCACCCGGGTGAGGGGCCGCTCGACCCTCAGTCGAGGGGAATGTCGGCCGAGGCGGCGGCTCGGGCGTGCCGTGCGCTGACCAGGGTCATCGCCCATCCGGCGGCGGCGAAGCCGGCCGCCGCCGCGGTGGCGATGATGGCCAGCCGCCAGGCCGACTCGGTCAGCGCGGTGCCACCCAGGTGGCCGACCAGCGCGCCGTAGGTGGCCCAGCCCAGCGCGGCCACCGCCTCGTAGAGCACGAACAGCCGGTACGGGTAGCGGCTACGGCCGGCTGAGAAGCAGGCCGCCATCCGACCGCCCGGCACGAACCGGCACAGCAGGATGACCAGCGGCCCGGGCTGCCGTAATCCCTGGGTGACCCGGCTGGCGACCCGTCGCGCCCGGCTCAACTCGGCGTGCCGGGGGGCCCGCCGGTCCGGTGCGCCCCGACCTAGCAGGTAGCAGGCGAGATCGCCGGCGAAGACGCCGAGCGCGCCGACGGCGATGGTGACCGGCAGGCTGAGTCCGCCGTAGACGGTGAGCGCACCGCTGGTGATCATGACGATCTGGGTGGGAATCACCGGGACGAAGGCGTCCGCGATCAGCAGACCGAGCAGCACGAGGTACGCCCACGTCGGCGATGCGACGTCTGTCAGTAGTTCGGGCACGCGTGCCACCTCGCCGGATGCGGCCGATTGGGTGTCTCGAGCCTGACGGCGTGTCCGGCGTCACGGTGGACAGCCCCACCCCGCCGTGACCGTCGACACGACTGGGCCACCCAGGTACAACGAGGCGAACGGTCCTCGGGTGACGGTTCGGCAGCCGTCCCGCGCGGCCCGCACAGGTCGGCGGATCGGCGTTCGTCGGCGTACCGTTGTCCGCGCGGCCCCAGCACCGTCGGGTCCCCCGTTCCTGACGTTCCGGGCCGCCCAGGGCCGCCGGCGGGTCCCGCGCCGGCGGCCCGCCCTTCCCTCCGCCGCGCCAAATCCGGGTGCGTCCCCGATCGCTCCAGGGGTACGGTCGCCGCATGCGCAGCGCGGTAGTGGAGACCACGACGCCGGGTGTCCCCGGCGCGCCGCTCTGACGTAACCACCGTCAACCAGGCCCCGGGGCGATCCGCCCCGAGGGCCGCGCGGCGTTCGGTGTCCAGGTCGCCTCCGGGTCGTACCCGATCCAGGAGCACGACATGATCGACCACCGCAGGCTCGGCCGGGAGCTGGACCTCTTCGTCTCCGACCCGCTGGCCGGCGCCGGCCTGCCGATCTGGCTGCCGGACGGCGCCGCCGCCCGGCACGCCGTCGAGGAGTACGTCCGTGAGCTGGAACGCCGATCCGGCCACCAGCACGTCTACTCGCCGCCGCTGGGCAAGCGCGAACTCTTCGAACTCTCCGGCCATCTCGGCTACTTCGCCGACGACATGTTCCCGCCGATGCGGCTGAGCGCCGACGACGAGTTCGTGCTCCGGCCGGCGCTCTGCCCGCACCACGCGCTGGTCTTCCGGGCCCGGGGCCGCTCCTACCGGGAGCTGCCGCTGCGGATCGCCGAGCTGGGCGGGATGTACCGCTCGGAGCGTTCCGGCGTGCTCGGCGGGCTGTCCCGGGTGCGCGCCATCTCGCTCAACGACGCGCACACCTTCTGCGCCCCGGACCAGGTGGGCGACGAGGTCGTGGAGATCCTCGGGCTGATCCGCGCCGCGCACGCCGCGCTCGGCGTCCGCCCGGCCGGCTTCCGGCTGTCGCTGCGCGGGCCGGGCGAGAAGTACGTCGGCGACGACGCGCAGTGGGCCCGCGCCGAGGAACTGCTCCGGGGTTCGCTGGCCGGGGTGCCGTACGTCGAGGCGCCGGGGGAGGCCGCCTTCTACGGCCCGAAGATCGATATCCAGATCGTCGACGCAGCCGGCCGGGAGTCGACCATCTCCACCATCCAGTTGGACTTCGACAAGCCGGAACGGTTCGACCTGTCGTACACCGACTCGGACGGCAGCCGGCGACGGCCCGTCATGGTGCACCGCAGTCTGGTCGGCAGCATGGAGCGGCTGTTCGCGTACCTCATCGAGGTGCACCAGGGCGCCTTCCCGGCCTGGTACGCGCCGGTGCAGCTGGTGCTGCTGCCGGTGGACGACGGGCAGGCCGGGGCGGCGGCCGAGCTGGCCCGACGGGCCGTCGCCGCCGGGCTGCGGGTCGAGGTCGACGTCGCCGGCTCGCTGGGCGCCCGGATCCGGGACGCGGCCCGCCGCCGCGTCCCGTACCTCGGGGTGCTCGGTTCCCGGGAGGCGGCCGACGGACGCCTCGCCCTGCGCCTCCGCGACGGCCGCACCCTGGACCCGATGCCCGCCGACGCCGCGCTCGCCCTGATCGGCGGGCAGGTCGCCGCCCGCGCGGCCGACCTGCTGCCGACGGACTGACCCACCCGCCGGTCGAGGGCGGACCGTCGTCGCTGTTCGCACGGCGATCCGCCCTAGATCGACGCGGGCTGGGGGACGGCGGTGGCGGCCGGGTCGTCGGATTCGTCGTCGACCGCGGCGCCGGTGAACTGGGAGCGGTACAGCTGGTGGTACGCGCCGTGGGCGGCGAGCAACTGCTCGTGGGTGCCCTGCTCGACGATGCGACCGTTCTCCATCATCAGGATCAGGTCGGCGTCGCGGATGGTGGAGAGCCGGTGCGCGATGACGAAGCTGGTCCGGTCCGAGCGCAGCGCCGCCATCGCCCGTTGCAGCAGCACCTCGGTGCGGGTGTCCACCGAGCTGGTCGCCTCGTCCAGGATCAGCAGGGACGGCTCGGCGAGGAACGCCCGGGCGATGGTGATGAGCTGCTTCTCGCCCGCGCTGACGTTGCTGCCCTCCTCGTCGATGACCGTGTCGTAGCCGTCCGGCAGGCTGCGGACGAACCGGTCGACGAAGGTGGCCCGGGCCGCGGCGAGGATCTCCTCCTCGGTCGCGTCCGGCCGGCCGTACGCGATGTTGTCCCGGATGGTGCCGCCGAAGAGCCAGGTGTCCTGGAGCACCATGCCGATCCGACCCCGCAGGTCGTCGCGGCGCATGGTGGTGATGTCCACCCCGTCCAGGGTGATCCGGCCGGCGTCCAGCTCGTAGAACCGCATCACCAGGTTGACCAGGGTGGTCTTGCCGGCGCCGGTCGGGCCGACGATGGCCACCGTGTGCCCCGGCTCGGCGACCAGCGACAGGTCGTCGATCAGCGGCTTGTCCGGCTCGTACCGGAACGAGACGTGCTCGAACTCGACCCGGCCGTGCGGGTCGACGACCCGGGCCGGCTGGACCGGGTCGGGGCTCTGCTCGTCGGCGTCGAGGACCGCGAAGACCCGCTCGGCCGAGGCCACTCCGGACTGGAGGAGGTTGGCCATCGAGGCGAGCTGGGTGAGCGGCTGGGTGAACTGGCGGGAGTACTGGATGAACGCCTGCACGTCGCCGAGGCTCATCGCGCCGGACGCGACGCGCAGCCCGCCGACCACCGCGATCGCCACGTAGCTGAGGTTTCCGATGAACATCATCGACGGCATGATGATCCCGGAGATGAACTGGGCGCCGAAGCTGGCCCGGAACAGCTCCTCGTTCTTGGCGTTGAACGCGGCCTCCACCTCGCGCTGCCGGCCGAAGACCTTCACCAGCTCGTGACCGGTGTAGGCCTCCTCGATCTGGCCGTTCAGCTCGCCGGTGTGCTTCCACTGGGCGATGAACTGCTGCTGGGAGCGCTTGGCGATGCGCTGGGTGACCAGCACCGACAGCGGCACCGCGACCAGGGCCACCAGGGCCAGCAGCGGCGAGATCCAGAACATCACGCCCAGCACGCCGACCACGGTCAGCAGCGAGGTGAGCAGCTGGCTGAGGGTCTGCTGGAGGCTGGTGGAGATGTTGTCGATGTCGTTGGTGACCCGACTGAGCAGTTCGCCGCGGGGCTGCCGGTCGAAGTACGGCAGCGGCAGTCGGTTGAGCTTCTCCTCCACCTCGGCGCGCAGCCGCAGCACGGTGCGCTGGACCACCCCGTTGAGCAGCCAGCCCTGCCACCACGACAGCACGCTCGCCGCCAGGTAGAGCCCGAGCGCCAGCAGCAGCACCCGGCTCAGGGCGCTGAAGTCGATGCCGACGCCGGGGATGACGTCCATCCGGGCCAGCATGTCGGCGAAGCTGTCGTTGCCGCTGGCCCGGGCCGCCGCGACGGCCTGCTCGGGGGTGGTGCCCGCCGGCAGTTGCCGGCCGATCACCCCGTTGAAGATCAGGTCGGTGGCGTGGCCGAGGATCTTCGGCCCGGCCACGCTGAACCCGACGCTCACCACGGCGAGCGTGATGATCGCGGCCAGGTGCAGCCGGTGCGAGCGGAGCCGGCCGAGCAGCCGCCGGGCGGACGGCCCGAAGTTCATCGACTTCTCGGCGGGCATCCCGGCGCCCGCCCAGGGCGGCCCGCCGCCCTGGCGTCCGGGGGGCAGCCGCTTCGGCGTGGGCTCCTCGCCGGCCGGCTTCTGCGTGGGTACGGCCGCGGTCCGCGGCTCGTCGGGCTCGCTCATGCCGGCACCTCCGTCGTCTGCTGGGAGGCCACGATCTCGGCGTACGTCGGGCAGCTCTCCAGCAACTCCTCGTGTCGTCCCACTCCGACGACCCCCCCGTCCTCAAGCACGATGATCTGGTCGGCGTCGACGATCGTGGAGACCCGCTGGGCCACGATCACCACGGCGGACTGCGCGGTGACCGGGCGCAGGGCCGCCCGCAGCCGTGCGTCGGTGCCGAGGTCGAGCGCGGAGAACGAGTCGTCGAAAAGGTAGATCTCCGGCTGCCGGACCAGCGCCCGGGCGATGGCCAGGCGCTGCCGCTGCCCGCCGGAGACGGTGCTGCCACCCTGGGCGATCGGGGCGTCCAGCCCGCCGGGCATCTGGGCCACGAAGTCCCGGGCCTGGGCGATCTCCAGTGCCGTCCACAGCTCGTCGTCGGTGGCGTCCGGGTTGCCGTAGCGCAGGTTGCTGGCGACCGTGCCGGTGAACAGGTACGGCCGCTGCGGCACCAGGCCGATGCGCCGCCACAGCTCCTCGGGCGCCAACTCCCGTACGTCCACCCCGTCGACCAGCACCGCGCCGGCGGTGACGTCGACCAGGCGGGGGATGAGCGACAGCAGGGTGGTCTTGCCCGCGCCGGTGCTGCCGATGATCGCCGTGGTGGTGCCGGGGGTCGCCCGGAAGGAGATGTCCCGCAACACCGGCTCGACCGCCCCCGGGTACTGGAAGCGCACCCCGCGCAGCTCCAGCTCGGCCCTGGTGGGCGGCTCGGCGACCGGCTCGGCGGCCGGGACCACCGAGGAGTCGGTGTCCAGCACCTCGACGATCCGCTCGGCGCAGACCGCGGCCCGCGGCACCATCATCAGCATGAAGGTGGCCATCATGACGGCCATCAGGATCTGCATCAGGTACTGGAGGAAGGCGGTGAGCGCGCCGACCTGGATCGCGCCGGCGTCCACCCGCTGCGCGCCGAACCAGAGCACCGCCACGCTGGAGACGTTCAGCACCAGCATGACCACCGGGAAGATCAGAGCCAGCAGTCGACCGGTACGCAGCGCGGTGGCGGTCAGGTCGGCGTTGGCGACGGCGAAGCGGTCCGTCTCGTACGGCTCGCGGACGAAGGCGCGCACCACGCGGATGCCGGTGATCTGCTCGCGCAGCACCCGGTTGACCGTGTCGATCCGGGTCTGCATCAGCCGGAAGCCCGGCACCATCCGACGGATGATCATGCTGAGCGCGGTGGCCAGCACCGGCACGCTGACCAGCATCAGCCAGGAGAGCCCGATGTCCTCCCGGAGCGCCATCACCACACCGCCCACGCTCATGATGGGCGCGGCGACCAGCATGGTGCAGCTCATCAGCACGAGCATCTGCACCTGCTGCACGTCGTTCGTGTTGCGGGTGATCAGCGACGGTGCGCCGAACCGGGCCACCTCGCGGGCGGAGAAGCGGTTGACGTGCCCGAACAGGGTCGCGCGGACGTCCCGGCCGAAGCCCATCGCGATCCGCGCGCCCAGGTACACCGCGGCGATCGAACAGATGATCTGGATCAGGCTGACCAGCAGCATCCAGCCGCCGATGCGCACGATGTAGTCGGTGTCGCCCCGGGCCACGCCCCGGTCGATGATGTCGGCGTTGAGGCTGGGCAGGTAGAGCGACGCCATGGTGCCCACGAACTGGAGCAGCACCACCGCCGTCAGCGGTCGCTGGTAGGTGCGCAACTGGTTGCGCAACAGTCGGATCAGCACGCCGTGTCCTTCGCTTCGGTAGGGCGTCCGGTCATCCGCGGGTCGTCCCCGCTGCCGATGACCTCGAGCAGGAAGTCCCGGATCACCTGTGCCTTCGCGGGGTCGGCGTCGACCGAGGTGAGCGGTCTTCCGGAGTGCATCAGCGTGGTGAGCGCCGCCACCCGCTCCCGGCCGGCGGGCGTGATGGCGAGCCGGACGCTGCGCCGGTCGCTGTCGTCACGCTGCCGCTCGACCAGCCCGTCGCGGGCCAGCGTGTCCACGATGCCGGTCAGGGTCGCCGGGCGCACGAAGCCCTTCTCGGCGACCTCGCGGTGGGGCAGCTCGCCGTGCCGGGCGAGCGTCATCAGGGTCACCATGCCGGCCTGGGTGAGGCCGTGCTCCTCGGCGAGGTAGCGGTTCCACCGCTGCCCGACGAGGTGCCCGGCCACGACCAGCAGTCGGCCGAGCGGCACATCCTGGAGAGTGACGAGGTCCACGGCAAGCAGGTTAGCCTCCTGATAGTCAGGGACCAAACGAAATAGCCACCGCGGTGGTTACGAACACGATCTGCAGAGCCGTGCGCTGGCCGAGCGGGGTGACCGGTCTCCCGGCCAGGGTCAGCTTCCGGCGGGCGGCCGAGACGTTGGCCGGGAACATCGCGAGCATCAGCAAACCGAGCCCGGCGGCGGCCAGGCGGGCGGTCGCGGGGATCAGCAGGCCCACCGCGCCGACCAGTTCCAGTACGCCGGTGACGGTGACCAGCAGGTCCGGGCGGGGCAGGCCGGTCGGGACCATCGCGATCAGGTCGGTGCGGCGCTGCCCGGCGAAGTGCGCGACGGCGGTCAGCGTGAACATCAGGGCCAGGCCGATCCGTAGTGCGGGGTGCCAGCCGTCGAGCGCGGTGACGCCGGCGAAGCCGGTCACGCGGGCTAGTGCGGTGCCGACCAGCAGGGCGATCAGGGGTGCCATCGAAGTCCTCCTCGTGAACTTGTCAGTGGCAAGATTGCCTCGACGAGTGCCATCTTGTCAATGGCAAGATAGGATTCGGGCATGACCGGACCGCGCGCCTACCATCACGGCGACCTGCGCCGCGCCCTGCTCGCCGCAGCTCTGGATGCCATCGAGGAGGTCGGGCCCGCCGCGCTGAGTCTGCGCGATCTCGCCCGCCGGGCCGGTGTCTCGCACGCCGCACCCGCCCACCATTTCGGCGACAAGGCGGGCCTGCTCACCGCGCTTGCCGCCCAGGGCTTCGACCTGCTGGCGCAGAAGCTGGTCAACGCGGACGACGTGCTGGAGGCCGGGGTCGCGTACGTCGACTTCGCCGTCACGCACCGCGCGTACTTCGAGGTGATGTTCCGGCCCGAGCTCTACCGGGCCGACGACGCCGAGCTGATCGCGGCCCGGGAGCGCTCCGGCGCCGCGCTCCGTTCCGGGGTGGCCACCCTGCCCACCGGAGCCGCACCCGCGGACACCGACCGGGACGCGCTCGCCGCCTGGTCGATCGCGCACGGCTTCGCCACCCTCTGGCTGGCCGGCGCGCTGCCGGAGCGGGTGGGCGACGACCCCCGCACGGCAGCCCGCGACGTCCTGCGCCGCCTAGCCCGGTAACCACCCATCCACGGCGTCGATCATGGAGTTGTGGTGGGCGATTCGCCGGTCGCTGCCCGTTCTGGGCGGCACCACAACTCCATGATCGACCCGGGTGGGGGTCACCAGCTTGTGGGGAGGGGCATTCCCTCGGTGAAGCCGGCGGCGCTCTGCACGCCGACGATCGCTCGCTCGTGGAACTGCGTGAGGTCCCGGGCGCCGGCATAGGTGAAGGCGCTGCGCACCCCGGCGATGATCTCGTCGATCAGGTCCTCGACGCCGGGCCGGGCCGGATCCAGGTACATCCGCGCCGAGGAGATGCCCTCCTCGAACACCGCCTTGCGGGCCCGGTCGTACGGGCTGTCGTCGGCGGTACGGGCGCTGACCGCCCGCGCCGAAGCCATCCCGAAGCTCTCCTTGTACCGGCGACCGTCCGCGTCGGTGTACAGGTCGCCGGGGGACTCGTAGGTGCCGGCGAACCACGAACCGATCATCACGTTCGAGGCGCCGGCGGCGAGCGCGAGCGCCACGTCACGCGGGTGCCGCACGCCGCCGTCGGCCCACACGTGCCGACCGAGGTCGCGAGCCGCCGCCGCGCAGTCGAGCACGGCGGAGAACTGCGGACGGCCCACGCCGGTCATCATCCGGGTGGTGCACATCGCACCCGGGCCGACGCCGACCTTGATGATGTCGGCGCCCGCCTCGACCAGGTCGCGTACCCCTTCGGCGGTGACCACGTTGCCGGCCGCCACCGGCACCCCCGGGTCGAGTTTGCGGACCGCCTGCAGCGCGGAGATCATCCGCGCCTGGTGGCCGTGCGCGGTGTCCACGACCAGCGTGTCCACCCCCGCCTCCAGCAGCGCGGCGGCCTTGCCCGTGACGTCCCCGTTGATCCCGACCGCCGCCGCGATGCGCAGCCGACCCCGGTCGTCCACCGCCGGCGTGTACAGCGTGGCCCGCAGCGCGCCCTGGCGGGTCAACACCCCGACCAGTCGGCCGTCGGCATCCACCACCGGGGCGAGTCGGCGCCGGCCCGCGGAGAGCCGGTCGAAACCGGTACGCGGGTCCGCGTCCGCCGGGACGGTGTGCAGCTCGGTGGACATCACGTGCCGCAACTGGGCGAACCGGTCCACGCCGATGGTGTCCGCCTCGGTGACCACGCCCAGCGGACGGCCGGCCTCGTCCACCACGATGACCGCGCCGTGCGAGCGCTTCGGCAGCAGGTGGATGGCGTCGCCCACGGTCTCGGTCGGGCCCAGGGTGATCGGCGTGTCGTAGACCAGGTGCCGCTGCTTGACCCAGCCGACGACGTTCGCCACGACCTCGATCGGGATGTCCTGCGGGATCACCGCGATCGCGCCCCGCCGGGCCACCGTCTCGGCCATCCGCCGGCCGGCGACCGCGGTCATGTTCGACACCACCAGCGGGATGGTGGTGCCGGTGCCGTCGCCGGTGGAGAGGTCGACGTCGAGCCGGGAGCCGAGGTCGGAGCGGGCCGGCGCCATGAAGACGTCGGTGTAGGTCAGGTCGTGCGCGGGGACCGCGCCGTGAAGGAACTGCACCCGGCCATCATTCCCGCTCGTGGCTCATCCAGCCGCCTGTGGTCATGGAAAACACTCCCGCCGCCGTCCTGCGCGAGCGGCGGCGCGCCCGATCAGCCCAGCAGAAGCGCCACGGCGAGCCCGGCCATCACGACGGCGATGACCGCGTCCAGCACCCGCCAGGCGGTGGCACGGGCGAGCAGCGGCGCGAGGCGCTGCGCGCCGGCGCCGAGCGCGGTGAACCAGACCACGCTGGCCAGGGCGGCCCCGGCGCCGAAGACCCAGCGGTTCGGGTGCTGCTGTGCCACCCCGCCGAGGAGCAGCACCGTGTCCAGGTAGACGTGCGGGTTCAGGTAGGTGAAGGCGGCGCAGGCGAGCAGGGTGGCCCCGAGCGTGGCCGGCGGCCGCTCGGTGGGCAACAGGGCGCCGGGGCGCAGGGCGCGGCGGGCGGCGAGCGCCGCGTAGCAGAGCAGGAACGCCGCGCCGCCCCACCGGATCGCCGTCAGCACGCCCGGCCGGCCCGTCACCAGCGTGCCGACCCCGGCGACGCCCGCCGTGATCAGCAGAGCGTCCGACACGGCGCAGGTGAGCACCACGGGTACGACGTGTTCGCGGCGCAGGCCCTGACGCAGGACGAAGGCGTTCTGGGCGCCGATGGCGACGATCAGGGCGATGGAGATCGAGAAGCCGGCGAGAGCGGAGGTGAGCACGGATCGACGCTAGGTGCGCGGGCCAGCACCAGTCCAACTAAAGTTTCTCAAGCAACATAAGCTCTGCTGATGGACGGTCTCGACTCGGCGCAGTTGCGGACGCTCGCCGCGGTGGTCGCGGAGGGCAGCTTCGAGGCGGCGGCGCGGCTGCTGCACGTCACGCCGTCGGCGGTGAGCCAGCGGATCAAGGCACTGGAGGAGACCGTCGGCCAGGTGCTGGTCCGCCGGACCCGACCGTGCGTGGCGACCGAGGCGGGACGGCCCCTGCTGCGCCTGGCCGGCCAGCTCACGCTGCTCGAACGGGAGGCGCTGGCCGATGCCCGCGGTCCGCTGTCCGGCGGCGGCCGCGTCCGGGTCGCCGTGGTGGTCAACGCGGACTCGCTGGCCACCTGGTTCCCCGCCGCCCTGGCGCGACTGCCGCAGCGGGCCGGGCTCTCCTTCGACCTGCGGCAGGACGACCAGGACCACACCGCCGAGCTGCTCCGGGACGGGTCGGTGACGGCGGCGGTGACCGCCCAGCGGGAGGCCGTGCAGGGCTGCCGGGTGCTGCGGCTCGGCGCCATGCGCTACCGCGCGTTGGCCACGCCGGAGTTCGCGGCGGCCCACTTCGCCGACGGGTTCAGCCCTTCCGCGCTGGCCGGGGCGCCGCTGGTCGTCTTCGACCGGAAGGACCGGGTGCAGCACCGCTTCATCCGGGCGGTGGCGGGCCGCCCGCTCGACCCGCCGGTGCACTACGTGCCGTCGGTGCCGGCCTTCAGCGAGGTGATCCGGCTCGGGCTGGGCTGGAGCCTGGTGCCGGAGCAGATCGCCGAGGCCGATCTGGCCGCCGGCCGCTGTGTCGACCTCGCGCCGGGCCGACACCTCGACGTCCCGCTCCACTGGCAGCACTGGCGGCTGGAGTCGGACGTGTTGAACGCCCTGACCACCGCCGTCCGCGCGGTCGCCGCCGAGACCCTCCGCTGACCGCCTGAACCGCCCGCCCGCCCGGCGCGTCGCGCCGACCGCCCGCCGGAAGGATCCGTCAGGGGACCTCCGGACAGCTCAGGCGATGGTGCAGATCGCCGCGCCGGCGGTGATCACGGCACCCACCTCGGCGGTGAGGCCGCTGACCGTGCCGGCCTTGTGGGCGTGCAGCGGCTGCTCCATCTTCATCGCCTCCAGCACCACGACCAGGTCACCCTCGGCCACGGTGTCGCCGTCCGCCACCGCGATCTTGACGATCGTGCCCTGCATCGGTGAGGTGAGCGTGTCGCCACCGACCGGTGCGCCGGCCTTGGCCCCGCCACCGCGCCGGGTCGGCTTGCGGGAGGCGGGCGCTGCGGTGGTCGTACCCCCGCCGAAGCCGGCGGGGAGGCTGACCTCCAGCCGCTTGCCACCCACCTCGACCACGACGGTGTCGCGCTCGGCCGGCGCCTCGGCGGCGCCGGCGGCGGCGGCGAACGGCGGCACGGTGTTGTGGAACTCCGTCTCGATCCACCGGGTGTGCACGGTGAACGGCTCAGCGGTGAACGCCTCGTCCCGCACCACCAGCCGGTGGAACGGCAGCGCGGTGGCCATCCCGTCGATCACCATCTCGTCCAGCGCGCGGCGGGCCCGCTCCAGCGCCTCGGTACGCGTCTCACCGGAGATGATCACCTTGGCCAGCAGCGAGTCGAAGTTGCCGCCGATCACGTCGCCGGCAGAGATGCCGGTGTCCACCCGGACACCGGGGCCGGTGGGCAGTCGCAGCGCGGTGACCGTGCCGGGGGCGGGCAGGAAGTTGCGGCCCGGGTCCTCGCCGTTGATCCGGAACTCGATCGAGTGCCCGCGCGGCGTCGGGTCCTCGGTGATGCGCAGCTTCTCGCCGTCGGCGATCCGGAACTGCTCGCGGACCAGGTCGATGCCGGCGGTCTCCTCGGTCACCGGGTGCTCGACCTGGAGCCGGGTGTTGACCTCCAGGAAGGAGATGGTGCCGTCCACGCCGACCAGGTACTCGACCGTGCCGGCGCCGTGGTAGCCGGCCTCACGGCAGATCGCCTTGGCGCTGTCGTGGATCTGTGCACGCTGGGCGTCGGTGAGGAACGGCGCGGGCGCCTCCTCGACCAGCTTCTGGTGCCGCCGCTGCAGGGAGCAGTCCCGGGTGCCGACCACGATCACGTTGCCGTGCTGGTCGGCGAGGACCTGCGCCTCGACGTGCCGGGGCTGGTCCAGGTAGCGCTCGACGAAGCACTCGCCCCGGCCGAACGCCGCGACCGCCTCCCGGGTGGCCGACTCGAACAGCTGGGGAATCTCCTCCATGGTCCGGGCCACCTTGAGACCACGCCCGCCGCCACCGAAGGCGGCCTTGATGGCGACCGGCAGCCCGTGGTCGACGGCGAACGCCATCACCTCGTCCGAGCTCTCCACCGGGTCCGGGGTGCCGGGGACCAGCGGCGCGCCGGCGCGCTGGGCGATGTGCCGCGCGGTGACCTTGTCACCCAGGTCGCGGATCGCCTGCGGGGTGGGGCCGATCCAGGTCAGCCCGGCGTCGATGACCGCCTGGGTGAAGTCGGCGTTCTCGGACAGGAAGCCGTAGCCGGGGTGCACGGCGTCGGCGCCGGCCCGGGCGGCCACGTCGAGCAGCTTGTCGATGCGCAGGTACGTCTCGGTCGCGCTGTCCCCGCCGAGCGCATACGCCTCGTCGGCGAGCGTGGCGTGCAGGGCGTCGCGGTCGGAGTCCGCGTACACCGCGACACTGTCCAGGCCGGCGTCGCGGCAGGCGCGGATCACCCGGACGGCAATCTCGCCGCGGTTGGCGATAAGTACCTTGCGCACCTTCGTGGCTCCTCCCGGCAGGTTACTGACCGGGAGTGTATCGGCCGACCTGGTGACCCTAACGATCGCTCAGTGTGGGATGCCGCACTGTCCCGCCACGGTTTAGTCAAACTTGGCTATTACGCTTGTCGGGTGTCTTCGACTCGGATGATGATCCTCGGCCTGGTGCGGTGGATGCAGCCCGTGCACGGCTACGACGTGCGCCGTGAGCTGCTGAGCTGGGGTGCCGACAAGTGGGCGAACGTGCAGCCCGGCTCGATCTACCACGCCCTGCGCAAGCTCACCGAGGAAGGCCTCATCAGAGCCGTTGCCACCGAGCAGGTCGGCGCCCGTCCGGCGCGTACGACGTACGAGGTGACGCCGGTGGGGGAGGACGAGTTCCAGACGTTGCTGCGCGGCTTCTGGTGGGGCCTGTCCGAGCCGCTGGACCCGTTCTCCGCGGCGTTCGGCTTCCTGCCGGCGCTGCCCCGCTCCGAGGCGGCGGCGGCGCTGCGGAACCGGGCCAACCTGCTGCGCGCCAACGTCGCCTCGATGCGGGCCTCGTTGGAGTCCGACTGGATCCGTAACAGCAAGCCGGTGCACGTCGGTTGGATGTTCGAACTCTGGGTGGCGCGGGCGGAGGCGGAGTTGAGCTGGTGCGAGCAGGTCGCGGACCGGGTCGAGTCCGGTGTGTCGTACCTGCCTGCTGAACTGGAGAACGCCGAGGGCTGGTCGGCCTGGAGGGAGGGTGGAGCGCCACTCGACTCCGACGCGGAATAATCAACGTTGACCAAAAAAGCTATATCGCGTTAGCCTGCTCGCGGCACAGCGGGGAGTGCGCCGTCCGGCGTCGTCCCCCTCGACGGCCGGCTGCCGCCGGCCCGGACGACCAGGAGCAGAGATGATCGAGACCAGGGGGCTGCGGAAGTCGTTCCGCTCCCGCGCGGGTCGAGAGACGAAGACGGTGGACGCCGTGCGGGGCGTCAACCTTGAGGTCGCCGAGGGCGAGATCTTCGGCTTCCTCGGCCCGAACGGCGCCGGTAAGACCACCACGCTGCGGATGCTCGCCACGCTGATCGAGCCGGACGGGGGCGAGGCCACCATCGCCGGCGCCGACCTGCGCAAGGCTCCGGCCGAGGTGCGCCGCCGGATCGGCTACGTCCCGCAGGGCGGCAGCACCTGGGACGAGTCGACCGCCCGCGAGGAACTGGTGCTGCACGCCCGGATGTACGGCATCGGCAAGGCCGACGCGCAGCGGCGCGCCGCCCGCGCGCTGGACGCCTTCCAGCTCACCGAGTACGCCGACCGCAAGTGCAAGACCTACTCCGGCGGCCAGCGCCGACGGGTGGAGATCGCGCTCGGCATCATCCACGAGCCGAGAATCGTCTTCTTGGACGAGCCGACCACCGGCCTCGACCCGCAGAGCCGCGCGCACATGTGGGACGAGATCCGGCGGCTGCGCCGGGACGGGATGACCGTCTTCATCACCACGCACTACCTGGACGAGGCCGACGCGCTCTGCGACCGGATCGCGATCATGGACAACGGCGAGGTGGTGGCGGAGGGCACTCCGGCCGAGCTCAAGCGGGAGATCTCCGGCGACGTCGTGCTGGTCGGCCTCGACCTGGCCGTCACCCCGCAGGCCGCGCAGGCGCTCGACGGCGAGCCGTACGTCAACAAGTTGGAGACCGCCGACGAGGGCGGCCTGCGCCTCTACGTCGACGAGGGCGCCACCGCCATCCCGCAGGTGCTGCGCAGGCTCGACCAGGCCGGGCTGGACCTGCGCTCGATCGAGCTGCACCGGCCCAGCCTGGACGACGTCTTCCTGACCAAGACCGGCCGCTCGCTGCGCGAGTCCTGACCATCCCGGAGACGACTCATGAAATTCGCCCGTGACACGTGGCTGATCTTCCAGCGGCAGACCCAGCTCCTGCTGCGCAACCCGGTCTGGGTCTTCGTCGGCGTGTTCCAGCCGGTGATGTACCTGCTGCTCTTCGCCCCGCTGCTCAAGCCGGCGCTGAACGCGCCCACCCAGGCCGCCGCCTACAAGATCTTCGTACCCGGTCTGCTGGTGCTGCTGGCCATCTTCGGTGGCCTGTTCCAGGGCTTCGGCCTGATCGCCGAGCTCCGCGCGGGGGTCATCGAACGCTCCCGGGTCACCCCGATCAGCCGGCTCGCCCTGCTGCTCGGCCGCTCGCTGCGCGACGTGGTCTCGCTCATCGTGCAGGCGGTCATCATCACCCTGCTGGCGCTCCTGTTCGATCTGCGGGTGTTCATCGGGGACCTGCTGCTCGCGTACCTGATGCTGGCCCTGATCGCGCTGATGACCTCGGCCGTCTCGTACGGCGTCGCGCTCAAGGTCAAGAGTGAGGACGCTCTGGCCCCGCTGATGAACACGGTGGCGCAGCCGGTGCTGCTGCTCTCCGGCATCCTGCTGCCGTTGACCTTCGCACCCGGCTGGTTGCAGGCCATCGCCGACTGGAACCCGTTCTCCTGGGCGGTCGACGGCACTCGGGCGCTGTTCGCCGGTGACCTCGGCAGCGACAAGGTCTGGCAGGGTCTGACCATCACCGCGGTGCTCGCCGCGGCGGGGGTCGTCTGGGCCGCACGCCAGTTCGCCCGCAGCGTCCGCTGAGGCTGGCTGACCGGGTTCCTACTTGATCAACACGAGTTCCTGGAAATCGGGGTGTCCTGTGTAGCGGGACACCCCGATTTCCGTGGTTCAGCGGTTGTCAGCGCACCCGGGCGAGGGTCAGACCGTCGGCGACCGGCAGCATCACCGGGTCCACCCGCACGTCGGCCAGCACCTCGTCGTTGAAGGCGGCGATGGCCCGGTCGCCGGCGTCCTGCGGCGCGATCACCCGCCCGCCGCGCAACACGTTGTCGACGGCGATGACCCCACCGGGACGCATCCGGGGCACCAGCTCCGCCCAGTAGATCGGGTAACCGGTCTTGTCCGCGTCGATGAACGCGAAGTCCAGGTGCCGCTCGTGCGGCAGCTCGCGCAGCCGGTCCCCGGCCGGACCGATCCGCAGGTCGATCCGGTCCTGCACACCCGCGCGGGCCCAGTAGCGCCGGGCGATCCCGGTGAACTCCTCGGAGATGTCGAAGCAGGTCAGCCGCCCGCCCTCGGGCAACCCGCGGGCGATCGCCAGCGACGAGAGCCCGGTGAACGTGCCGACCTCGACGGCCTGCCGCGCGTCGAGCAGCCGGGTGAGGAAGGTCAGGAACGCGGCCTGTTCCGGAGCGACCTGCATCGTGGCGTGCTCCGGCAGCACCGACCGGGTCTCCTCGGCCAGGTCCCGGATGATCTCGTCCGGCGGGGCGCCGTGCGCGACCAGGTAGGCGTGCAGCTCGTCGGTGAGCGGGATCGATTTGGTGGTCATGACCGGACGTTACCGAGCGGCTCGACCGACTGGCCGCCCGGCGCGACCTTCGTCCACAGATCCGTGATCCGCAGGTCCAGCTCGGCGAGGAGGCGGCGCAGCAGCGGCATCGACAGGCCGACCACCGTTCCCGGGTCACCCTCGATCCGCTCCACGAACGGCCCGCCCAACCCGTCGATGGTGAACGCGCCGGCCACCGCCAACGGCTCGCCACTGGCCACGTACGCGGCGATCTCGTCGTCACTGATGTCGGCGAAATGGACGGTGGTCGAGGCGACCGCCTCGGCACGCCGCCCCGCGACAACGTCGATCAGGCAATGCCCACTGTGCAGGACCCCGCTGCGCCCCCGCATCCGCAGCCAACGCCGGGTGGCGTCCGCCGAATCCGCCGGCTTGCCGAGGATCTCCCCGTCGAACCCGAGCACCGAGTCGCAGCCGATCACCAACGTCCGCTGGTCGGTCGCCGGGCTCAGCCGGGTCAGCACGGCCTGTGCCTTGAGCCGAGCCAGCTCCAGGCACAGCTCCTCGGCTCGATCGGTCACCACCAGAGACTCGTCCACCCCGCTGACCAGCACGTCCGGCTCGATGCCGGCGGCCTGGAGTAACTTGCGACGGGCAGGGCTCGCCGAGGCGAGCACGAGACGGAGCGGCAGGGAAGCAGACACCCGACCGACGTTACCGGCTGACCGTTCCCACCACGAACATCCGACCCGCACGCTCCCCGGGCGGCGCCTGGCGCTCAGCGGAGGTTGATCCACTCCACATCACCGACATCGCGCTATCCCACCCCCGCGGACACCCCCACATCGCCAAAACGGAGTCGATCACGGGCCGTCGACCGGTCACCGACTGATGCGGGGCGGCGGATCGTCGCCACGCCGCCTCCGCCGCACCAGCAGCGCCCATCCGACACCGGCAGCCACGATCACCCCGAGCGTGGCCAGGCCGCGTACCGCCGCGCCGCCGTCGTCGCCCGGCCCAGCGCCGGTCGCCGTGGTCGGGCCACCACCGGCCGGCGCGCTCGCCGACCCGAAACCCACCGGGGGTACGTCTGCCGTCAGCGCCGCCACCAGATCGATCACGCCATAGCCGTACTCGTCGTCGCGCCCGGGCGGACCCTTGTCGATGGCCGTGGCCGTCAGGCGGTGCGCGACCTCCTGCGCGGGCAGGTAGGGGTACTTGGACCTGATCAAGGCCGCCGCCCCCGCCACGATCGCCGTCGCGTCGGAGGTGCCGGTGCCTTTGCGGTACTTGCCGTTGATGCTCGTGCTGTAGATGTCGACCGCCGGCGCAACCACGTCAATCTCTGGGCCGGTCACCGAGACAGCAGCATGGTTTCCATTCCGGTCGACGCCGCCCACGGCTATAACCCCGGGGTGCCGAGCGGGGTAACCGACTGTATGTGCCCCGGGCGCGTTACCCGCCCCGGCGACCACGACCACATCAGCCAATAATGCATTCGTGACCGCCTGTTGAAGCCGAGCGCTAGCACCGCCAACGATTGAGACGCTAATGACGTCAGCGCCGTGGCTGACCCCGAACTCGATCGCCGCAGCTAGTGCGTCTGTATCGCCGTCTTGGCCGGGCGGTGAGCAGAAAATTGGCAGGACCTTCGCCTTAGGTGCTATTCCGAGGGCACCTGTGCTCCCCGTGCCATCTGCGGCGATTAAACCTGCCATGGCGGTGCCGTGGCCGTCCCGATCCTCTCGTCCATCGCCGCTGCCTCCAGCTATTACGTCTGTTCCGGCAAGGAGGTTTTTTCGCAAGTCTTGGTGGGGGGCTACGCCACTGTCGGGGACAGCAACGACTACACCATCGCCTTGACTGATTCGTTGTGCATCGGCAACCTTTAGGAAGGGCAGATGCCACTGCTCGTCATGGTCTTGGTGAGCTTGCGCTTGTGTTGCCGGTACGGCTCCTCCTGTGATTACTGCCAGAGTCACCAAAAGGAGAAGCCTGAGACGGAACCTCACCGACGGAAACCGATAGCGGGTCCAGGGTCTATTGGGCCATCGTCATCGGGCGGAAGTACTACGGGGGCTACTCCTTGCTCAGTCTCCCAAGGATGATCTGGGTCCCAGCGGCGGGGCTCGCCGGTGGTATCAAGAGAATCGTCGGGCCGTGTTCGACCCGGGGTGGCGCCCATGCTTTGGCCCGCTCCGAAACCGGGGGCGCCGCCAAGGGGAGGACCGCCGTTTACGCCGCCGAGGCTGCGCCGTGCGCCAGGCCGAGAACCTGCGCCTCCCGTCGGTGCGGTGCCAGCCCCACCGCCTCCGATGACGCCTCCGACGGGGTTGATCCGGCGTGGTGGGATCGAACCTGCACTAGGTTGACCCAGTCCTGAACCTGGTGTCCCCCCAATCAAGCCGCCAGGGGGCATCGATCGGGGCGCCGGGGAGATGCCACCGCCCTTGGCTCCGCCGGGGGCCGATCCTCCCGCTGTACTACGCGGCGCAGGCGTTTGTGGGCGTTGTGGCGCGGGGCTCGTTATTGGCCCCGCGGGTGGCAGTCCGAAGCCAGGCGCTGAATTGACAGGCCCTGGGAGGGGAGCGCGGGACACGTCCTGGATTGGTGCGATCGAACCTGCGATAGCGCTACCGAGTACGGGACCGACCCCGGTCGCAGTCGACAGCCGCTCGGGCTGATGTCCATTTGCGGAAGGTGCGCTGATTGATGCTCTTCCGGTTCCCGACATGGGTACCGGCACGATTGGAGGGATGGTAGGAGCTGCGTCTCCGGTTGTTGTGGCGACTTGTTCATCAACCCTCGGGGCCGGCCTTGGTGGAGGTTGGCGGAGGGTGGCTTGGGCTTGTTGGAGTTCGCCACTGAGGTTGAACATCATGCCCCGCGCCCGCGCGTTCAGCCCCTCCAGTTCCGCATCCGTGACCGGTGACTGCGTGACCCGGCTGCCCATGACCGCTTTCGGGTCGGCCGCCGTCGCCTCGTACGCCTGCTTCTGTTGGAGCTTGGTCGCGTACTCCTCATGGACCTTGCGAAGCTCGGCGCGGGTGGTGCCGATGGCCTGGGTGGCGGCGGAGAGCGCGGTGTAGTTGGCGGCGGCGGCGTCGTGGGTGTGCCGCACCTTGTCGATCAGCTCGTCGAGTTGGGCGAGGTAGGTGCGGGACGCGGCGCTGGTCTCGGGCGGCCACGCCTCGGCGAGGCCGCGCCGGTACTCGTGGAGCCGGCCGAGGTGGATCTGGGCCAGGTCGCAGACCTTGCGCCAGCCGGCGACCTGCTTCCAGTGGTTGGCGGTGTCGTGGTCCTGTAGGCACGCCCACATGCTGTTGACGTCCATCAGTTGCCAGTCGGTGACGCCGGAGGTGCGGCCGCTGCCCCGTTCGATCACGGCAGCACCACCGGCCGGTCGCCGTCGGGGCCGGTCGGGTCGGGCAGCATCGGCGTCGGGCCTCCGGGCAGGACGGTCCCCGGGTCGGCGAGCGCCCGTTGCACGTCCACCACGCGGGCGGCCGAGAAGGCGTCGGCGTCGGAGTACTGGGTGGCGACGCGGTCGGCGACGGCGGCCAGGTGGCCGGTGGCGCCTCGGACGGCGTACACCATGTCGGCGGTGGCCTGCTGCGTCTCGTGGTGGGCGTGCAGGAAGGTGACCAGCTCGATGAAGGCGTCGCACGGGTTGGGCAGTTGGGCGGACATGTCGTCGGCGATGTACGACAGGTGTGGCGCGTAGTTGCGTTCGACCTCTGCGGCGAGCCGGTCGGCGAACTCCCGGAGCTGGCGGATGTCGGCCTCGATGCCGCCGTAGTTGCGCAGCCAGGGGGTTGGCCGGTCCTCTTCGGGGATCATCGATCCTCCCTACCCGTCACGGCACCGTTTCCCTGAGTGAGGTTAACGGCTGGGAGCGACGCTGGCAGCCCCCGCGCGGCGGTTCGGGTCAGCGGGGCAGACCGGCGGAGCGCCATCCGCCCGGGCCGGCCGTGAGCGTCGTGCCGGCCGGTCGAGCGCTGCGCGCCCAGGCGGACGCGGCCGCCGGCGCGGGGGCGGCGGCCGGACGGGACCGGAGGACGATCGCCCCCACCAGGGCGGCCAGTTCCTCGGCGGTGGGCACGCCGCGGACGACCCGGAACAGCGGCTCTTCGGCAGACATGACGCCAGGGTACGCGCCGCGAAGTTACCGGGAACGCAGAGTGGCGTGCCGGCGGTGTGACGATCAGCGGGTCCGGGTACCGTCTCACCGATGTCGAACGCGCTTCCCCAACTCGTCGCTGACCGATACCGGCTTCTGTCGCCGCTCGGCCAGGGCGGCATGGGTCGGGTGTGGAAGGCGCGCGACGAGGTGCTGCACCGGGACGTCGCCATCAAGGAGTTGGTGCCGCCGCCCGGCCTCACCGACGAGGAGCGCCGCGAGATGCGGGAGCGCTCGCTGCGCGAGGCGCGGGCCATCGCCCGGCTCAACCACGTCAATGTGGTCCGCATCTTCGATGTTCTCCGCACCGATGGCGATCCGTGGATCGTCATGGAGTACGTGGCGTCGAAGTCGTTGCAGGACACCCTCGCCGAGGACGGACCGGTGACGCCGGCCCGCGCGGTGGAGATCGGCCTGGGCGTGCTGGGCGCCCTCAACGCGGCGCACAAGGCGGGCGTCATGCACCGCGACGTCAAGCCCGGCAACGTGCTGCTCGGTGACGACGGTCGGGTTGTGCTGACCGATTTTGGTCTCGCGACCATCCCGGGTGACCCGAACGTCACCCGCACCGGCATGGTCCTGGGTTCGCCCGCGTACATCTCTCCGGAGCGTGCCCGGGAGGGCACCGCCGGGCCGGAGGCCGACCTGTGGTCGTTGGGCGCGACGCTCTACGCGGCGGTGGAGGGCAAGTCGCCGTACGCGCGGCCGTCGGCGATCGCCACGCTGGCCGCGCTGGCCACCGAGCCGATGCCGCCGCCGAAGAACGCCGGTCCACTCAAGCCGGTGCTCAACGGCCTGCTGCGCAAGGACCCGAACGAGCGGATCAACGCCGAGGTGGCGGAGCGGCTGCTGCGGCGCGCCGGGGGCAAGCGGGCGCGCAGCATCTCGCTGCTGGATGGCGTACGCCGGCCTGGGCCGAACGGCCCGCGCGAGCCGCGCCCGCCGCTCGTGCCGGCGCCGCGACCCGCCGAGGAGCGCGCCGACCGCCCGGTGTCGCCGCCGGCTCCGCGGACCCCGCCGGTCGCCGCGGCCGAGACCTCCACGAGTGACGCCACGCCGACGGCCGTCGTGCCCTCCGGGCCGGACGCCGACCCGACCGCGCTGGTGCCGGCGCCGGCCGAGCCGACCGCCGCCATCGACCGTCCGGACACCGCCGACGCCGAGCCCACGGCGGGCGTCGCGGCAGCGTCCGGCGCAGCATCCGACGGTACGACGGACACCGACGACGAGCCGACCGAGGTCGACGGTCCGCCGGTGGCCCCGGAACAGCGCAAGCCGCCGACGCCAACGTCGGTCATGCCCCCGGTCGGCCCGGCCGGGCGCGCGGCGGTGCCGCTGTCGGAGGGTACGAAGCCGAACAACACCCGACGCAACCTGCTGATCGGGGCCCTGGTGGCCCTGCTGCTGATCGGCCTCGTGGTGATCGTGCCGAAGCTCGGCGGTGGCAACGACGAGGACACCCCGCAGGCCGAGCCGACCGGGGCTGCTGGGGCGTCGGCGCCGGCGCAGACCACGGCTCCGGCGGCGCCTCCGCCCACCAGCAGCGCTCCGAGTCCCACGCCGTCGGCAACTCCCTCGGTCGACCCGAACGCGTTGCCGCCGGGCTGGAAGCTGTACGAGGGGTCGACCTTCTCCATCCCGCTCCCGCCGGGCTGGAGCGGCGGGCAGACCAACTCGGACACGGCCATCTTCCGGCAGAACAACGGAGTGGGCGAGATGTTGGTCCAGTGGACCCCCAGCCCGAAGAAGGACGCTGTGGCCGACTGGAAGAGCATCGAGAGCGACCGCAAGAATCTGGTCAACAACTACCAGTTGGTGGGCGCCATCAGGAGCTGCAACTGGTACCGGACCTGCGCCGACTGGGAGTGGTTGGAGACTCGGGACAACACCCGCATCCACGTGCGCAACCGGGGCTTCGCGACCGCCAGCAACCGGGGCTACGCCATCCGCTGGGAGGTGGCGGAGAAGGACTGGCAGGCCAACCTCGCCAACTTCGACCAGATCGTCAAGGGATTCAAGCCCGACCGGGTGAACTGATCCACGGGATTCGCACCGGTACGAAACTGATTCGCATGACCTTCCGTCGTCCGGGGTATCTGACCTTCGACGACGGAAGGAGGTACGACATGAGTTACCGACGGAGGGACGCCCGGCCCCGGCTGGCACTGTGGATGCTCGTCGCGCTCGGCGATGCGGTCCTGCTGCTGGTCAGCGTGGGAGTCTGGGCGCTCATCGCGCTGCTCAGCGTCGTGGCCATTGCCGTCTGCGGGGTTGCTGCCTGGCGGCTGACCCGGCGGAGTGATCTGGTCCGTGAGGACGCTCCGGTCGTGGTGCCGGCGATGAGCCGACGGCGGGCCTGACCCGTACCGGTGACGTGGCGGCAGCCGGACCGATTGTCGACCGTGAGGTGACAGCCGATCCCGCTGCCGCCAACCAGCCTCCCCAGGCGGATCAGGCGGAACGGCCCGTCAGGGCGTGTTGTTGGCCAGTGCGATCAGCCGCGACCGGTCGCCGTTCCAGTAGTTGCGGTCCACGTTGCCGCTGATCCCGGAGACGGCACCGGTGCTGGTGTACTGCCAGAAGCTCCACACCGGCGCGCCGGCCGGCAGGGCACCGGGCGTGCTCGCCCAGCGGGCCAGCCAGAGCGGGTGGTTCGCCCACGGGCCGGTCCAGCTGCCGGTGCACTGGTTCCAGAAGCTGGTCGTGGTGTAGATGACCGCGTAGCGGCCGGTGCGGGAGCGGTAGGTGTTCAGGAAGTCCTGGACCCAGTTGCGCATCCCGGTGGTGCTGAGGCCGTAGCAGTAGCCGCCGGCGTACGGGTTGGCCTCCAGGTCGAGCGCTGCGGGGAGGGTCCGGCTGTCCGCCGACCAGGCGCCGCCGTTGGAGGCCAGGTAGTTGGCCTGGGTCGAGCCGGCGGAGATGTTCGGCCGGGCGAAGTGGTACGCCCCGCGGATCACCCCGGCGTTGTACGCGTTGACGTAGTTCGCGTTGAAGTTCGGGTCCTTGTAGCTGGTGCCCTCGGTGGCCTTGATGAAGGCGAACTGGATGCCGGCGTTGCGCACGCTGGTCCAGTTGATGGTGCCCTGGTAGCGGGACACGTCCACACCGGGCGTGGTGGCGGCGGCCGCCGGACCGGCGGTCGCGACCAGGGTCGCCGCCGCGGTGGCGAGGAGGGTGAGGCCGGCCGCGAGCACGCGGCGCAGCGGTGATCTGGTACGGGCCATGGCTGCCTCCAAGGACGTCGGTCTATTGACGCCCATCTTTGGAGGTAAGTGCCCTAGATCGCAAGAGTTGCTGAAGAAACTTTCATCGACGGGGGTCTGTGGGTGCTGAACGTCGCGATGGGATGGCTCAGCGTAGGGCGGCGGGGTCGAGCTGCCAGCGGAACGGCTCCACGATGGTCAGCACCTCGCCGGGCTTGGCCACCTGGTCCTCGACGTAGTGCTCGCCGTCCAGCCGGTACAGCCGCAGCGAGTGACCGTCACCGTCCTGCTCGACCAGCAGATACCAGGGGATCCGCGCGATGGCGTAGAGCTGCATCTTGACCAGCCGATCGGCGGCGGCATCACCCGGTGAGACGACCTCGCAGACCAAGAGGACCTCGGGCGCCTCCACGACCGTGCCCTCGTCGTCGGTGTCCGCCACGACCACGTCGGGGATGACGATCCGGTCGACCCCGAGCCGTACGTTGACCGCCTCGAAAACGAGGAGACTGTGCGGCCGCGCCGCTGGGCGCAGGCTGTCGACGAGGTTCCACGACACCAACTGATGCCGCTTGCTCGGGGCAGGGCTCACGATCAGGCTCCCGTCGAGCAGCTCGATCCGGTCCGGGGTCTCGCTCAGGGCGAGGTAGTCGGCCTCGGTCCAGAGCCCGACGTGGTGTCCCAGCGGTTCCGCACTCACCGGCGGCCACCTCCCGCTCCGCTCGCCACCCGATCAGTCTCACACGATACGAGCCGGTGGCCCGGGACCGACACTGAACGCCGCCGGTAGGCTCGCGCCCCATGATGTCGATCGACGGGCTGGGCGACCTGTGGGACACGCTGTTCGGCGCGCAGCCGGACCCGCCCCCGCTGCTGGTGCTGCTGACCGCGGCCGTCGCGCTGGTGGTGGTCAGCACCCGGCTGCCGTGGCGGATCGCCCGTAACGCCATCACCATTGCGCACGAGGGCGGGCACGCCCTGGTCGCCCTGCTCACCGGCCGCAAGCTGCGCGGGATCCGGTTGCACTCGGACACCTCCGGCCTGACCCTCTCGGCCGGCCGGCCCAGTGGGCCGGGCATGATCCTCACCCTGCTCGCCGGCTACGTCGCCCCGCCGCTGGTCGGGTTGGCCGGCGCCTGGCTGCTCGGCGGCAACCGGATCACCCTGCTGCTCTGGGTCGCGGTGGCGCTGCTCCTCGCCATGCTGATCATGATCCGCAACGCTTTCGGCGTGGTGTCGCTGCTGGTCACCGGCGCCGTGGTACTCGCCGTCTCCTGGTACGCCACCCCGCAGGTGCAGGCCGCGTTCGCGTACACCGGGGTGTGGTTCCTGCTGCTCGGCGGAGTGCGGCCGGTGGTCGAGCTGCAACAGCTGCGCTCACGCGGCCGGATGCCGGCCTCCGACGCCGACCAGCTCGCCGGGCTGACCCCGTTCCCGGCGTTCTTCTGGGTGCTCCTCTTCGCCCTGGTCAACCTGGCCGCTCTGGTCGCGGGCGCCCTGCTCCTGGCAGGCCCGTTCCTCACCAGCCTGGGAGCAGAATGAGTGCCATGCGATACGTGATCATCGGGGCGGGCGCGGTTGGCGGGACCATCGGTGTACGGCTGGCGGAGGCCGGCCGGGACGTGACCCTGGTGGCCCGGGGCGCGCACCTGGACGCGATCCGCGAGCGGGGTCTGACCCTGCGCCAGCCCGACGGCGAGGTCACCGCCCGGCTCGCCGCCGTGGACGGCCCCGGTGACCGCCCGCTGCCGGCCGACACGGTGCTGATCCTCACCGTGAAGTCGCAGGACACCTCGGGTGCGCTGGCCGCCTGGGTGGACGCGCCGGTGGCCGGTGGTGGTACGGCGGGCGAGCGGCTGCCGCTGGTCACCGCGCAGAACGGGGTGGCCAACGAGCGGGCCGCGCTGCGGCTCTTCGCCGACGTGCATCCGGTGTGCGTCTGGCTGCCGGCCACCCACCTCGACCCGGGCGTGGTGGTGGCCAACGGCTACCCGCACCCGGGAATGCTGCACGTCGGGCGGTACCCGGCGGACGTGGACGACACCGACCGGGCGATCGCCGCCGACCTGACCGCCGCCGGCTTCGTCGCACCGGTCCGGCAGGACGTGATGCGCTGGAAGTACGGCAAGCTGCTCGCCAACCTCGGCAACGGCCTCCAGGCGCTGCTCGGTCGGGACATCCCGGACGCGCTGGCCGAGCGGGTACGCGCCGAGGGCGTCGCCGCGCTCACCGCCGCCCGCATCGCGCACACCTCGCCGGACGAGGAGCGGGCCGAACGCGGCGACCGGGTTCAGCAGCGCGCGGTCGCGGGTGCGGACCGTTCCGGCGGCTCCACCTGGCAGAGCCTGGCCCGGGGCACCGGCTCGACCGAGGTCGACCACCTCAACGGTGAGATCGCGCTGTTGGGCCGGCTGCACGGCGTACCGACGCCGGCCAACGTGGCCGTGCAGCGCGCGGTACGCCGGGCGGTCCGCGAACGGATCGGGGCGGGCGCCTTCCCGCTCGCCGAGCTGGAGAAGATGATCGCCTGAGCGGGGCAACCGACCGCCCTGCCCGGCGCGTGTTCCCTGCGACCGACACGGGGAGGTAGCGGGTGCCGGACGTCGACGGGTTCGACGAGTTCTACCGTGGGAGCCGGCAACGGCTGCTCGGTTTCGTCTACGCGCTCACCGGTGATCGGATCGAGGCGCAGGACGCCGTGCAGGAGGCGTACATCCGGGCGTGGCAGCGCTGGTCGACGGTCAGCCGGTACGACGACCCGGAGGCGTGGGTGCGGGTCGTGGCCAGCCGGATCGCGGTCAGCCGGTGGCGCAGCCTGCGCAGTCGTGCCCGCGCGTACCTGCGGCACGGGGCCACCGAGACCGTCCCCGGCCCGGGCACCGACACCGTCGAAGTGGTCGCCGCGCTGCGCCGGCTGCCCGAGGAGCAGCGCACGGCCATCGCCCTGTACTACCTGATGGGCATGCCGGTCGCCGAGGTGGCACGGGAGACCGAGGCCCCGGTGGGCACGGTCAAGGCCCGACTCTCCCGGGGGCGTGCCGCGCTCGCCGGGCTGCTCGCCGTCTCTGATCTGGAGGAGGCTACCGATGCGTGACGACCTGGCATTCGTCGAACGGATCCACCGGGACCTGGGAGACGTGCGATGGCCCGAGCCGCAGGAGATCCGGGCCCGGGCCCGGCGGCGCAGTCGGCGGACCGGGGCACTCGCGGCGACGGCCGTGCTGGTGATCACGGGGGCATCGGCCGTCGCCGTGGTCGGCAACGGTCGTGGACCGACGCCACCCCCGGTGGCCGCCTCGGCGAGCCCGACCGCACCGGTCCGGGGCGAGATCGCCGTCGACTCGCTGCTGCAAGCGTCCGACCTGGCTCAGCCGGCGCAGGTGCGGCTCAGCCAGTCGGGGTTGGGGGAGATGGTCGTCGTCGAGGACATGCTGGGTTACTGCCGCAAGGAGCAGGGATTGGCCCCTGCCTGGCAGACGTCCCGCTGGTCGCGGGGGCTGACCATGCTCCGGAAGCCCGCGGCGGCCGCCGACGCCGGCCCCGATGACTTCCTGCTCAGTCAGGATCTGTACCGGGTGACGCCGGAGGTGGCCGGGTCGTTCTTCGGCGACCTCGACAGGCTGGTGGCTCCCTGCGCCGAGTGGCACCGGTCCGGGGCGTACGAGGTCGCGGGACGCAAGGGAACCGGGGTGGTGACAGACCAGTGGGCGGTGGTCCAGCGGGACTTCGCCGGCGACGGGTCCGCCATGCTGCGCCACACCGTGTCGCAGCCCCGTGACCAGAAGACCGGCAGCGCCATCGGTGGCGAGTCCCCGCCGACCAGCACGGCGGTGGTGCGGGTGGGTGACCTGATCACCGTGCTCACTCTGGGAGAGGACGGCCCCGAGCCGGAGCTGCGCCGCCTGGCCGTGGTGGCGGCGCGCCGGATGTGCCTCGCCGCCAACCCGTCCTGCTGACCGGAACGGGTTGGCGGATCAGGGGACCACGACCGCGTCAGAGCGGGATGTTGCCGTGCTTCTTCGGCGGAAGGGTCTCGCGCTTCGTGCGCAGGACGCGTAGCGCGCGGACGATCTGGGTCCGGGTCTCGTGCGGCGGGATGACCGAGTCGATGTATCCGCGCTCGGCGGCCACGTACGGGTTGGCCAGGGTGTCCTCGTACTCGGCGATCTTCTCGGCCCGAACCGCAGCCGGGTCCTCGGCGCCGGCCAGCTCCGAGCGGTAGAGGATGTTCACCGCGCCCTGCGCGCCCATCACCGCGATCTGCGCGGTCGGCCAGGCGAAGTTCAGGTCCGCGCCGAGATGCTTGGAGCCCATCACGTCGTACGCCCCGCCGTACGCCTTGCGGGTGATCACGGTGACCTTGGGGACGGTCGCCTCGGCGTACGCGTAGATGAGCTTGGCGCCCCGGCGGATGATGCCGTCCCACTCCTGGCCCGTGCCGGGGAGGAAGCCGGGCACGTCCACGAAGGTCAGCACCGGAATGTTGAACGCGTCGCAGGTGCGGACGAACCGGGCGGCCTTCTCGGAGGCGGCGATGTCCAGGGTGCCGGCGAAGTGCATCGGCTGGTTGGCCACCACGCCGACCGGGCGCCCCTCGACGCGGCCGTAGCCGACCACGATGTTCTGCGCGTAGAGCGGCTGGACCTCCAGGAACTCCCCGTCGTCGAGGACGTGCTCGATCACCCGGTGGATGTCGTACGGCTGGTTGGCCGAGTCCGGGATCAGCGTGTCCAGTTCGCGGTCCTCGTCGCTGATCGCCAGCTCGGCGGGAGCGTCGAGGACCACCGGCTCGTCGAGGTTGTTCGACGGCAGGTACGACAGCAGCGCCTTGACGTAGTCGACCGCGTCCTCCTCGTCGGTGGCGAGGTAGTGCGCGTTGCCGCTGCGCGAGTTGTGCGTACGCGCCCCGCCCAACTCCTCCATGCCGACGTCCTCGCCGGTCACCGTCTTGATCACGTCGGGGCCGGTGATGAACATGTGCGAGGTCTGGTCGACCATCACGGTGAAGTCGGTGACCGCCGGGGAGTAGACCGCGCCGCCGGCGCAGGGGCCCATGACCAGCGAGATCTGCGGGATGACGCCGGAGGCCCGCACGTTGCGGAAGAAGATCTCGCCGTAGAGGCCGAGCGAGACCACACCCTCCTGGATACGCGCCCCGCCGGAGTCGTTGATGCCGACCACCGGGCAGCCGATCTTCATGGCCAGGTCCATCACCTTGACGATCTTCTCGCCGAAGACCTCGCCGAGGGAGCCACCGAACACCGTGAAGTCCTGGGCGAAGACGCAGACCTGCCGGCCGTCCACCGTGCCGTAGCCGGTGACCACACCGTCGCCGTACGGCCGGTTCTTCTCCAGCCCGAAGGCTGTGGACCGGTGCCGGGCCAGCTCGTCGAGCTCGACGAAGGAGCCCTCGTCGAGCAGCATCTCGATCCGCTCGCGGGCGGTCTTCTTGCCCCGGGCGTGCTGCTTCTCGACCGCGCGCGCCGATCCGGCGTGCACCGCCTCGTCGACCCGGCGCTCCAGGTCCGCCAGCTTGCCCGCGGTGCTGTGGATGTTGGTCCCGGTCTCGGTAGTCACCCAGGGAATATAACGATGGTTCAGGCCGGCGCCGCTGTGCAGTACGCCTCAGTGCTCCTGCGACCACCGCCGTAGGCTGACGGGATGCCGGGTTCCCCGTACACCGATCTGGACCGCCCGCCGCTCTCGGCGGCCCGGCTGGGGCGCGCGTTGGTCGCGCCGCACGGCCCGTGGTCCCGGCTGGAGCTGCGGGCAGAGACCGGCTCCACCAACGCCGACGTTGCCGAGGCGGCCCGGGCCGGTGAGCCGGAGGGTCTGGTCGTGGTCGCCGAGCGGCAGACCGCCGGTCGCGGCCGGCGCGGTCGCGTCTGGCAGTCGCCGGCACGGGCCGGGATCACCACCAGCGTGCTGCTGCGGCCCGGCGAGGCCGTGCCGGACCGCGGTTGGCCGGCGGCGCCGCCCACCGGGTACGGCTGGCTGCCGCTGCTGGCCGGCGTCGCGCTGGTCGAGGCGGTGGCCCGGCTGGCGGAGCTGGAGGCCACCCTGAAGTGGCCCAACGACCTGTTGATCGGCGACGCGAAGTGCGCCGGCGTGCTGGCCGAGGGAGTGCCCGGGCGCTCGCCGGACCACCCGCCGGCGATCGTCCTGGGTATCGGGCTCAACGTGACGCTGCGCGCCGACGAGCTGCCGGTGAACCCGACCGGGCTGCCGGCGACCTCGCTGCAACTGGCCGGCGCGGCGGCCACCGACCGGGATCCGCTGCTGCGGGCGTTGCTGCGCGCGCTCGCCGACTGGTACGACCGCTGGCGCTCCGCCGGCGGGGACGCGGTGGCCAGCGGCCTCCGCGACGCCTACCTGGCGGCCTGTTCCACCGTCGGCCGTGAGGTGCGGGTCCTGCTGCCCGGCGGCGACGACCTGACCGGCACCGCCACCGGCGTGGACCCGGACGGTCAGCTCCTGGTCACCACCCCCACCGGCGACCGTGTCCTGGCCGCCGGCGACGTCCTTCACCTCCGGTGAAAGAAACGGTCCCCGGCTGACACAACCCACTCCGCGCGGCTGATCCGCCGGGGCTGTTGGACCGGTTACGGTCTGCGCGTCGGAAAAATGGCGATGGAGGTTCCCGTGGCGTTCCCCGAAGACGTGCTCACCGAGGACGAGCACGTCGTGCTGCACCTGCACCCGCACTGGAAGGCGTTGATCCGGCCGATCGCGGTGCTGGTGCTGGCCGTCGCGGCGGTGGTCGCCGGCGTGCTCCTGCTCCCGGCGGGCGGCGGTGGCTCCATCGCGCTGGCCGTGATCGGAGTGGTCGCCCTGGTCGCCGTGCTCTGGCTCGGGCTGTGGCCGTTCCTGGTCTGGCGCACCACGCACTACCTGTTCACCAACGAGCGGGTGCTGCTCCAGCAGGGTGTCTTCTCGCGGGACCGCCGGGACCTTCCGCTCACCCGGATCAACGACCACTCCATGAACCAGCGTTTCATCGAGCGGCTGCTGGGCTGCGGCACGCTGACCATCGAGTCCGCCGGAGAACGCGGCCAGTCGGTGCTCGCCGACGTCCCGGGGGTCGGCCAGGTGCAGACCACCCTGTACGAGCTGGTCGAGGCTCAGCACGACAAGCACTCGCTGGGCGACGGGGAGATGCGTGACATCCTCGCCGACATGCGCGAGGGCAAGCCGCTGCGGGACACCACGACCTGATCCGGACTTTCGCGACCGCCCCGGCCACCGCGCCGGGGCGGGTCAGGCGGGTGGTGCGGCCCCGGACGGCTACGTGTCGGACGGCTCCGTGTCGGACGGTTCGGACCCGGGCCGGGGTTCGGCCGGGCGCAGCGCGAACCAGCCGCGGAAGCGGGTCCGCAGCACCTCCTGTTCGGGCCGGTCGTCCGCGCCGAGGCGAAGCATGGTGCCGGTGAGGCTGACGGTGCCGAGGCCCGGGCGGGCGGTGGACGGTCGAGCGCCCATCACGTCGACCCGGACGGCGAGCCGGTCACCGGCGCGCACCGGGGCGAGCCAGCGCAGCTCCTCCAGGCCGGGGGAGGCGTCCGCCGCCGCGCGGGACAGCAGGTGGTCGACGTACGCCCGCATGAACAGGCTGACCGTGTAGAAGCCGCTGGCGATGAGACCGCCGTGCCGGCTCGCTTCGGCCAGCTCCGGGTCGACGTGGTACCACTGCGGGTCGAAGCGGCGGGCGAAGGCAACCATCTCGTCGCCGTCGACCGTGACCACGCCGAGGTCGACGGTGAGCCCCGGGACGAGGTCCTCGAAGAACAGCTCGGCGCGTGTCCCGGTGCCGGAACGGGCTGCGGGTGGTGTCACCGGCGGGGCGCGCGGCGGGTGCCGGCGTGCAGCTCCGCGGCGAGTTCCGCGTCCAGGTCTGCGGAGAAACCAGCGCTCAACGGCGTGGGCCTGCCCTGGGTGGGAGCGCCGATCGGGCCGGGTGTGGACGCCGGGCGGTCGCCGGTCTCCGACTCCTCCAGCTCGGAGACGGATTCGGCCAGCTCGGCGACCGGGTCCATCTCGGCCATCGTGTCCCACTCGTCGCGCGGGATGCTGTGCCAGGTCGGCTCGGCCTTCGCCTCGGCCTCGGCCGGGACGACGGGCTGGAAGACGAAGGTCCGGTACGACCAGAACCGGAACAGGGTGGCCAGCAGCACGCCACCGGTCTTTGCCACGTTCAGCGCGAGCAGCCCGTGCACGCCGAGACCGTACTTGGCGGCGGCCAGGACGCCCAGCTCAATGAGCAGGCCGGTCGCGTTGAAGAGGAAGAACAGGACGTACTCCCGCCGGAGCGCCGATTTCGGGCGATCCCGGTACGTCCAGTGACGATTCATAAGATACGACGTGATCGTGGCAACGATGGTCGCGATCACGGTGGCCTTCAACTGACCATCGGCAAAGACGGTGAGTGCAAGGACATTGAACACCGCGTAATTGATGACGGTGTTGATGCCGCCGACGATGCCGAATTTGAGCGCCTCGCGGATGAACTTCTGCCAGCGCTCAGGCAGCAGACGGACAAGACGCATGCGAAACACCTTAGGGCAGTCGGTGAAGCCGGCGATCACCGGCCGGACGAGGTGGGCGGCAGGTCACGCCCCGTGGTCTCGGTCGTGCTTCACCTGCGGAACGGTCCGGGTTCCCGCTTCGACGAAGACGAACCGCCGGTAGGACCAGAATCGGAAGAGCGTGCCGAGGCCCGTGCCGACGATGAAGCTGGCGATGTTGTCGGCCAGCGGCGTCTGGAACACCTCTGGCCAGATGCTGCCGAGCCCGTAGCGGCTGATTGCGAGGCAGGCCACCGCGATGCCGAGGCCGACGGCGTTGAAGAAGAAGAAGAGCGCGTACTCCCGGGCGGGGTTGTTGCGCTGGCGGTGCCGCCAGGTCCAGAACCGGTTGCCGACGAAGGCGAGGGTGGCCGCGATGATGGTGGAGATGGTCTTCGCCGTCACCTGTTCGACGCCACGAGCGGTCGTCAGGTAGTTGAACAGGGCGAAGTCGACGAGGAAGGCGATGCTGCCGACCGTGGCGAACTTGCTCAACTCGCGGACGAGGTGACCGAAACGGTCGAGCAGTGCCCGGATCAGACCCGGCCGGGTCTGCCGGGGACCCGGTTGCTCCCCGGTCATCGTGGCGGCCACGGGCCGAGCCTACCGGCTGGTGACCAGTCAGCGGGGTAGCAACGGCGAGCAGGCGTGGTCGCTCGTGCCGGTTGTGCGCGGGGTGCGTCGCTGTTGGACGCAGCGTAACCAATCGGAGGACTGACGCGCCCCGGAACGGGAATCCACGCACCGGTCGGCGGGGCCGGTTCGCCGCCCGACCGCAACTCACGTCGGCCGGGGTGCACAACAAAATTTGCGTGAAACTGCGCGGGAAAGCGGGTAATAGCTCTGAATGCCGCAGCGTAGCCGTACCTTGTGCAGTTCTTCACAACCAGTCCCACTGACTCGGAAGGCTGCCCGGTTTACGCTGAGGCCAATCCCAGGTTTCCACGAAGGCGACGCATCGCGCCGCTGAGACTCGTGCATCCCATAGATCGGTCAGCGTCGACCACAAGGAGATGTGTCATGGTTGCTCCGGCTGTTGTGCGGGGTATCGATCAGGCCCCGACGTCCAATCCGAAACTGCTCGCCTGGGTCCGTGAGGTCGCGGAACTGACCACCCCCGACCGGGTCGTTTGGGTGGACGGGTCCGACGAGGAGTGGCGCCGCCTCACGGATGAGCTGGTCGAGGCCGGCACCCTGATCCGGCTGAACCCGGAGAAGAAGCCCAACTCGTTCTACGCGCGCACCGACCCCACGGATGTCGCCCGGGTCGAGGAGCGCACCTTCATCTGCTCCGTCGACGAGGCGGACGCCGGCCCCACCAACAACTGGATGGCGCCGGCCGAGATGAAGCGGACGATGACCGAGCTGTACCGCGGCTCGATGCGCGGTCGCACCATGTACGTCATCCCGTTCGTCATGGGCCCGGTCGAGGCCGAGAGCCCGATGTTCGGTGTCGAGATCACGGACAGCCCGTACGTGGTCGCCTCGATGCGCATCATGACCCGGATGGGCGCCCGGATCCTCGAGGCGATGGGCGACGACGCGGACTTCGTGCACGCGCTGCACTCGATCGGCGCTCCGCTCGCGCCGGGCCAGCAGGACGTCGCCTGGCCGTGCAACGAGACGAAGTACATCTCGCACTTCCCGGAGAGCCGGGAGATCTGGTCGTTCGGCTCCGGGTACGGCGGTAACTCGCTGCTCGGCAAGAAGTGCTACTCGCTGCGGATCGCCAGCGTGATGGGGCGCGACGAGGGCTGGCTCGCCGAGCACATGCTGATCCTCAAGATCACCTCGCCGGAGGGCAAGGTCTACCACATCGCCGGCGCGTTCCCCTCCGCCTGCGGCAAGACCAACCTGGCCATGGTGGAGCCGACCATCCCGGGTTGGAAGGTCGAGACCATCGGCGACGACATCGCCTGGATGCGGTTCGGCCAGGACGGTCGCCTCTACGCGGTCAACCCGGAGTACGGCCTCTTCGGCGTCGCGCCGGGCACCGACTGGAAGACCAACGCCAACGCGATGCGCACGCTGGACCGGGGCAACTCCATCTTCACCAACGTGGGCCTCACCGACGACGGGGACATCTGGTGGGAGGGCATGGGCGAGCCCCCGGCGCACCTGATCGACTGGAAGGGCAACGACTGGACGCCGGAGAGCGATGCCCTCTCCTCGCACGCGAACAGCCGGTTCTGCACCCCGATCACGCAGTGCCCGATCCTGGCCGAGGACTACTACGACCCCAACGGCGTGCCGATCGACGCGATCCTCTTCGGCGGCCGCCGCAAGGACACCATCCCGCTGGTGACCGAGGCGCGGGACTGGGTGCACGGCGTCTACATGGGGGCGACGCTCTCCTCGGAGACCACCGCCGCCGCGTCCGGCGCGGTCGGCGTGGTGCGTCGGGACCCGATGGCGATGCTGCCGTTCATCGGCTACAACGCCGGTGACTACTTCCGGCACTGGATCGAGATGGGCAAGGGCACCGACGGCGACGCGGCCAAGCTGCCCAAGATCTACTACGTCAACTGGTTCCGTAAGGACCCGGAGGGCTCCTTCCTCTGGCCGGGCTTCGGCGAGAACTCCCGCGTGCTGAAGTGGGTCGTCGAGCGGATCGAGGGTCGGGCCGACGCGGTGGAGACTCCGATCGGCATGGTTCCGGCGCCGGACGCGCTGGACGTCGAGGGTCTGGACATGACCCCGGAGGACGTCCGGATCGCGCTCAAGGTCGACCCGGACGAGTGGCGCAACGAGCTGCCGATGGTCACCGAGTGGTTCGAGAAGTTCGGTGACAAGCTGCCCGGCGTGCTCTGGGCCGAGCTGGACGCGCTGCGGGCCCGCCTGGACGCCGAGCAGCCGCAACGGTAGGTGTGAACACCGCCCCCGCCGGGCATCATCGGATCCCATGAGGACGGCCGCCGAGACCGAGGTCCGGCGGCCGTCCGCCGTCCGGGTGCTCACCGTCCTGCTCGCGACCACCGCGGCGGCCACCGTCGTGGTCGAGCTGCTCAACTGGTGGTACGCCCCAGAGCAGGGCTTCGGGTTGGCGGTGCGGACCGGCTGGGCGATGCTGCGCTCGTTCGGCTTCCTGCTGCTGATCGGGCACGTCCGGCGGGGGCGCACGGTCGCCCGCCCGTTCGGGCTGATCCTCGCGGTCACCACGATCTTCGCGGTCGGGCGGCTGATCGTGCCCCGGCATGGAGTGCCGCCCCTGCCCGGGTTGCTCGGCTTCGCCGCGCTCACCGCGCTCTGCGCGGCGGTGGTCTGGCTGCTCTACCGCTCGCCGGCGCTGGCCGGGCACCTGGTCCGGCACCGACCGCGGCTGGTGATCGACCGGGGCGGCATCTCCTGGCGGGAGATGCCGCCGCGTCGGCCGGAGGCCAGTGGCTGGCTGTTGACCAGCCGGGTGGCGGCGTTCACCTACAGCCCGCTGATGCTGGTGCCGGCGCTGGTGGCCGGCGGATCCATCCTCGACGGTCGCCTGACCGCGGTGCCGGCCGTGCTGCTCTGGATCGGCGCCGGGATCACGGCCAGCTACGCGGTGCTGTTCTGCACCGCGTTCCTGATGCGCGGCAAGCACTGGGCGCGCGGCCTGCTGGTCGTCGTCACGGTGGCCGTACTCGCCGTGGACCTGCCGCTGTGCTGGTGGCTGCTGGGCGTGGACGGCCTGGTCCGCGACGGCGGCCCGCTGCTCGCCGCCGCCGCCCTGACGATGTACGGCCTACAGCGCGCGGCCCGCGCCGAAGGCGCCGCCACCCCGGCCTGACCCGCGCGGCCCCCGGCCCGGCTACCGCACCGACTGGTCGGTCGCCCGGCGAGGATCCGCCCGGTGGCGGCCGGTCCGATGAGCGCGATACCTCAGGGTCATAAATATGACTCTGAGGTATCGCGCTCTCTCGCCTGCGAGGGTCGGGCAGGTCTGACGCCCCGGCGCACGGACCGGCGGCGTGGCAGCGGCCGGGAGCGTTGGTCTCCGACCGCCGCGAGGTCGGGCAGGTCTGACGCCCCGGCGCACGGGCCGGCGGCGTGGCAGCGGCCGGGAGCGTTGGTCTCCGACCGCCGCGAGGTCGGGGGGTCTGACGCTCCGGCGCACGGGCCGGCGGCGGGGGCTGCGGCCGGCAACGTCGGCCTCCGACCGCGGACCAGTCGCGAAGGCGGCTGCGGCACGCACCTGTACGGCATGAAAGGTCGGCGTGCCGGAGCCTTTCGGCCGGATCGGGCGCCTGGTGTCGGCCGACCCGGGCGGGCAGGAGGCAGGATGGCGGGTGGCGTCGGTCACAGCGACCGGCGGCGCAGGCGGATCGTCGGCGGGGCCGGACCGGCCGCGCCGCACCGGCCGGAGGGAGGCCCGCGGTGGGCGACGAATTCGACGTGGTGGTGGTGGGAGCGGGGCCGGCCGGATCGGCCGCCGCGCTGACGGCCCGCCGGGCCGGCGCCAGTGTGCTGCTGCTGGACCGGGCCGATTTTCCCCGGGACAAGGCGTGTGGTGACGGGATCGCCGCGCACTCGGTGGACGTGCTCGCCGAACTGGGGGTGACCGAGGCGGTCGCGGGCTACGCACCGCTGCCCGCGCTGCGCATGATCGCCCCCGGCGGTGGCGCCGTGGCGCGGGCGTTGCCCCGCCCGGCGTACACGGTGCCCCGGCAGGTCTTCGACGCGCGGCTGGTGGCGGCCGCGGTGGCCGCCGGCGCGCAGCTGCGCCGGCACACCGTCCGACGGGTGGAGCCGCGCGCCGACCGGGTGGTGCTCGACGGGGAGGTGTCCGGTCGGGTCGTGGTGGGCGCGGACGGAGCGGGGTCGGTGGTGCGCCGGGCGCTCGGCCATCCGGCGAACCCCGACCGGCACCTGGCGTTGGCCATCCGGGGGTACGCGCCGGCGCTGCCCGGCCCGTCCGAGCAGCTCATCGTCACCTCGCAGGCGCGCTGGCCGGCGTACGCCTGGTCGTTCCCGATCGGCGACGGGCGGGCGAACGTCGGGTACGGGGAGGTGCTGCGCGGTGAGCCGCTGAGCCGGGCGTACCTGCTGGACCGGCTGGCCGCGCTGCTGCCCGGCACCGACCCCGCGACGGTGACCGCGCTGCGTGCCCACCATCTGCCGCTGTCCACCCACCGGCCGGCGCCGGGGCAGGGCCGCACCCTGCTCGCCGGGGACGCGCTGTCGCTGATCAATCCGTTCACCGGGGAGGGCATCTTCTACGCGCTGCTCTCCGGTGCGCTGGCCGGTGCGGCGGCGGCCCGCGCACCCGAGGCCGCCGCCCGCCGCTACGCCGACGGCCTCCGTCGTCGCCTCGGCACCCACCTGCGGCACAGTTCGGTGGCGGCCTGGTTGGCGCGCCGCCGTCGGGTGGTGGACGCGGCGGTCCGGGCGGCCCGCCGGGACGACCGGGTGTTCGACGACGTGGTCGAGTTGGGGCTGGGCGACGGGCGGCTCACCGTCCGTACGCTGGCCATGATCGGCATCGGGCTCCCCGGCGGGGATGGGGCTCCGAGGCGGTGATCCGCCCGCAGGGTCGCTACGCTGCTAGGTGATGACGCTGCGGAACCTTATCTACTCCGTGTACGAGCGCCGGCTCACGGCGAAGCTCGCGGGTAAGCCGGTGCCCCGGCACGTCGGGGTGATGTGCGACGGCAACCGCCGGTGGGCGAGGGAGATGGGCTTCGTCGACCCGAACGACGGGCACCGGGTCGGAGCCGCGAAGATCAAACATGTCCTCGGTTGGTGCGACCAGGCCGGCATCGGGCACGTCACCCTCTACCTGCTGGCGACCGACAACCTGCGCCGGCCGGCCAGCGAGCTGGACCCACTGCTCAAGATCATCGAAGATCTGGTGGTGGAGCTGGCCGAGAAGGGCAACCCCTGGCGGCTGCGCATCGTCGGCGCGCTCGACCTGCTTCCGGCGCAGACCGCGGCGGCGCTCAAGGGCGCCGAGGAGCGTACCCGGGACCGCAGCGGCGGCGCCGAGGTCAACATCGCGGTGGGCTACGGCGGCCGGCGCGAGATCGCCGACGCGGTGCGCTCGCTGCTGCTGGAGCACGCCGCCGCCGGCGGCACCATCGAGGAGCTGGCCGAGGTGCTGGACGTCGAGCACATCGCCGAGCACCTCTACACCCGTGGCCAGCCCGACCCCGACCTGGTCATCCGCACCAGCGGCGAGCAGCGGCTGTCCGGCTTCATGCTCTGGCAGTCCGCGCACTCGGAGTTCTACTTCTGCGAGCTCAACTGGCCGGACTTCCGGCACATCGACTTCCTGCGGGCCCTGCGCTCGTACGCCACCCGGCAGCGGCGCTACGGCGCCTGACCCTGCCGTGCCCCTGCCCCTGCCCGGCGACTGAGGCCGTCCGGCCCGGTCAGGGCAGGTGGGTCAGTGCCCGGGTGAGGAAGTCGCCCAGGGCGGCCGGGGACTCGATGGTCAGGTCGGCGGCGTTCGCCACCTCCTGGCCGGTCTCCGAGTTGGCCACCGCCACGCAGACGCCGAAGAAGTCCGGGTCGGCGGCGGCTCGGGCGCGCAACGCGGCGAAGGCCTTGATGTCCGAAACGTCGTCGCCGAAGTACCAGGCGCCGGTGGCCTCCCGGATCACCTCGCCGATGACCATGCCCTTGTCCCGGTCGACCGGCGGCTTGAGCTCCAGCACCATCCGACCGGCCTGTACCCGTAGACCCAGGCGGTCGGCCTGTGCCTGCCCCCACTGCTGCATGGTCGGGCCGAGCTGCGGCGCGGTACGCCAGTGCAGCGCGACGGAGAGCCGCTTGTACTCGACGAGCGTGCCGGGTGGCAGCTCCGCACGGGCCAGGTCGGCCAGCTCCGCCATGGTCGGCACCCAGGGCAGCGCGGCCGGCTCGGTGACCGTTTCACCGCCGGAGTGGCTGTGCTCCAGCCCGTAGAGGCCGTAGAGGTCCACGCCGGCGAGCCCGCCGAGCTGGTCCCGGAGGAACTCCACCGGTCGGGCGGAGACGATCGCGACCCGCTGCACCACCGGCGCCAGCGCCTCGATCGCGGCCAGCGCCTTGGGCGCGGGGCGTACCGCGGTGGGGTCGTCGTCGACGGGCGCGAGTGTGCCGTCGAAGTCGAAGAAGAGGACGGTCCCGGCGGCCCGGCCGGCGGTGATCCGCCAGGCCTGGTCGGCGTTCAACGGGGTCCTCGGCTGCTGATTGCCCAGATTCAACGGCGGCACGCGCGTCAGCGTACCCCGGCGATCCAGGCTCATTCCTGGCCGAGTGGGCCCACTCGGCGGCCCCTGATCAGCGTTCGGCGGCTCCCCGTCCGCGACGGCCGAACGGCACCACCGCGGCCTCCTGGCCATGGCTCAGGAGATAGCCCTCCACGAACCCGGTGTTGCGATCTCCGGTGTGGTTCTCGATCTCGTTGAGCCGTGCCACCAGGAACTCGGTGAGTGCGCTGATCCGGTCGTTCAGCCGCTCGTGCAGCTCCGCCACGACGGCCAGGATGACCGCGGTGCCGGCGCTGGTGAGCACGAAAAGGTTGACGAGCAGAGGAAGCTGCCCGCCGTTGACCACGAGGGTCACCGCGTTGCCGGTCGCCCACAGTGTCATCGACACCGTGGCCACCACGACTGCCAACCACTTCAGGGTCATGGACAGACCCCTCCTTCTGTCCCGCAGGGCTTGGTTCGGCCTTGTCCCGTCCCCCCGCCGATGACGAGCCCAAGCAGTACGAATAGGGACGCTAGCGTGCCCGTTCCGGCCCCGGAGGCAAACGAATGAACCTGACCAGGCGTTCTTTCGCCATCTGAGGAACTACCCGGCCTGATTGCCTCTTTTTCGGACATCGACCGGCAGCGTTGGGCGGTATGCGAGATATCGGATGGTTTCGCGGATGTGGAACTTCTCCGCGTCCGACACGTTCGGGTCGACCAGACGCCGCAGCAGCGCCTCGACGTCGGGGTCCATCGGCGGGGCCGGTTGGCCGGCGCGCGGGCCGGCGGCCGTGCGGTCCCAGCCGAGGGCGGCGAAGGCCGCGGCGGGGTTCAGCCCCAGGCCCTCGCAGAAGGCGACCACCCGTTCGGCCTCCGGGTCGCTGGCCCAGTCGCCCCGGACCCACCGGTTGATGGTCTGCCGGGAAACGCCGGTGCGCCGGGACACCTCGGTGCCGCTCCAGGCCCGTGTCGCCCGGGCCTCGTCGAGCGCGCGTCGGACGAAGGTGGCGAAGGCGATCTTCCGCGCATTGGCCGTCTCGGTCACCCCGTGACGGTACGGCCAGTCGGCCGTCGGCGTGCGCCTGGGCACGCCATCGTCACGCAGACGTGACGGCTTCCTCGGATTTCCGGTAAACGATCCAGTGCCACTGTTGAGGGGTGTCACGCGGGCAGAATAGATGCCTTTAGGGGCGGCGGTAAACGGACGAAAAGCTGATACTGTCACGCCCATGGGACAATCTACGGTGTGTCACGTGCATGAGACGACTGGTGCTCACATGCGTCACGCCCCCGGCGCGAGGGGGGTGTGGTGACCGAGCTCGCCACCCGAGCCCAGGCCTTCGGGCTGATCGCCGAGGGGGTGGCCGCGGGGCTGACCGCACCGTGGCGCCTCTACCTCGCCCGAGGCTGCCGCTACCTGTCGCTGAGCGTCGGCGACCGCACCGAGTGGAACGCCTGGCGTACCCATCTCGGCTGTCCTGAGCTGAGCGTGCGGGTCTACGACGCGGGCGGGGAGATCCGCCGCTCCTCGGTCGCCGAGGTCGTGCTGGACGGCTGCCGGATCAGCGTCGAGCTCGTCGAGGAGGTCAGCACCGACGACCTGGACCGTCTGCTCGTCGCGGATCCCACCGCGGTCGAGCCGGAGGAGCGATGACCCGGCGTCCGGGCCGGCAAGGGGCCGCCCGATGAGCCCGTTCCTCGCGGTCTTCCTCGTCCTGGTGCTCGGCGCCACCAGCTACGCGGCCGGCCGGCTGCACGGCCAGCTCAGCTACCGCATCGGCTACCGCTTCGGCTACCGGCAGGGCTACTTCGACGGCGACCGGGGCGCCTGGAACCGCCGGCGGCGCGACGCCCAGGCGGCCATCGCCTCCGCCCTGTCGGTCTCACCCGCGGGCGTCGTGCGCTCGGGGGGCAGCGTCGCCCGCCCCGGCACCACCTATACCGGGTCGTCGTTCACGGCGCCGGCCGCCCCGATCACCGGGCGGCACCCGACCGGCACGCTCGTGCGACGGACCGGCTGAGGCTGGTCGGCGGGCCGCCGCGCGCGGTTCCGCCGACCGGCGTGAGCGCGGTGCGTCGTCCGCGGCGGACACGCACCGTCGGGGCCACGTCAGACCGGTGACGGTGGCCCCACCGGCCGGGATGCGCGCAGGGGGCATGCATCCCGGCCGGCTCCGCCGTTTCCCGTCGGCGCCGGTCCGCCGCCGCCGCGTCGGGCTGTGCGGTGTTCACACGGCGGTCTCCGGAGATCCACGATCAACCTCTAGCCGGGACGGTCCGCCGCCGCTAGCGTCTAGGCATGGCACGGGGTTCTCCCGGGCCAGCCGGTCCGCCCGGATCTGCGACCTCGCACACGGGGTTCCGCATCCGACCCCGTGTCCCCGGGCACCGGAGGAGGCGGAACACGGGTGGCGGGTGCCCATCCGTCGGAGCAGGCCTGTGACGACTCGTCGTTCGACCGCCGGTGCCGATCAGACCCCGGCCGCGACTGCCACGACCCGCCGCGCCACCAGGGGCCGCCGTGCGGCGGCCGCCGCGCCGGCCGACCCCAAGGAGCCGCGACCAGCCGGCCAGGCCTTCGTCCTGGACACCTCCGTGCTGCTGTCCGACCCGGCGGCCTTCCACCGGTTCGCCGAGCACGAGGTGGTCCTGCCCCTCGTGGTCATCACCGAGCTGGAGGGCAAGCGGCACCATCCGGAGCTGGGCTGGTTCGCCCGGCAGTCGCTGCGGATGCTCGACGAGCTACGCGTCACGCACGGGCGACTCGACCACCCGGTGCCCGCCAACGACCACGGCGGCACGTTGCGGGTGGAGCTCAACCACACGGACGACGGCGTGCTGCCGCCCGGGTTCCGCACCGAGAGCAACGACGCCCGGATCCTGTCCGTGGCGCTCAACCTCGCCGCCGAGGGGCGGGAGGTCACGCTGGTCAGCAAGGACATGCCGCTGCGGGTCAAGGCCGCCTCGGTGGGCCTGCGGGCCGACGAGTACCGGCACGGCCAGGCCAGCGACCCGACCTGGACCGGCATGTCCGAGCTGGAGCTGAGCGAGGAGCAGATCGGCCGCCTGTACGCCGGCGACACGCTCGACGTGGACGAGGCGGCCGGGCTGCCCTGCCACACCGGCCTGGTGCTGCACTCGGGGCGTGGCTCAGCGCTCGGCCGGGTCCTGCCGGACAAGTCGGTCCGGTTGGTCCGGGGTGATCGGGAGGCGTTCGGGCTGCACGGCCGCTCGGCTGAGCAGCGGATCGCCCTCGACCTGCTGCTGGACGAGTCGATCGGGATCGTCTCGCTGGGTGGCCGGGCGGGCACCGGCAAGTCGGCGTTGGCGCTCTGCGCGGGGTTGGAGGCGGTGATGGAGCGCCGCCGGCACAAGAAGGTGATCGTGTTCCGCCCCTTGTACGCGGTCGGCGGCCAGGAGCTGGGCTATCTGCCCGGGTCGGAGTCGGAGAAGATGTCGCCCTGGGCCCAGGCGGTCTTCGACACGCTCGGCGCGGTGGTGCACGAGAACGTGCTGGAGGAGGTGACCTCGCGGGGCATCCTCGAGGTGCTGCCGTTGACCCACATCCGTGGGCGCAGCCTGCACGACGCCTTCGTGATCGTGGACGAGGCCCAGTCGCTGGAGCGCGGTGTGCTGTTGACGGTGCTGTCCCGGATCGGGCAGGGCTCCCGGGTGGTGCTCACCCACGACGTGGCCCAGCGGGACAATCTGCGGGTCGGGCGGCACGACGGCGTGACCGCGGTGATCGAAGCGCTCAAGGGCCATCCGCTCTTCGCCCATGTCACGCTCAGCCGTTCGGAGCGATCGCCAATCGCCGCCATGGTGACGGATCTGCTGGAGGGCATCCCGCTCTGATGGTGCTTATGTAGGCTTTCGTCCGCATTTTCGGTGTGGCGCAGATCACAAAGGGCTTGGTTGGTTTCCCATCGGCCTCACTGTGCGCGATGGTGTCCAGCGAGCGCCCACGCACCACAGGAATCGTTGATGATCGTTCGTCCCGAGATGGACGGACATCGGCGAGGGCCGGTGCGTCGGCGCGACCGGCAACCGGTCGGGGCGCTCGCGGCACGTCTGACGGCCCTGGTGTGGCCGCGCCGCGCCGCGTCCTTGCCCCCGACGAAGGGACCACTTCGTGAGTCGGCTGTGGAGCCGGTTGGGCGCCCGTACGGCTGCTGTCGCACTGCTCTCCGTGGGCGTCGCCGGTGGCTTCTACCTGGGCGAAGACCGCGAAACCCAGCAACAGGGCCTGACCGCGCAGGTCGGCCTTGAGGTCGACCGCGCCGATCTCGCCTACCAGCGCGAGCGGCAGGCCGCCCACCGGGTGAAGTTCGCCAAGCAGCGGGCCGCCGAGTACGAGGCCAAGCTGCGGGCGGCGCAGGCCGCCAAGGAGGCCGCCGAGCGGGCCCGCAAGGCCAAGGCCGCCGCGGCGTCCCGCAAGGCCGAGCGTGCGGCAGCCGAGCGTGCCGCGGCGGAGAAGCCCAAGCCGTACGACGGGCCGATCCCGGCGTCCTGCGCCGAGTACAGCGGCAACCGCAAGACCGGCTGCGCCATGATGATCGATGCGGGTTTCGGCATCTCCGAGTTCCCGTGCCTGGAGAAGCTCTGGACCAAGGAGAGCGGCTGGAACCACAAGGCCAGCAACTCCTCGTCCGGTGCGTACGGCATCCCGCAGGCCCTGCCGGGCAGCAAGATGGGTAGCGTCGCCGACGACTGGCGGACGAACCCGGCCACCCAGATCAAGTGGGGGCTGGGCTACATCAAGGGCCGGTACGACACGCCCTGCGGAGCCTGGGGCTACTTCCAGAGCAACGGCCACTACTGACAGTGTCGACGGCGGGGCGGGATGGGCGACCACCCGCCCCGCCGTCGTCCGTACCGGCCCGGTGCGGACGGGACGCGAGTGGCGGCCAGCCTCTTTTGCTGATAGCAGTTGTGGGGTGACCCTGCACCCGGCGAGCGGCGACCCCCACCAGTTCGGCACCGAGGCGTTCTACGCCGCGCTCGGCCGGGCCTTCGTCGCGATGTGCGCGGTGGTCCCGTTCCTCTTCCTCATCGAGGCCGTCGACCAGGGGCTCGAGTTCGGCCTGGACGCCACCGCCGGCATCATCCCGCAGCGTATCGACGGGTTGGACGGGGTCTTCTTCTCCCCGTTCCTGCACCACGGCTTCGACCACCTCTACAGCAACAGCATCCCGCTGATCCTGCTGGGCACCTTCGTGCTGGCCGCCGGCGCACGCCGGTTCCTCTGGTCGACCCTGATCATCATCCTGGTCAGCGGGCTCGGCGTCTGGTTCACCGGCTCACCCAACTCGGTGGTCGTCGGGGCCAGCGGGGTGATCTTCGGTTACCTGGGCATCCTGCTCACCCGGGGCATCTTCGAGCGCAGCTGGTGGAACTTCGCCGTCTTCCTGCTGGTCGGCCTGCTCTACGGCTGGCAGCTGGTCGGCATCCTCCCCACCGACGAGCGGATCTCCTGGCAGGGGCACCTGTTCGGGCTGCTCGGCGGGGTGGTGGCCGCGATCCTGTTCCGTCGTCGCCGCCCGGTCGTCGGCGGCTCGGACTACTCCGGGTCCACACTCAGCCTGCCCTGACGGGTTCCTCGGCGCGCCTCTGGGACGTGCTTGCCCGACCGCTGCCACCCGCCTACCGTCGAGATCAGCAAGCGTTGATCCGTGAGCAGAAAGCGACGGTACGCCATGCGTGAGGTCGATGTTGCCGTGATCGGGGCCGGTCCGGCCGGCCTCTTCGCCGCGTACTACGCCGGGTTCCGGGGGCTGTCGGTGGCGGTGATCGACGCGCTGCCGGAGCCGGGCGGTCAGGTCACCGCCATGTACCCGGAGAAGCTGATCCTCGACGTGGCCGGCTTCCCCGCCGTCAAGGGCCGCGATCTGGTCGCCAACCTGGTGGCTCAGGCCGCTCCGTTCAACCCGGACTACCTGCTCGGCACCCGGGCCGAGAAGCTTTCGTACGCAGATGACCGGCCGGTGCTCGGCCTGGCGGGTGGCGACCAGCTCGCCTGCGGCGCGGTCGTGATCACCGGCGGGCTGGGCAGCTTCAGCCCTCGGCCGCTGCCGTGCGCCGACAGCGCGCCGGGCACCGGGATCGTCTACTTCGTGCCGGAGCCGGCCGAGCTGGCCGACCAGGACGTGCTGATCGTCGGGGGCGGCGACTCCGCGTTCGACTGGGCGGTGACGCTGCAACCGCTGGCCCGCTCGGTGACCCTGGTGCACCGGCGGGAGAAGTTCCGGGCGCACGCCTCCACCGTCGCGCGCGTGCTGTCGCTGCCGGTGCGGGTGGTGGTCAACGCCGAGGTCACCCGGCTGTTCGGCGACGGCACGGTGACCGGCGCCGAGGTGGCGGTACGCGGGGGCGCGACCGAGACGCTGCCGGTGGACACCGTGGTGGCCGCGCTCGGCTTCACCGCCGACCTGGGCCCGCTCGCCGAGTGGGGGCTGCGGCTGGACCGCCGGCACATCCTGGTGGACAGCGCCATGGCGACGAACCTGCCCCGGGTCTTCGCGGCCGGTGACATCACCGAGTACCCGGGCAAGGTCCGGTTGATCGCCACCGGCTTCGGCGAGGCCGCGACGGCGGTCAACAACGCGGCGGTGGCCATCGACCCGAGCGCCCACCTGTTCCCCGGGCACTCGTCCGACGCCGGCTGACCACGGTGCCGGTTCGCGTCCGTGGCGGTCACCGACCAGGGTCAGCGAGGGGCGCTGGGCAGGTAGGACGGCGTCACTCAGCGGCGGGTGGGCGGCGCGAGCGCGGCGACCAGCACGGCCACCATGGTCAGCGCGGCCCCGAGCAGGGTGTTCGGGCCCGGGTGTGAGGCCGCGGTGGGCAGCACCACATCCAACACGACGGCGCCCACGATCTGCCCGGCGATGGTGGCCAGGCCGAGCAGCAGCACACCGGTGAAACGCACGATCGCCGCGGCGATCGCGATGAACACGATGCCGATCGGGCCGCCCAGGTAGAGCCACGGTTCGGTCGGCGCATCGCCGGTCGGCCAGCCGCGTACCGCGATGTCGACCGCGAACGCGACGAGCAGGGCGACCATGCCCACCGCGAAGTTCACCAGGGTGGCGGTCAGCGCGCTGTCGGCCGCCGCCCGGACCCGGCCGTTGACCGCCTGCTGCCAGGCGATGCCCACCCCGGCGAGCAGGGGCAGCAGGGCCAACGCCAGCGCGCCCGGGTCGCCGAACCGGTCGCCGACCGCCAGGCCCACCGCCAGTACGGTGAGCATCGCACCGGCCAGCCGCTGCCGGGTGACCGGCTGCCGGCCCATCGGCCCGATCCCCGCCCGGTCCACCGCGAGGCTGCTGCCGGTCTGCCCGGCGACCACCGCCACGGTGAAGACCGCCACGCCCAACGAACCGATGGTCAGCCCCTGGGTGGCCACCAGGAACGCCCCGCACACCCCGCCCAGGCACTGCCAGGGCCGGAGCGTGCCCGCCGTGAGGGCCGACCGCACCGCGACCAGGCCGCGCCGTCCCCCTGGGGTGGCGGGCACCAGCACGAGCAGCACCAGCAGGCCGACGCCGAACGAGACCACCGCGGCGGCGAACCCGTCGGCCAGGCGTACCCCCAGCTCGCCGTTGATCCGAGACTGCACCGCCACCGCGAGCCCGGAGACCGACGCCAGCGCGACACCGGTGATCCGGCGGGTGGCTGACAGGGTCTGGGGCGTCGCCGTGCCGGTGACGCTCACTCCTGCTCGGCCAGTGGACGACCGTCGAAGTCGACCGCGGAGTAGAGCGCCAGCTTCTCCAGCCGGTGGTACGAGTCGATCACGCGGATGGTGCCGCTCTTCGACCGCATCACGATCGACTGGGTGTACGCGCCGCCGGCCCGGTAGCGCACGCCGCGCAGCAGATCGCCGGAGGTGACCCCGGTCGCGACGAAGAAGCAGTTGTCACCGGTGACCAGGTCGTCGGTGCCCAGCACCCGGTCCAGGTCGTGTCCGGCGGCGAGCGCCTTCTCCCGCTCCTCGGCGTCGCGCGGCCACAGCTTGGCCTGCATCGCCCCGCCCATGCACTTCAGCGCGCAGGCGGAGATGATGCCCTCGGGGGTGCCACCGATGCCCATCAGCACGTCGACGTCGGACTCGCCCCGGGCCGCCGCGATGGAGCCGGCGATGTCCCCGTCCGAGATGAATCGGATGCCCGCCCCGGCCCGGCGGATCTGCGTGACCAGGTCGTCGTGGCGGCTGCGGTCCAGCACGCAGACCGTCACCTCGGAGACGTCGGTGCCCTTGACCTTGGCGATCCGCCGGAGGTTGTCGGCCACCCCGGCGTTGATGTCGATCACGTCCGCGTACGCCGGCCCGACGGCGAGCTTCTCCATGTAGAAGACGGCGCTCGGGTCGAACATCGCGCCGCGCTCGGAGACGGCGAGCACCGCCAGCGCGTTCGGCATGCCCTTGCTCATCAGCGTGGTGCCGTCGACGGGGTCGACGGCGACGTCCACCTCCGGGCCGGTGCCGTCGCCGACCTGTTCGCCGTTGAAGAGCATCGGGGCGTTGTCCTTCTCGCCCTCGCCGATCACCACGACGCCGCGCATCTGGATCGAGTTGATCAGCTTGCGCATGGCGTCGACGGCGGCCCCGTCGCCGCCCTCCTTGTCGCCCCGGCCGACCCAGCGGCCGGCGGCCATCGCCGCGGCCTCGGTGACCCGGACCAGGTCGAGGGCAAGGTTACGGTCGAGGTCCTGTGGGATCCGCGTCCTGGTGTTCGTCATGACGGCTGCTCCTCCTCGCGACGGTGCGGGGTGGACCGACGGCGGGACGCCTCCCGCCGCCGGCTTTGTCGCTGATCCTCACACGATGGCTGACCGGGCGTCGGCGCGGGGCGGTGATGGGCCGGATACCGCCGGTCGGGCGGCTGCGAAGATGGGAGGGTGGAACCCGCACAGCCAGCCGACCGCGTACCCGACGACCGCACCCCGCCCGGCGGCCAGCCGCCGGCGGACCTCCCCGCCGGTGCCGGTCCGGAGCACGCCGCGACCGACCCGACGATCCCGCCGGCCGACGAGCCGGCCCTGGTCGCGTCGGGTCCGGCCGCCGCGGAGACCGGCGAGCGGCCCGCGCCGCCGCCACGGGTCGGGCCCGCCAGATCCGAGCGGTCGCCGAAGGACATGGCGATCTCGCTGCTGGTCCTGCTGATCCCGATCGCGCTGCTGCTGGCGTTCTACCGGGGTTTCCTCGGTGGTGACGAGCCCACCACGGTCGATCCGGCGCCGGCGATCGAGCAGGCGCAGTCGGCGAACGCCTTCCCGGTGAGTCAGCCGCAGGGGCTCGGCTCCGACTGGCGCACGGTCAGCGCCCGCTACCAGACCGTCGACGGCGGTGCGAATCTGCGGATCGGGTACCTCACCCCGGAGGGGCGGGGCGTCCAACTGCTGCAGAGCAACGTGCCGGCGGAGCGGCTGCTCCCGGCCGAGCTGACCGACGAGGGCCAGCCACAGGGCCCGACGGAGCTGGCCGGACGCACCTGGCAGCGTTACACCGCACGGGGCAACCAGCAGGCGCTGGTCCTGCTGGAGCCGGCCCGTACGGTCATCATCGTCGGCGATGCCCGGGACAACGAACTGCGTCAACTCGCCGGCGCGCTGCGCTGACGGCGGTCACCCGCGCTCCGGTACGACCCCACGGACGTCGCCCGGTCCTGGCGCCCCGCGACAACCGGACAGTTGGGTGATTGTGCGACGCGTCGACAGGGAACAAAGAGGGAGTGATCCGGGCGCGCTGCTCGGCCCGGGTCGCGCGGCGCGGCCGAAGGTGCTGTCGCGTCGCCCGGTTTCCGGCGCCGTCCTGGTCGTCGGGTGACCCCCTTGGGAGACACGTATGACTGTTCGACGACTCAGTGCCGGCCTGGTAGCCGCCGCCCTGTTCACGCCCGGTCTGGCCGCCTGCAACAGCAGCGGGACGCCCACCGCCGGATCGACCGCTTCCCCGACGGTGAGCGCCTCCGGCGCGCCGAGCCCCTCCGGCTCGCCCGTGGCGGGCGACGCCAAGCAGGCGCTGCTCGACTCCACCAAGGAGATCAGCAACGGAAACTTCCGGTTCACCCTCGCCGGCGCCGGCTCCACGGCGGAGGGCCAGGTGCACCAGCCGAGTCAGAGCGCGTCCATGAAGATCGCCATCGGCGGCCCCTCGTCCGACCTGGCCATGAAGCTCGACGTGATCCACTTCAAGCCGGACAGCTGGGTGAAGCTGGAGCTGAGCGGCCCCACCGCCAACAGCCTGCCCGCCATCAAGCAGCTCAACCTCGGCAAGTACCAGCACCTCGACCAGACCCGGATCAAGGGCAACCGCAGCCTCGGCTTCGACTTCGAGAAGGTCGACCCGGCCGGCAGCGCCGTGCTGACCCAGGGCATCACCGAGGTCCGCAGCACCGGCACCGGCACGTACGCCGGCACCATCGACGTCACCAAGGCGGCCGAGGCCGGCTCGCTGAACGCCGCGACGATCGCCGCGCTGGGCACGCAGGCGAAGACGGTGCCGTTCACCGCCAAGGTTGATCCGCAGGGCCGGCTCAGTGAACTGGTGCTGCAACTCCCGGCCGCCGGGCAGACCGCGGCCCAGGAGATCCGGATGACGTACTCCGACTACGGTGCCGCCACCGCCGCGCAGAAGCCGCCGGCGGACCAGGTCGTCGAGGCGCCGGCCGAGCTGTACAGCCTGTTCAACTGACAGTCGTACGCGGGTGGGGCGGCTCCGGTCGCCCCACCCCGGCGCTCAGGAGGCGGGCTCCTGCCGGGCGGCTTCGATCCGCGCCCGGGCTCCGTCCAACCAGCGCTGGCAGATCACCGCCAGCGCCTCGCCGCGCTCCCAGAGCGCCAGCGACTCCTCCAGGGACGTGCCGCCGGCCTCCAGCCGCTCCACCACCGAGGCCAGCTCGGCGCGGGCCTGCTCGTAGCTGAGCCGCTCGTCCGGCTTGGCCTTCGTGTCGTCAGTCATCGCGTCCATCTCAGCACACCGCTTTCCGACCGTCGCGCCCCGCCACTCAGCCGTCCACCGTGGCGGCCAGCTCACCGTCGGCCAGGCGGACACGCAGCGGGTCGCCCTTGCCGACCTCGGCCGCCGCGCGGACCACGTGGCCGTCCGCGCGCTGCACGATCGCGTACCCCCGGTCGAGGGTCGCCGCGGGGGAGAGGGCGCGCAGCCGGGCCAGGGTGTGCCGCAGCTCGTCGTCGGCCGCGGCGAGCCGGTGGTCCAGGCAGCGCCCGGCCCGCTGACGCAGCGCGCCCAGGTCGGTCGCCCGCTGCTCCACCATCACCTCGGGCCGGGCCAGCACCGGACGGGAACGCAGCCCGTCGAGCCGGTGGGACTCCCGGTCCACCAGGTTGCGCACCGCCCGTTCGAGGCGGTGCCGGGCCTGGCCGATGAGGCGTACCTCCTCGGTGAGGTCGGGAACCACCCGCTTGGCCGCGTCGGTCGGGGTGGAGGCGCGGACGTCGGCGACGTAGTCGATCAGCGGGGCGTCCGTCTCGTGCCCGATCGCGCTGACCACCGGCGTACGGCAGCCGAACACCGCGCGGCAGAGCGCCTCGTCGGAGAACGGCAGCAGGTCCTCGATGCCGCCGCCGCCCCGGGCGATGATGATCACGTCGATGCTCGGGTCGGCGTCCAGCACCTTGAGCGCGTCGATGATCTGCGGCACCGCCGACGGGCCCTGCACGGCCACGTTGACCGTACGGAACTCCACCGCCGGCCAGCGCCGTCGCGCGTTGGTCAGCACGTCCCGCTCGGCGGCCGACGCCCGGCCGGTGATCAGCCCGATGCGGCCGGGCAGGAACGGCAGGCGGCGTTTGCGGGCCCGGTCGAACAGCCCCTCGGCAGCGAGCAGCTTCTTGAGTTTCTCCAGCCGGGCCAGCAGCTCACCCAGCCCCACCTGGCGGATCTCGTCGGCGCGCAGGCTCAGCGTGCCCCGGGCGGCGTAGAACTCCGGTTTGGCGTGCAGCACCACCCGGGCGCCCTCACGCAGCTCGGGCGCGCCGGCGTCCAGCACGTCCCGGTTGGTGGTGACGGTCAGGCTCAGGTCGGCAGACGGGTCACGCAGGGTGAGGAAGACGGTGCTGGCCCCGGGCCGGCGGCTGATCTGCGCGACCTGCCCGTCCACCCACACCCAGCCGAGCTTCGCGATCCAGGCGCCCACCTTCTGGCTGACCACCCGGACCGGCCACGGCTCCTCCGCGCTGCTCCGCGCTCCGTCACTCACCCGCCCACCCTACGGACCACCCCGGTGATCAAGAAGTTTGCGTCAGCGCTGGGCGCGTTCCGGACGCGAACCTCTTGATCACCGGGCCAGCCGGCCCTCGGGACTGTGGTGCGGGTCGCAGCCGCTGCCGGGGGGAAATCGGACACGTACGATGGGCGGGTGACCGAGGCTCAGGCGACCCCCCAGACCGGCAAGCGCGTGCTCCTGGCCAAGCCCCGCGGCTACTGCGCTGGCGTCGACCGCGCGGTGCAGACCGTCGAGGAGGCCCTGAAGCTCTACGGCGCCCCGATCTACGTCCGCAAGCAGATCGTGCACAACAAGCACGTCGTGCAGACCCTGGAGTCCCAGGGCGCGATCTTCGTGGAGGAGAACGAGGAGGTGCCGGAGGGCGCCACCGTCATCTTCTCCGCGCACGGCGTGGCCCCCGAGGTCTACGAGCAGGCGAAGGAGCGCTCGCTGAAGGCGATCGACGCGACCTGCCCGCTGGTCACCAAGGTGCACCAGGAGGCGAAGCGGTTCGCCGCCGAGGACTACGACATCCTGCTCATCGGGCACGAGGGGCACGAGGAGGTCGTCGGCACCGCCGGCGAGGCGCCCGCCCACGTCCAGCTGGTGGACGGCCCGGACGGCGTCGACAAGATCACCGTTCGCGACCCGGAGAAGGTCGTCTGGCTCTCCCAGACCACGCTCTCGGTGGACGAGACGTTGGAGACGGTCGCCCGGCTCAAGCAGCGGCTGCCGCTGCTCCAGTCCCCGCCCAGCGACGACATCTGCTACGCCACCTCCAACCGGCAGCACGTGGTCAAGGAGATCGCCCCGGAGTGTGACGTGGTGATCGTCGTCGGCTCCCGGAACTCGTCCAACTCCGTCCGGCTGGTCGAGGTGGCGCTGGACGCCGGCGCCCGCGCCGGTCACCTGGTCGACTTCGCCCACGAGATCGACGACGCCTGGCTGGCCGACGCCCGTACCGTCGGCGTGACCTCCGGCGCGAGCGTCCCGGAGGACCTGGTCCGGGACGTGCTGGCGCACCTGGCCGCGCGCGGCTTCGCCGACGTCGAGGAGATCACCACCGCCAACGAGCGGCTCACCTTCTCGCTGCCGCAGGAGCTGAAGCGGGACATGAAGGCCGCGGCGGCGCGCGGTTGAGTCGCGTCGGGCGGGTTCCGGCGGGAACGCCGCGCCACCGCGGCGCGTCGAAACCGGCATGAGGACCTTTCGGCTCGTCGTCTCCGCCCTGGTGGTCTGCGCGGCGCTGAGCGCCTGCGGCGGCACGGACGGCCCTGCCACCCCCACCCCGAGCGGATCGTCACCGGTGACCGGGCAGCCCACCCCGCCGGCGGCGACCCCGTCGACGGGCGCACCCACCACGCCCACCGCTCCCTCCTCGACGCCGAAGCCGCCCACGTCGCCCGGCGGCCCCACCGTCCCGCCGCCGGTCGGAGCCACCGAACTCACCGGCACGATCACGCCCGGCGTGGAGCCGAACTGCGTGCTGCTCGACGGCTACCTGCTCATCGGCGGTCCGCGGGACGTGCTGAGGGCCGGCGCCAAGGTGACCGTCACCGGCCGGGTGGAACCCGGCATGATGACCACCTGCCAGCAGGGCACGCCGTTCGTCGTGGAGGGCGCGCACCGTAGCTGACCCGGCTCCGGCGGGCTGGCGGGGCGCCGCCGGCCCACCGGTCAGCGGTCGCGGTCGACGCGGACGGCGTCGTCCAGCAGCTCGGGCGCCTGAGGTTGGCGGGGGGTCAGCTCGACCTGGGCGGGACTGGCCAGCTCCTCGTCCGAGACGCCCAGCTCGGCGAGCTTTCGGGCGCTGACCAGCACCCGGGCCTCCAGCGAACCGACCGCCCGGTTGTACGCGGTCACCGCGCCGGCCAGCGACGAGCCGAGCTTGCCCACGTGGTCGCCGAGGGTGGCGAGCCGGCTGTACAACTCGCGGGCCAGCGTGTGCACCGCGAGCGCGTTGCGGGCCAGCGCCTCCTGCCGCCAGGAGTAGGCCACCGTACGGAGCAGGGCGACCAGGGTGGCCGGCGTGGCCAGCACCACGTTGCGGGCGAAGGCGTGCTCCAGCAGCGTCGGGTCGCGCTGGAGCGCGACGTCGAGGAACGGGTCGGCGGGGACGAACAGCACGACGAATTCCGGCGAGCTGTCGAACGCGGCCCAGTAGGACTTGGCGGCCAGGGCGTCGACGTGCCCCCGCAGGTGCCGGGCGTGCGCGTCGAGGTGGGTGTCCCGGCCGCGCTCGTCGCGGGCCTCCATCGCGGTGAGGTACGCGTCGAACGGCGCCTTCGCGTCCACCACCACCGACCGGCCGCCGTGCAGCCGGACCACGAGATCCGGGCGGACGACCTGCTCGTCGGTGGCGGCGGTGACCTGCTCGGAGAAGTCGCAGTGCTCCAGCATGCCGGCCGCCTCGACGATCCGGCGCAGCTGATGCTCGCCCCAGCGCCCCCGCACCTGCGGCGCGCGCAGCGCCGCCACCAACTGCTTGGTCTCGGTGCGCAGCTCGCCCGAGACCGCGTTCATCGAGCGGACCTGCTCACGCAGCTCGGCGTACGCGTCGACCCGGTCGTGCTCCAGGTCGGCGACCCGCTGCTCGTAGCGGCGCAGGGTCTCGTGCAGCGGCGCGACCGCGCGGGCCACCGCCTCCTGGGACTGCGCGGTGGCCTCGTAGCTCAGCGCCCGCATGGACTGCTCCAGGCGCCCCTCGCCCTCCCGGGTCGCGGTCAGCGTGGCGTCCAGCCGGGCGATGTCGGCCGCGGAGCGGGACCGGGCCGCGAGCCAGCCCACCGCCCCGCCCGCGCCGAGGCACACGATCACCAGGAGCAGCGTCGAGACGTCCATCACCGGAGCTTGCCAGACGGATACGACGTGACCCCCGGGGGTACGTTCGTTGACATGGAACTTCTGCTGTGCCTCGCCATCGTGGTGGTCGGCGTGCTGGGCGCCGCGGCGATCATCCGCGCCCAGTCCACCGCCCGGCAGCGCACCGAACTCGGTGACGCCCGTGCGGAGGCGCAACGCTGGTACGAGCGCCTCGGCGGCCAGCTGATGAACCTGCACGGCGACGAGCCGGCGGTCCGTCAGGCCCTGTCCGACGCCGGTGAGCGGTACAACGCGGCTGGCTCGCAGCTGGAGCAGGCGCGTACGCCGCAGCAGTTCGCTCTGGCGCGGGAGACCGCGCTGGAGGGGCTGGCGTACATCCGGGCGGCGCGGACGGCGCTGGGGATCGACCCGGGGCCCGAGGTGCCGCCGCTGGCCGCCGCGCGCGGCGTCGGGCAGCTCACCAAGGAGCGTGCCGTCGACGTGCAGGGGCAGACCTTCCGGGCGGGTCCGCAGCCGGGTCGGGAAACGCCCTACTACTACCCCGGTGGCCGTTACCAGGGCCGGCCGGTGCCGGCGGGCTGGTACTCGACGCCCTGGTGGAAGACCGCGCTGGGCGCCGGAGCCGGTGTGCTCGGCGGCATCCTGATCGCCGACGCGCTGTTCTCGCCCGCCTTCGCCGACCCGGGGTATGGCTACGACGAGGGCTACCAGGAGGGCTTCGGTGACGGCGCCGAGCAGGGCGCGGACGCCGGTGACCAGGGCGGCGACCAGGGCTTCGACGGTGGCGACCAGGGCGGCGGGGACTACGCCGGCGGGGACTATGCCGGTGGGGACTTCGGTGGCGGCGGTTTCGGTGGCGGTGACTTCGGCGGTGGCGGTGACTTCGGCGGCGGCGACTTCGGTGGCGGCGACTGGTAACCCCGCGCCCCGTCCTGCCGGTCGATCATGAAGTTGTGGTGGCCAGATCGTACTGTTCAGCGGCTTTTGCGAGGCACCACAACTCCATGATCGACCGGCCCGGGGTGGCCCGGGGTCGGGGCCGGGCGGGGTTAGCCCTGTAT
>NZ_RCVJ01000020.1 GCF_003667505.1 Micromonospora sp. BL4
CTTTTAAGAGCGTAAGAGAGTGAAAGTGACGCCAGCGCGCAGATCAGCTTCAACCCGGCTACTGCCTGCAAATCCACTGCAACAAACTGGCTGACACTCAAACAGATGTCAGAAATTCACTTACCAGGGTCAATCTGGCCGGGATCTCAAAAAATGCATGGAACTAAAACGGGTCTATTTACAGTTTCACCAGCTACTTGGTTTTTGTGTCCTTTAATGTGCCCATAGCCATGTTTTCAAGGCAAATTATAGATTATATATCAACGAATTATCTAGATTTTCCAGTTTCTGTATTGGTGTCGGGTGACGGCTGACGCCATCCGGCTTACGTCACTGCCGGGGTGATATCTCATTGCCTCATAGGAAATCACTGTTGTCCAAATGGCAACTCGTCTCGCGCAACATCGCCCCGTATTCTTAGCGCCACACTTTTCGTGAGGCCGCTATGAAACGTTTTCTAC
>NZ_RCVJ01000167.1 GCF_003667505.1 Micromonospora sp. BL4
CCGCCATCAATTCCGCTTTTGACCCCGCTTCCAGCCCCAACGGTTCACCGGAATGGATAAGGGACTCGATCACGCGGCGATGCTGATTGACCTTAATCGGATAAACGAGGAAGTAGTCGCCGTTATAACCGTAAGATTCACGCGCACGCTTAAACGCCGCGTTAATTGAACGCAAACGGTGTTGCAGGATCTGCGGGAAGCAAAACAGCGCCGGCAGACGCTGACCTTGCGCTTCGCGCGCTTTCACCAGTTTGGCAAGATCAACACGCGCTTCCGGTACGTCGGGATCGGGGCATACGCTAATATGGCCCAGCTCGTTGACGTCGTAGTAGTTATTGCCCCACCAGGCAATATTGTAAGTGCGCAGCATCTTGCTGGCTTCCTGGGAGCTCATTGCAACCTCCTGCATGGAGCGTAGTACACCCTGTTCGCCTGCTGACGAAGGCGAACCCATAGAC
>NZ_RCVJ01000019.1 GCF_003667505.1 Micromonospora sp. BL4
GAACGATCCTAATACCGGCGGCTCTGTTGAAGTTATGGATTTCATGATGCTTCAAACCATTAATCGTTATTTGGCATATTTGCATCATGAAAATGAAGGGGCACGACAAACGCACCCTGAACAATTATTCATTAATTTATCCAAACTATGTGCTGATTTAATGACCTTCCTGCCTTCTCGCAAAGTAGGCGATATCCCTGTCTATGAGCATAATGACCTAGCCTCATGCTTTGGCAAATTATTTTTCAATCTGCGTAAATCGTTATCCATCGTTCTTGAACAACGCGCGATTAGGATTCCGCTTGATATGCGTGATGAAGCCACTCGCGTTGCTCAAACACCAGATCAAAGCCTATTGGATAAAGCCTCATTTGTCCTTGCTATCAAAGCCGATATGCCGAACGAAGCATTGCGCCAAAAAATTCCGAGCGTAGTAAAAATAGGTACTGTGGAG
>NZ_RCVJ01000018.1 GCF_003667505.1 Micromonospora sp. BL4
CTTCTGTTCACTAACAGGCGGTTTGCCTAACACAAAACCGACAACTTTATTTTTATCGCCCGGATGACCGATTCCGATGCGTAAACGGTGAAAGTTAGGGTTATTACCCAATTTACTGATGATGTCTTTCAGTCCATTGTGACCACCATGGCCACCGCCCAATTTAAATTTGGCGACGCCAGGAGGCAGATCCAGTTCGTCGTGGGCCACCAGAATTTCGTCCGGATTAATGCGGAAAAAACTGGCCAGCGCCGCAACGGCTTTGCCGCTGAGATTCATAAATGTAGTCGGGACTAACAGGCAGACATCTTCGCCTCCAAGAGTGACTCGCGAAGTATAACCAAAGAATTTAGCCTCTTCGCGAAGCGGAGCGCGCAAACGCTCTGCCAGTAAGTCAACGAACCAGGCACCAGCATTATGTCGCGTTGCGGCGTATTCAGCACCGGGGTTCGCC
>NZ_RCVJ01000093.1 GCF_003667505.1 Micromonospora sp. BL4
TGTAAAACGGCACGTCCCTTCAGGTTGTTCAGCCGGTTATTTCCCATTTACATGTCCTCCCTGGCTGCCGGACATAAACTGCTGTGGATTCAGGTCACCCAGCTGCTTCAGCATCTGGTCGGTGTTAAAGCCGTTCATATGGCTGTCGACTGACGGAGGTATAGGCACCGGGCTTTCCGCATTTTCATCCTCCTTCCGGTGACGGGCCTGCTCCTGTGCCATTTCTTCCACGGTTTTCAGCTGAAAACCGTCCTGAAACACCACGGTCACTTCATTACCGGCACCAATCGGGATCACCGGGTGATACTGCTCGGCACGTTTGATGTAATAATCACTGAGTGTCTGTGCCGCTTTCGATGCACCACCACCAATCCCCATTCTGAACACATCGCCCGCGCCGTAAGTCGCAGTGGCCC
>NZ_RCVJ01000148.1 GCF_003667505.1 Micromonospora sp. BL4
GCCTGCGCCAGCGGGCTATAGGCCATCACTGGCATTCGCTGTTGTTGACACCACGGCAATAAATCATACTCAATACCGCGTGACGCCAGATGATAGAGCACCTGATTTGTCGCGCATTGCTGTCCCCCAGGGATGCGCCACAGCGCCTGCATATCGTCATAATCAAGATTAGAGACTCCCCAACGGCGAATTTTCCCCTGCGCGATTAGCCGCTCCATACCTTCAACGGTCTCTTCGAATGAAAAGCTTCCGGCCCAGTGCAATAGATAGAGATCGAGATAATCTGTTTTCAGACGACGCAGGCTTTCTTCACAGGCGGCAACTATCTTCTGGCCGCCAGCGTTCCACGGGTACACTTTTGACACCAGAAATGCCTCATCGCGTCGCCCTGCTAACGCCTCGCCCACGACCTTTTCCGCCCCGCCGTCGGCATACATTTCCGCTGTATCAATA
>NZ_RCVJ01000175.1 GCF_003667505.1 Micromonospora sp. BL4
GCGAAGGTACAGGCTGGTGCCGTCACCGCCGGGGACCCAGTGTCGCTCCTGCTGGACGAGCAGCTCGACGGCGCGCACGAAGGTCTCCACCGGGAGCTCCGGCATCGCCAGTCGCCGGGCGGAGGCGTTGAACCGGGCGGCGTTGCGCTCGGGACGGAAGAGCGCGATCGACCCGCCCGGCTGGCGGTACGCCTTCATGCCCTCGAAGATCTCCTGCCCGTAGTGGAAGACGGACGCCGACGGCGGCAGGGCGATGTCCTGGAAAGCCTCGAGTCGCCCATCGTGCCACCCCTGCTCAGCGTCCCATCGCAGGGTGATCATGTGATCGGTGAACACCTTGCCGAAGACCGGTGCGGCGAGTATCGCCCGTCGGTCCATTTCGGACATTGGATTACGGCTTGGACGCACGTCGAAATTTATTATGGCTACTGCCCTCCCCCTCAGACCATATAT
>NZ_RCVJ01000044.1 GCF_003667505.1 Micromonospora sp. BL4
GTCTGACGGACTTCATCGATCTTCTTGGAGTTTTCATAGTCACGCTCACTCAAAGACTCGCGGCTGCGGTCTTTCAATTCAGCGATACGACCTTCATATTCATCAGTGATATTCTTGATTTCTTCGTGATGACGCTGCTCAAGCCGCTTCAGCTCTGCATTACGGCGTTTGGCATTTTCGCTTTCGCGATTCTCATACTCTTCCCGAGTCTTACGAATTTTTTCGTCCTGACGCGCACGATCCGATGATGAAATAGAAGACATCCTATCCTCCCAGACCTCAGATTAACATGAGGCATGGGAAGAAACTTCAAATGACATGGAATGCAAATTAAAATCAGGACCAGAGTCTAGCGCTCAAAGACACGCTGACGATAAAGCTCTTTCATTCGCAGCAGTTCCGCGGCTTTGCGCTGGCGGCTGGCTTCTTCGGCCTTTTCCTGAGCCTCAACA
>NZ_RCVJ01000017.1 GCF_003667505.1 Micromonospora sp. BL4
GGGTGCCGGTCCACGAGGCGGCGAACGCCTCCGCGTCCCCGCCGGCGATCCGGATCAGCACCGACCGGTAGGTGCCGGGCCGCTCACCCGGCACGGCCTGGACCTGCTGGACCGTCAACCCCTGACGGCCGGCGTCACCAGTGAGGCGGTGCCGCAGCCGGCCCACCGCCCAGGCGCACTCCTGCGGGCCACGACCGGCGGACAGCAGCAGGTACGTGCTCACGACCGGCCCCGCCCGTGCCGCCGGTCCCGCCGCCCGGTGCGGGACGCCGACCCGAGATCCGGCGTCTTGTAGGTCACCAGGGGCGTCGTGTTGACCACCGGCGTGGCCAGACCGTGCGCGACGAGGTCCGCGACCACCTGCTCGATGCGCTTGTACGCCGTCGGCGCCTCCTCGAACAGCAGTTGCCGATCGCCGCAGACCACCACCGAGCCCACGAGACCGGAGCC
>NZ_RCVJ01000016.1 GCF_003667505.1 Micromonospora sp. BL4
CTTCCATGCCCTGACGGGCATCAAAAAGCCAGCGCCGGAAGTTACTCATTCTTTCAAGGTTAGCTTTGCTTGGTTTTTTGCCACGATTACCACTTAATATCCGCCATACTCGTATTCCTGCTTTATTAGTCCAGTGCAGAACAATTTCTCCTTTGCTGTTAAAAGCAAGAGAAAAGCGTACAGCGCCTTGCCGCAATTCTCCACTGACAAAGGACACACAATCATGTTTTGTCATAAAGCCTCCGGTTTATTTATCTGCTCTCTTTTGTGTCTTTTTTTCCAGTGCTTTTCTGAGTAATGCCATATACTCAGGAAAGACATGGAATGGCATCAAAGGGAAAACCGGACGCCCACCCTTTTCAACGTCATTTATTGCTGATAATATGCGTTCCGACATTTTATTCCTCGCAATAGAATCAGGTGTCACGGTATCAGGTTGCCCCAC
>NZ_RCVJ01000053.1 GCF_003667505.1 Micromonospora sp. BL4
CTGCCTGGGGTTGCGCGGCGGGTGCTGTTGGCGACGGGGGAGGGGGTCACGGTGATGCGGGACCGGATCGAGCTGCCGGCGGAGACCGCGGCGATCGTGTCGCTTTGAGGTGTTACGCGTATGGAAGACCTATTTCCTCGGTGGAGGTAGCGATAGTGGTAGCCCACAAAGTTCGTTGTTAACCTCATGCCTTCAATACGCCGTTCCAGTTAACTCGAGCCTGGCGGCGGCCAGGCGTCTAGACATCTTCTGATGCTGCTCCAGCGGTGGTTGAATGGTGAGGTAGCAGAATCGCGAGCGCTACCTCCTTAGCTGCCGCATCCCGTGAATCGATCGATGCCTTATCCAGCAATCTTTCGGCGATCAGATACCTCGACAGTTCGAGTGGCTGGGCGAAGTAGGAGCGGAGGTGATTCGCAGATTCTTCTTGCGCCTTAACGAACGTTCGACCTACGTAAGCGGCGAGTCCCGCCCCGACCGCACCGAGCGCCCCGGCGATTGCGGCTCCGGTGCTGTTCTGCGCGCGGACGATAGCTACTGCTGCAACCACAATTACGGCGAAACCTACTATCATCGCGTATTGTGCGTTCCGAAAACTTTGGCGAGCCTGGGCGGTCGCTATTTCATGATAGTAATCAAGTCGCTTCTGGTTCACGTTCCATAGCTGGAAGAAGTCAGACTCAGATGCGCCCTCGCTGGCCGTTCGGAGCCCTTCTTCCGCCTGTTCGAGACGGTGATGTGCGTTGGAAAGTAACCTCGTGTCCCTAAAGTGTGATAACCGTTGCTTATAGATACGGAGCGCAATGGTGATTCCGACGAAAGACCAAAGCAAGCTGGCAGGGCCGGACTCGTAGGCGTTAAAGAAGTTGTTGGTCCATATCCCAAAAGCGCTACTGACGTTCCCGCTAGGCCTGTTCATGTAGAAGAATGCGAAGCTCAAGATCTGTGAGATCGATATAACCACGACTGCGAGGATTAGGGCCCCACGGCGGTCCCTTGACTTCCTCCAGGCTACCCGTTCCTGGGCTACCTCGAGGTCTGGGAGGGCATCTATCACCTTGGAACTCTCCTGTGACTTCGAAGAGTGGTTTCGTGCTGGTTGTGACTGGTTATCGAGGTCATTCACACTGGGGATGGTCCGTGATCTCGCAACAATCTCACTGCAACTGTCGCCTATCGGACAACATTTTGTGCGGCTCGCACCATCGGGGGCGTTGTCATTGCGGGGGCTTCGGTTGAATCCAGCCCGATAGCCGGGAACACCACCAGACGTACCCTTAAGAAATCGCACGCTGTGTCTCGTCGAGCCGCTCATAAAGATGCGTGTCCTTTGGCTTTCCATTCCGAGCTTGCCGAAGGAAAACCAGCAGGTCTTTGTCGCGTAGTAAGAGTACGATCCCATCTTTGGCTTGGCTCGTTCGCTTTACATGTTCGTAGTAGTGATTCTTCAGTTCACCCCGGTAGCAGATAAACACCAATCTTCCCGCAGCGTTTGTGATGTAATACTGCGCTTGGTGGAAGTCGCTAGCGCTGAGGTTTTCGTAGTTCTTACACTCAAAGATCACTTGGCTCGCTAGGTATCGGGTCTTAACAAGTTCCCAAAATCCGCTTTGGGCCCGGTTGCTGGCGACCCAGTCGCGTCTGATGGTGCCGTCTGCGTCCCGAACCTGGCTAACCACATTATCTAGGACTCGGAAGAAGCAGAGCTTGATAACCTCGCCGACCAGTTCTTCGAATGCAGTAGCGTCTTCATTCCCCGTCGGCAGCGCCTTGAGCTGCTCAATGAGACTGTCAAGCTTTGCTTGGTATTCACTGAATTCAAGAGCTCCGGGAAGTTCAGTCAAGAGGCCGACCTTCTGGAACTGCTCATCACTCGCGAAGTTGCGAACAAGCAGATCGCGAAGATCTAAAGCCTCCCAGTAACTCGGATGTATGACCATATCGGTCGAAGTGGTGACGGGGGGTGGCGTCGTATCGCGAGGGCCCAGAGAGCGATAGACAATTTGCTTATCTTGGCCTGATCGCTTCTTCTGCTCCAAGCCTAAAAATCCGATATTGTAGAGGAGTCGCACAAAAATCTGTGGGTCTGAATGTTCGTATAGCCAAGACTTGCAGGCACTCTCAACCTCTGCATCATGCATCAACCGCGTAAGGAATGCGCCCATTCCTCCGAGAGTCCACCGTTGACCGAGCCCATAGAATCTCCCGAGTACCAGCGATATCTGCGGATAGTTCTCCTGATATTCGTCTCCTAGGTCGTCCAGACGACTGGTGGAGAATCTCCGCCTCGCGTCCTGTAGGTCCTCAATCAGCACCTGTTCGTGCTTGTGGGACTGCGCTGTGTCGAGAGCGAGGCCAGTATAGGTGAGCACATCGCGGGGCCGATGTTGACACAGTGTAAAAACGTGATCCTGTGCATCTTGGCCCTCCTCGAAGAAGAGATTCCAGGTTAAGCCGTTGAGGGGGTATTTTGCGGTCAGTGGAGCATTTAAACGCCGTTCTACCATCTCAAGAAGCTGCTCCCTGCTCCAGTCAAGTCCAACAACACAGGTTTCGAGACGGGCAAACTCGCTGTCAACGATCCGCACCCGCTCGAAAATGTTCTCGCGTAGAAACATCAGAACCCGCATACCTGACATGTTGCTGTTAATTTCCACGCATGCATGCATCATCGCGGCCAGATAGACGACGGCCTGCTCACTCCCGTCCCAGGACTCATCGATGGCATCGAGGAGCACGCTATATGGCGAACGGCCCACCCCCTCTGATTCCATAGCCTTTGCAATCAACTTCGGCCTCTTGATTGCGCGGACCCATTCCTTGTCATCATTCTCGGCCAGGGGCTTTGTTAGTTCTTCTATAAAGGTCAAGGCCCGCAGATCGAAATCCAGATCCCCGGTCTCTTCGATCTCTTCTACTAATGTGGAAGACAGGGAACGCGAGTGAATCCCGCTCGCCTCCTGCCAGGTGAATAACACCTCGTCCTGTAGGCTGCGTCTGAAGGCTGCAACGAGCGACTTGAAGGGGCGCTGCTTCGCGTCTCTGAATTTGTCGAGGGAAAGTAGAGAGCTGCTGGGCGAAAATATTTCGGGGCGAATTACGATTACGTTCGACATCGTTGAGTCGATATACCGGGTGATCGTGGTCTTCCCAGTTCCCCGGCGGCCCACGAAGAAGCAGTGCGGATTGTGGAAGTCGGCCGCGGCATTGAGCGCGGGAGTATGAACGAAGACATCCCGTTGACGCAGAGTGGTATCGTATTCCGCGAACGATTGTCCGAGGTGTACCTTTTCAAGAGTTCGTCGCGGAAGTTTTTGCACTTTTTCTTTGACCATGACTCCGCGTCACCTTCCCGGCGAGAGTGCCAACGGTTCTGAGGATGGTATCGGTCAGACTGAAGTTCCGGCAGCACCTCACGGCCAGCAAAGTCAGCCGGTTTGGCGGCCGTGGCCGCGTTGCAGCGGGCCGTCGCAGGGTTCATGTGACTGGCGACTTGTAGTTGGATTGCCAACGGGTAGAGGGATCGCCGGTCTTATCGGCCACCAGGTTGCCAGATCCGGCCGTTATCGTGGACAACCTCGATCGTGCTGAAGGAGTACGGTGGATGGGCGACCGACTGTTGCTTAGTGATCACCATGGTCGTCTGAGGTAGGAGCCTTGCCGTGCCTCCACGCGCGAACACCATCGTCGATTCACGTTTCATTGCTGAGCTGCGGCGACTTCGGGAAGAGCGGGGCTTGTCCCTTCGGCAACTCGCCGCCGCAGTCAACTACGGCAAGAGTCTGATCCACCAGCTAGAAGCGGGGCAGACGAAGCCGACTGTGGGCATCGCCACCCGACTCGATGACGTCCTTGATGCGCACGGCGCCTTGGCTGCGCTGGTCGTCGATGCTCCTGCTGATATTGAGCGTTTGGCGTATGTGGCGGCGTGCCCGCGCCGGGTCGACCGTGCTGCCGCCGAAGCGCTTGCCGGACTTTTGGCCGGCTACCGCCGCCTAGAGGATGCCATCGGGCCGGGCCCCATCATGGAGCCGGTTCGTGCCCACCTCGACACTGTGACCGGTCTGCTGCGGGAAGCTCGAGACGACCTGCGGCCGCGGATCATCGACGTTGCTGGGCAGTGGGCACAGTTCGCGGGCTGGCTGAGCATCGCCCGGGGTGAGGAGCGCGCTGCCACAGCCTGGAACGCAAGGGCCTTGCGATGGGCCACTGAGGCCGGCAACACGGATCTGATCGCCACCGTGCTGTCCTTTCAGGGGCACCAGGCAGAGTTGCGGCACGACCTGCCGACCATGATCGAGTTGTCGCGGGAGTCACGGCGGGACGAGACGGTGAACACGGCGCTGCGCGCTTACTGTGCAGGGCAGGAGGCCAGGGGGCTAGCCATGGCTGGAGCAGCTAGCGCAGACGTACTCGCGCGGCTGTCGGAGGCGTTGGACCTCTCGGGTCAGGCGGCAGAGGAACCATTGTCCCCTTGGGGCTACTGGTACACACCATCGTTTTTCGCTGTTCAACAGGGCAGTGTCTGGCGTTACTTGGGTGCTGAGGACAGTCGTGCGAACGATCACGCGCTGGAACTGCTGACGGCCGGTGTCGCAGGCGTCAGCGAGGACGCCGGCGGCGCAGAATGGCACGGCCGCAACCTGGTGCATCTCGCCGTCGCTCAGGCGCAGGCCGGGGATGCGGCGGCGGCCCGCGAAACCCTGGCGGCGGCAGACGCCATTGCCCTGGCCACGGCGTCCCGAGAACTCGCCCGCCAGGTGACCGAGGCTGTCCACCATCTTCGACTGTCCGCTATGCCGTAACGGACGCGTTTCGCCTGGTCCGCCACCGATCGTCACATAGACGATGACGGTGGGTGACGGCGTTGGTGCTACTCAGAGACTGATGCCGCGCCCGCTGTTCGATGGAGGTGGGCATGCAAAACGACGAGTCGGCAAACAAGGGCGAGCAGTCCGAAGCTGCCGAGCGAGAAGCCGCCAAACAACGCCTCCTCGCCCAAGCCGAGGCGAAGCGCGTACCGGTGGAGGACACGACCCGCGCGGTCCCGGACCGGCGGTGGCGGCGTGGCCAGCGATGACCTGCCGATCGGCCGCCGGGTGGCACGCTGGCGGGTGCGGCGGTCGATGACCCAGCAGATGCTGGCCGACCGGCTCCGCAGGTCGAAGAGCTGGGTGGACAAGGTCGAGCGAGGCGTCCGCACTCTGGACCGGTACTCGGTGATCCAGGAGCTGGCCCACGTGCTGCGGGTCGAGCCGGAGGTGCTGCTCGGCCAGCCTCGGAGCACGCCTGCTGGCACGCCGGACGGGGTGGACGACATCCGGGCCGCTCTCGCCCGCTACGACACTCCACAAGCCCCAGCCCAGACAACTGAAGAGCTGCGAAGGCAGGTCGGGCACGCCTGGTTGACCTACCAGCACGCGCACTACGCGCAGTTGGTGCGGGTGCTGCCGGGTCTGCTCGACGCCGCCCAGGGCGCGCAGTCAGCGGAGCTGCTGGTGCAGGCGTACCGGATCACCTCGTCGGTGCTGGTGAAGCTCGGCGAGGCCGACCTCGGGTGGCTGGCGGCCGACCGGGCGATGGCCGTGGCGGGCGACGATCCGGTCCTCGCGGCGACGGCGGCCGTGTCGGTCGGGCAGGCGCTGCGCGCTTCGGGCCGCGACCGCCTGGCCCTCGCCGCGACGCTCGCCGCCGCGAACCGCATAACACCGACGCCGCGTCGGTCGGCGGGGGAGTGGGCCGTGGGTGGGACGCTGCTGCTCCAGGCCGCCTTGGCCGCCGCCGGCTGCGGCGACACCCGCCGCGCCGACGAGCTGACCGATCGGGCCGCGGGGATCGCCGCGCAGCTCCGGGTGTACGACGACCCGCACCGGACCAGCTTCGGGCCGATCGTCGTCGAGCTGGCGCGGGTGCTGGTGGCGGTCCTGCGGGGTGACGCCGCCGAGGCGGTGCAGCGGCACGTGGTGGTGATCCGGCGGGAGGCGTGGCGGCGGCTGCCGGCCGAGTATCGGGGCGCGTACCTCGTGGATGCCGCGCGGGCGTACCTCCAGGTTGGTGACCTGCGCGGCGCCGCACGCGCCCTCGTGGACGCGGACAGTGTCGCGCCGGCCGAGGTTCGGTGCCGGCCTCTGGCGCGTACCGTGATCGCCGACGTTGCCCGGGGTCACCCGGCGCCGGCCGGCGTGGCGCGACTGGCGACGCTGGTCGGCCTCACGCGCTGACCGGAAATCGTGCCCGCACCTACTGGTAGGGACGTCGGCTCGGTTCGATTTTGACCCCTCGGCCGAGCTGCCAGGAGGCGGTGGGCCACGCCGCGATGTAGCCGGCTACCAGTCCTATCTGGCCCGAGAACCAGAATGTTGGGTTGTCGGCTCGCATGAGTGGCTCCGGAAAGACGATGTGATGCGCCAGCGTCAGCCAGGCGAACAGGGCGAACTCGAAGGCGGTGATGGTCAGCAGTTCGGCCTTGACGACGGTTGACAGTGCGGGCCAGATCTTCGTGACGCCGCGGCCCGTCGCGCCGAAGTATCGGAAGAGAACAGCTATCGCCACCGCCGTCAGATAGTCGCCGGCGTAATCGACCCACAGCGTCTTGTGGCCATGCTCGGATTTGATGACGTACAGGGCGACCTCGGCGACGACGAAGCCGAGAGCGCAATGGGCGCCGCAGCGAGACACGTTGGTGGCGAGAATGCCGCGCCGGGGCCTTCGGAGCGGATCGTCGTGCTGCGGTCGCGAAAATGCCTCGGGCCTACCCCAGTTCCAGTAGAGCAGGATGGCTGCCGGGCCGATGTAGAGGACGGTCACCGGCCAGACGAGTTCCATGATCTTGACCGGCTGGCGGTGCCCGCGAAGATAGGTGTCGGCAACGACAGTCGCAAGGCTGATGAATCCAACCGCGAGCGACGCCCACGAAAGCGCCAGGAGCCAGGTCGGTTGCATTCCTGCCCCTTCCGCACGCTGGGCGCCGATGCGCCGTCCGTGGCCGGACGTGGGGGACCGCTGACCGGTGTGAAACGACCGAGGGCGTGTAGGTGATACTGGCCGACGCGCGAAGCCTCGCGCTGTCGAACGGGCGACATGATTTGAGCCCTGCTCACACTATCGGGGAGAGTCGTGACAAGTAGGTTCACCGAGTTGACCGTCGACTGCCACGATCCAGAGCGGCTCGCTGCCTTCTGGTGCCAGGTCCTGGATTTCCAGGTGATCGACCGGGGCGAGGGCAAGGTCGAGATCGGCTCCTGGGTGCCGACCGTCGAGGATGTGCGGGCCCGCCAGATGCCGCCCACCGTGGTGTTCATCCAGGTGCCCGAGGGCAGGGCCGGAAAGAACCGACTGCACCTCGACGTCAGCCCGATCGACGGCAGCACCGAGGACGAGGTGACCAGACTGCTCGGCCTCGGCGCCACCAGGACGGATGTGGGCCAGGGCGTTGGCCGGAGCTGGGTGGTCATGGCGGACCCGGAAGGCAACGAGTTCTGCGTCCTGCGCACCCTGGCACCGCAGAACTAGGCCGGCGCGGGCTGCGGTCGAGCACGGCGGAAGCGGACAAATAGCATACTTGGGGCATGCGTTCCAAGAGCGACGCCCCGCGGCTCGCACGTGGTCCGGGCCGACTGGTGGCCTTCAGCGACGCTGTCTTCGCCATCGCGGTGACGCTCCTCGTGCTGGAGATCCAACCGCCGGCAGACTTCGGGCACCTCCTGCGGGGCCTCGGGGCGCTGTGGTCGTCGTACCTGGCGTACGCGCTGAGCTTCCTGCTCATCGGGCAGGTGTGGGTCAACCACCACGTCATGTTCGACCGTGTCCGGCACGTCGACCACCGGGTCTTGTTCTTCAACACGTTGCTCCTGATGGTCATCGCGTTCCTGCCGTTCTCCACGTCGCTCCTCGCCGGCGCGTTGCGCGCGGAGGAGGGCCTACGCACGGCGGTCGTCGTCTACGGCAGCACACTGTGGACGGCGGCCGCCCTGTTCAACGTCACGTGGGCCCATCTCCGCCGCGCCGAACTGCTGGACCCCAGCCTCGGCCCCTTCGCCGCCCGGGCCATCGGCCGCCGATTCGCCCTCGCGCTGCTCTGGATCGGCTCCGGCATCCTCGTCGGCGCGTTCGTGCCGATCGCCGGCGTCGTCATCATCGCCGGCTTCCTCCCCGCCTACTACCTGCCCATCCGAGGCGAGTACGGCGAGGACGACGACGGTTGATTGACTGGCCGGCATCGCGGCCGGGTCGATGGTTTGCCCGCAGATCCCTGGCCCGACCGAGGAGGTGAAGCCCGTGAACGCAGTTCGCACGTGGTGCTGCTGGGTCGGGGTGGACGACACGTTTCTGTCCCGCCACCCGGGCCTGACCTGACCGGTACCGGCGTCCGGCGCGAGGCCGGGCGCCGGTACCGACAACATCACCAGGGCCGGTCGCGCGGACGAAGGGCCGACCAGGTCCGCAGGGCATACTCGGTATGCTCTGCGGCCATGCGACCTGGTGACCGCACGGTGGCGCTCGCCTCCGTGGTGGGCGGATTCCTGCTCGGCTTTCTCGACTTCTGCTGGATCAAGTGGCTGCCGTTTCCCCTGGCAGAACTCGGCAACTCCACCGCCACCTGGGCGGTCGCCGCCTTCTCCTTCGGGTACTGGGTGCGGTCCGGGCGGCTGCGCTCCGCACTCGGCGCCGCATTCCTGCTCGTCGTCGCGGTGCCCAGCTACTACCTCGCGGCGGCACTCCTGCAAGGCGACGACCTCGCCGTGCTCTGGGCGCCGACGTCGCTGGTCTGGATGTTCTTCGGCGTACTCGCCGGAGTGGTCTTCGGCACCGCCGGCACCTGGGCGCGCGGCGCGGGGTGGCGGCAGATCGTCGGGATGGCGCTGCCCGCCGCCGTGTTCTTCGAGGAGGCGGCCCGTTTCGCTCGCAAGGCGACCGACCCCGACCATCCGGCCGGCGCGTGGTGGAACGTGGCCATCGACCTCGCGCTGGGCCTGCTGATCGTGGCGCTGACCGGCGGATCGCTTCGTCGGCGGGCGCTCGCCGTCGCGGTGGCCGTGCCGCTGGCCGGCGCGATTCTGGTGAGCTTCGCGGTGGCCGGCGGGACCGTCTCGTCGGCCGGTTGGTAGGGCGCGCCGCACTCCCGCCAGCGGAATCTCGAACGGCGGCTGCCGCACAGGTACCGGGGCGGCCGAACGCGCCTGTCACCCGTAACCCACAGGGCCGCCGCCGACGGACCAGGTCAGCGTGTGGGTCAGGTCTTGCGAACCGCGCTGGTGAGATGTCGCGGGCGCCGGTCTTTGCGCTGGCCGCGGCCAAGGCCGCTGCGGGTGGATGTGGTCGTTAGGGATATACCTGTGAGTCATAAATATGCCTGTGAGGTATCACGCTCACTTGGGACATGACCCCCGGATCCGCCTCGCGGCGAGCCCTGGCGCCCGGCACCCCGCCAACGAGCACGCAGCGCTAGGACAATCCCGCCACGTCACCCGTTCTCAGCAGCGGAATATCGAACGACGCGGCCGTACTAGGGTCGGTGGAGTGCGGATCCGGATCGAGGGCAGCGACCTGCCGGGGCGGCGGGCCGGTGCGGAAGCCGACGCGCTGCGGCTCGGCAACGTGCACGTCGGGGTCCAGCGCAAGGCCGAGGTGGTTGATCAGGTGCCGGCCGACGCGGCGACGGCGACCTGGTCCTTCGAGGTGTCCAGCCGGGAGATCGACGGGGTGCTGGACGTCGGCGGACCGTGGGTGCATGGCCGCCCCGGAGCGCGGTTCCTGTATCTGAGCTGGGGCGCGGTGACCGACGACGGCTTCGCGATGTTCCGGCGGGCGAAGTTGATGTTCACGGACATCCCGACCGAGCTGCTGCGCGCCGCACACGAGGGCAACGGAACGCTGGCGGGCCGGGTCGGCCTGACCGATGCCACCGGCGGGCCGCTGTGCGCTCGGGTGCGCCCTCCCGGCGTCGCCTGGTCGGTGGAGTGACCACCGGACGGTGACACGGCCTCCGCCGTTGACCCGGTCACCGGCCGCAGGCCTGGCACGCGTCGCGGGTGCGGAGGTGGTAGTCGCTGGACGCCGCGATCAGTCCGAGCCCCAGGACGCAGTACGCCGACATCGCCACCCAGAGGAACGCGTCGGAGAACTCGCTGACCGATCCCGACGACACCTGCACCAACCCCATGCCGAAGTAGGCGACGATGCCCACCCCGAGCCCGAAGCCGGGTACCAGCAACAGCAGCCGAGGGATCGTGCGGCCGGCGAGCAGCGGCACCCACCCCGGCCAGATCTCGCCCCAGCGGTGTACCAGGGCCAGCGGCAACAGGACTCCTGCCAGCACCAGGCCGATCTCCAACCCGATGATGGAGGCGTCCTGCGTGAGACCGTCGAATCCCACCACGGCCTGGGCCGCGAAGCGGGCGACGAGGCCGGCCACCGCGGCGTACGTGGCCCAGCGTGCCCACCGCGCCGGTGCTGAGCGCCGCGAACCCGGTCGGACCGTCCGGCAGCAGTCCTGACAGTCTCCCCGGGTGCGCCGCTGATAGCGGGCGGTGGCCACGCCGAGCAGGGCCGCTCCGGTGACACAACCGAGCCGGCTGGCGAACGCCAGCGGGTCGAAGTACGGGCCGACCGTGAACAGCAGGAAGCCCACCAACTCCGGCAGGAGGATGGCCGCTGCCGCGATCAGTGCCCCGACGACCGTCCAAGCGGCTCCTGCGAGCGCCGGCCGCCAGGTCGTCACCCGCTCCAGAGCAACCGCCAGACCACCCGCGGCCACGCACAACGCCACCGACCGCCAGCCCGTGAAACCGAGCAGATCCGCCCCGAACCTGCCGAAATCCGGAGCCTCACCGACGGTCCACGCCAGACGTACGCCCCCGTATGCCACGGCCCAGCCGAGCACCGCGTACGTCAGGCCGTGGCCACTCCGGCGAGCGATCGATGCCGATGGCGTCATGCACCCGATCCTTCCGACGCCCCGGCCCGGGCGGCCCCCGCCCGCAGGGGAAGTCCGTCCCCCGCGGGAGGGACCTGATACAGCGGCGGTCGGGACCGGCTACAGGTACGGTCGCGTGATGATCTCGATGGCGTGCCCCGCCGGGTCGAAGAAGTAGAACCCGCGCCCGCCGTGCTCGGTGTTGGTCTCACCCTCCCGCTTCATCTGCGGGTCGGCCCAGTACGTGATGCCACGCTCCTCGATGCGCGCCAGGCACCGTGCGAACAGTTCGTCGTCGACGAGGAACGCGTAGTGCTGCATCTGGATGTCCACCGGCGGTTCGGCGAACTGGAGCAGCACACCGCCGTCGAGCAGGACGTTGACGAACGGACCCCACGATGGTGCCTCGGGCAGCTCGAACAGCTCCCGGTAGAACGCGGCCGACGCGTTCCTGTCCTTCGTGGCGATGATGGTGTGGTTGAACGTGACTGTCACCCGTACCGTCTTCCCGGTCGATCCGAAGACCCGGCCGGAAGCCCGTGACGTCCACCAACCGCACCGAATGACAAAGCCCCGAGGGCGCCGACGCCCCGGACTCCGCGCGAGACACACGTACGTCGTGTTGATCTCGGCGTGGCGGCTGACGTAGCCACAACCTCCGGGGGGTAGGCCCATCTGGGGCGCGACCGAACGGTAACACGGCGGCCGCGAAGGCCGACGCCGCGTCCCTGCCACGCTGGTCGGCGTCGGCCCTTGCGGCGTACCGGTCACTCGAAGAACTTGATGCTGAACCCGGTGTCCGTCGTCGGGCCGGGCACGTTGGCGCGGCGGTAGGTAGTGTTGCCCCACCAGCAGAAGGTGCCGGTGTACCAGTAGCGGTTCGCCCAGCTGTACGGGGTGCCCTTGGGCACGGCGTGGAACATCAGGGGGAACCTCGGCCCGGCCGGCGGGCTCGTGGCGATGTCGCCGTTGAGCAGCACGAAACTGTGGTGGCCGGGGCCGTCGACGTGCAGGGTGGGATCCCAGCCGGCCATCATGGTGGCCCGGTTCGAGCCGAACAGGCAGCCGTTGGACTTGTACCAGTCCCACACGTACGTCGGGTCGCCGCCGGCGCGCAGTCGCAGGTCGGCGAGGCAGTACTGGTTGCTCCAGCTGCCGTTGGCGGAGTAGACGATGTGGAGCTGCCCGTTGGGGTCCCTGATCGCCTCCGGGGCCTCGTTGATGTACGGGTTGCCGACGACACGTTCCCAGCTCTCCCGCGGCTGGGAGATGATGAACCGGTTGCCGGTCGGGGTGAGCGGATCGCTCATCCGGCTGAGGTAGATGTTCTGTTCGACGTTGGTGTCGCCGGCCCAGCCGGACCAGACGAACCACCGCTGGCCGTTGAAGGTGAACAGGCTGCCGTCGATGGCCCACTTGCCGCCGGGCAGCGCGAGCTGCCGCTCGGCCGTGTAGCCGCTGGCCGGGGACGCGGAGCTGATCGCGTACATGCGGTGGGCGGGGCCGCGCCCGGCCGAGAAGTAGATGTAGTAGCGGCCGCCGTCGGTGACGATCTCCGGGGCCCAGACCTCGCCCAGGTTGCGGGTGTCCGACCACACCTGTCGTGCCGGTGCGGCGGCCAGCGCGTCGGTCGACGCCGCCTGGCGGACGGCGATGCCGCCGTTGAGCGACTGGACGGAGATGTAGGTGCCGCCGACGCGGATCACGCTCGGGTCGGCGGCCCGCAGGCTGGTCTGTCCGGCCGCCGCCGGCCCGGCGCCGACGGTGGACAAGCCGACGGCGAGCACGACGGCCAGTACGGCGGGAAGGATGCGAACGTTCACGGTGGTGTGCTCCCTGCGCTCGGTGGGGCGGGGCGGGGCGGGGAGGCCGCCTGAGCGGCTCAGGCGGCCACCCCGGGGGTGCTCAGGATCCGTACACCTCCACCTCGTAGAGGCGGGCGGCCTGGTCGGTGGTCTGGGTGGGGGTGAGCACGTTCAGCCGTACGTACCGGCCACTGGCCGAGACCGGATGCTCGCTGGCGTCGGCCGTGTTGCCCCGGACCGGCGCCACGGTTGTCCAGGTGGCAGCGTCGGGGGACACCTGAAGGTCGAAGTCCCGGGTGTTCCAGGCCGGGTTCTCGCCGCCCGCCCCGGCGTGCAGGACGCGGATGCTGGTGATCGAGCGGGTGGCGCCGAGGTCGATCCGCAGGAACTTGCTGGCGCCGGTCGAGCACCACTTGTCGGTGTTGCCGCCCGAGGCGCTGCCGTTGACGGCCTTCTCCGGCCCCTCGGTGCTCGCGCACTGGGAGTCGGCGACGGCCGGTCGGTTCAGCGCGAGGTTGGTCGCCGTCGCGCCGCCGTACACCTCGAACTCGTTGATTCTGGCCGCGTTGTTGCCGTTGTTGGTGGGGGTGGTGATCGCGAGCCGGACGTGGCGGGCGGTGACCGCCCCGATCGGGTGGTAGGTGCGGCTGGACCGGTTGCCGGTCACCGTCGCGCGGGTCGTCCAGGTGGCGCCGTCGGTGCTGGTCTGGATGGTGAAGTCGGCGGTGTTCCAGCCGGTGGTCTCACCGCCGAGCCCGACGTGCTTGACGACGAACGAGCGCACCGTCTGGTTGGCGCCCAGGTCGACCTGGAGGGTCTTCGTTCCGGCGGCCAGCGAACACCACTTGCTGGCGCTGCCGAGCCTGCCGTCGAACGCCTTGTCGGGGCCCTCGGTGCTGTTGCAGGCGGCGGAGCCGGTGGCGGGCTTGCCGGCGGCGAGGTTCGTGCCCAGCTCCGGGGCCGCCGGCGGTGGGGTGAACCCGTCATTGAACGACGGCGGCACGTTGGCCGGGTTGGTGCCCCAGGCCGACGGCGCGCCGCCCATCGTGTACGACAGGGTGCCGCCGGCGGCGATGTCGGCGTACCGCAGCCAGGGCCGCTGCGTCGACGTGCCGTTCACCGACAGGCCCTGGACGTACTGGTTGCCCTGCCCGGCGGCGGGAGCGGTGATCTGCAGGTCGCCGGTGGGCCGGTCGACCAGCATCGAGGGAAAGAGCGGGCCGTGCAGCGCGAGGGTGTCCGCACCCGGCGTCGGCGGGTACATGCCGAGCGCCGACCAGACGAACCACGCCGAGGTGGCGCCGAGGTCGTCGTTGCCGGGCAGGCCGCCGGGGCCGGTGGTGAACGACTCGTTCATGATCCGGCGTACGGCGGCGCTCGTGCCGGCCGGCGCCGCCGCGAAGTGGTACGCCCACGGCACGCCGTGCTCCGGCTCGTTGCCGATGTAGAAGTACGGCTGCGACTGCCCACCGTTGGTCTGGGTGAAGTGGTGGTCCAGCCGCTGGATCGCGGTCTGCCGCCCGCCCATCAGGTTGATCAGACCCGCGAAGTTGTACGGGACCATCCACGTGTACTGCGAGGCGTTGCCCTCGACGAAGTTCGACTGGCTCGCCGGGTCGAGCGGCCAGGGCCAGGTGCCGTCTGCGTTGCGCGGGTGCACGTAGCTCGACTCGGTGTTGAAGGTGTTGCGCCACCACTGGGCGCGCGTCATGTGCGTGTTGTACGTGGCGGTGTCGCCCAGCGCGCGGGCGAACTGGGCGACGGCGAAGTCGCTCGCCGAGTACTCCAACGAGTCCGACGGGTCGCCGTCGATGTACTGGCGTTGCACGTAGCCGCTCTGCCGGCCCCGGATCGGGCTGCCCTGGGTGGTGCCGCCGGCCGAGCTCTTCTTCATCAGCGCCAGGGCCGCGGCGGTGTCGAAGGCACGGACGCCGAACTGGTAGAGGCTGTCCACGATGATCGGCCCGGGATCGCCGGTCATCACGAACGCCTCGTTGTGGTTGTGGGACCACTTCGGCAGCAGGCCGCCCTGCTGGCCGTCGAGCACCATCGACTTGGCGATGTCGGCGGCCTCCTGCGGCGCGAGGTAGGTGATCAGCGACGCCCACGAGCGGTAGATGTCCCACCCGGAGTAGTTCTGGTACACGGGGTGGCTCGCGGTGTGGATGGCGTTGTCGAACCCGCGGTACTGCCCGTTGACGTCGGTGGAGATGTTGGGATTGATGAACACGCGGTACAACGCGGTGTAGAACTTCTGGAGGTCGGCGGCCGTGCCTCCGGTGGCCTGGATCCGGTTCAGCACGGCGTTCCACTGCGCGTCGGCGTTGGTGCGCACGGTGTCGAAGGCGAAGCCGGACTGCTCGGCGGCCAGGTTGGCGGCGGCGCCCGCCTGGCTGACGAACGAGATGCCGACCTTGGCCTGCACGACCGCGTTGCTGGACGTGTCGAAGGTGAGGTAGCCGCCCGAGTTCGTGCCGCTGACGCTGGTGCCGCCGGCGGTGACGGTGCCACCGAGCCAGGTGCCGGTGCCGCTCGGCGCGCGGTCGAACTCCATCCGGTAGAAGATCTGGTACGTCTTCGAGCTGCCGCAGAAGCCACCACCGGTGACGCTGCCGGTCACGGTCGAGCCGTTGATCGCGAGCGAGCCGGCCCGGCTGCCGGTGGCGCTGCGACTGGGGTTGATCAGCACGCGGGCGCTGGTGGTGGCCGGGTACGTCAGTCGCAGCGCCGCCGTGCGGGTGGTGGCCGAGGCCTCGACCCTCGTGTTGCCGTAGTTGCTGAGCACCGCCTGGTAGAAGCCGGGCCTCGCCTGTTCCTGGCTCTTGTTCTGGGTGGCGCGGTACGACGTCCAGGCGGTGCCCGGCGAGGAGCCGAGGGCGCCGGTGATCGGCAGGATGCCGAGGTCCTCGTTGTTGGCGCAGCCGGCCCCGTTGAAGTGGGTGAGGCTGAACTCCTCGATCTGGGTGTCGCTGAACCGGTACCCCGACGGTGAGGCGGTCGGGGTGTCCGGGCTGAGCTGCACCATTCCGAACGGCTGGATCGGGCCGGGAACGGTGCTGCCGCCGGCGCCTCCGCCGACCGGGTTCGGCGCGTTGCTGTCGTCGGTGCCGATGAACGGGTTGACGTACGAGGTGAGGTTGAGCGGCGCCGCGGCGGCGGGCGCGGCGACGGCGACGAGGACGGACGTGCCGGTGATGGCAGTCGCCAGCAGGCTGAGCAGACGGGACGGGCCTGATCGGGGCATGAGGCGGACCCTCCTTCGAGGTGGTGACACCCGGATGACATCGTTGTCATAGATGGGCGTCGAACTCCTGTGTAGGCCCCCGATGAGGAGACTGTCAATGGCCCGGACGTGTGGCGGTGCTGCCGCCACACGTCCGGGCCCGCTCAGGGTGCGAGCGTGAAACGCGTCCAGCTGGTCGCGTCCGTGGTGAGCAGGAAATGGTCCGGCTCACCCGTCGACCCGTCGTCCGGGCCGAAGAGCCAGGCGTACCCGGGGGCGACGCTGATTGATCCGACGGCCGTCCCGTACTCCCGGGCGACTGTGAAGTGCCGCCCGTCGTCCCTGCTGACCAGCAGCGTCGCGCGGCCTTCGGCCCCGGTGCCACCGCTCGGCGTGATCGCCAGCAGGGACCCGTCGGACCCGACCGTGAGGTCCCAGTGCGTCCGGACCGGCAGGTCCGCGCCGGTGTCGGTCCAGGTCTTCCCACCGTCCGCCGTTCTGAGCAGCCGCGTCCCGCCACCCGCCCTCTGGGTCAGCAGGTAACCTTCCCGGTCGTCGACCCCCACGATCGCCATCACGTAGCCGTCCTCACCCACCTCCCAGGTGGTCCAGGTCGCGCCCCGGTCGGAGCTACGGGCGACGGTCGCTCCGGAGGGGCTCGGCGTCTGGTACGCCGCCCAGATCGTGCCGTCGGGGCTGGGGTAGAGGTTAGCGAGCGGACGCCACGACGGCGCCTTGCCGCTCAACCGGTACACGGTCCCGGTCGACGGATCCACCGCCAGCGCCTCCTGTAGCGCTCCACAGCCGAACCCGCAAAAGACCGGCCGGGCCGTCGCCGGGAACGTGGGAACGGCAACGATCGCCTCGTTCGCTTCCCGCCAGGTTCGGCCGTAGTCCGTGGAGAGGCGGGAGTATCCCCTGTCACTGACCAGGTAGGATCGGTCGCTGAGCACGGAAAACTCGAGATCGCCCGCCGTCGGCGTGGGATCGGCCGCGCATCTGGCGCCCTCGAACCGGGCCGCGTCCCAGTCCGACCAGCTCCGGCCCCGGTCGTCGGTGACAGCGAACCGCAGGATGCAGTCGTTCTGCCGCACGTCCACACCGGAGTCGGGACCGGTCAGCGTGAAGTCGCTCAACTGGTTGGGGCGGGGCGACGGTTCCGCCGGCCGCGCCGGCGTGGCCCGGTCCGGCCCCGCCACGAGCGGCACGACGCTCACGCCGGCCAGCGCGAGCAGGGCGGTCGCCACCACCGCCACCGACCGCTGCCTGCGGAAGCGGGCCGTGGAGCGCAACTCTTCCAGGGGCGGCTGCCGGACGGCCTCGGCGATCGTCTCCACGTCGAACCCGGAGAACTCACGAGCGAGCATCGATCCTCCCGGTTTCCGTGGTGTCGGTGGCGTCGGAGTCGGTGAGCAGCGCCGCCAGGGCGGTCCGCCCCCTGGAGAGCCGGGACTTCACCGTCCCGGCCGAGACGCCCAACGTGGCGGCGACCTCGTCCACCGGCAGGTCGACGAGGTAGTGCAGGGCCAGGGCCTGCCGCTGCCCCTCGGGCAGCCCGCGCAACGCGGCGAGCAGGGCCAGGTGCTCCGGCGAGTGGTCGGCGACGGCCGGCGGCGGGCCGATCCGGCGCAACAGCCCATCGAGTACGCGCCGACGCCGGAACCGGCTGCGGGCCACGTTCACCGCGACCCGGCGCAGCCACGCCTCCGGGTTCTCCAGCTCGGCGAAGCGCCGGGGCGCGGCCAGCGCCTTGGTGAACGCCTCCTGGACCGCCTCCTGTGCCTCGTTCAGGTCGCCCGTCACCGCGTACAGCTGAACCACCAGGCGCCGGAAACAGCCGGCGTAGAGCTCGGAGATCAGATCACCGTCGGACACCGCCACCCCCCTTCTTCCACCAGTCCCACCAACGGGCGGGGGAGAAGGTTCCGGTGGCCGGTCAGAATATGTCGAGCGAGATGTGCGCGGACAGCGCGCGGAGGAAGTCGGGCGCGTCGAAGATCGCGCCGGCGGAGGCGACGCCGCTCGTCCTCGTCCGGCCGCCGAGAATGCGATGGACCGCCTCGACGGCGAGGGGTGCGCTGATGGCGTAGATGTCCTGGCCGCTGGCGACGACGCGTCGCCGCGTGTCGCCGGATCGCACGACGACGTCGACGATGAACGTCTGCGCGGACCGGCCGAGCTCGTCGACCACCGCCGGAGCGGGTGTGCCCGGAGCGGCCAGGTCCCGGGCCGCGTCGGTGGTCATGTGCGTGCGTACCTCGGGAATGGACAGATGACTGGGAACCGTGACGACGTCGGCCATCGTGAACTCCCCGAGGACGGGCCGGCGGCCCAGCGGAGCGGGGAAGTCCCATTCCAGCCTCGGCAGGTCACCCGCCTCGACGTAGTCCAGCCGGCCACCGGTGTAGCGGACACGCCGACCGTCGCGCCGCTCCCGGGAGACGGCGCCGGCGGCAAGCGTCCCGGCCGTGGGGTGCCAGCTGCTCAGTCCGTACGCGACGTGCGCCTCGTCGGCCGCCGTCCAGTTCCCCATCGCCGTCGTCACCAGCAGATCGCCGAGTCCGCCGAAGAAGGCCATCGCCGGAACCACCGCGACGCCGGCGGCCCGCGCGCGGTCGGTGAAGTGCGTGAACGTGTCGACGTTGGCCTCGATCTCGGCGGCCACGTCGACGTACGGGATCCCGGCGCGTAGCGCGGCCTCGATCACGGGGGCCGCGGTCGAGGCGAACGGGCCGGCGCAGTTGACGACCGCGGCCGCGCCCTTCAACGCCCGGTCGAGCGAGGCCGGATCGTCGACCGACGCTACCCGGTATTCGAGCCCCGACGCCGCCAACGCCCGAAGCCTGCCCTCGTCGCGACCGACAAGAAGTGGGACGAACCCGCGATCGCGCAACTCCGTCACCACGAACCGCCCGGTGTGCCCGTACGCACCGAAGACCGCAACGTTCCGACTCATTTGACGTTCCCCTCGAAGATCGACTGAGAAGAGCCTCCCGCAGCGGTGAGCCTCGGACCAGTGTCGGGAACGCCATGCCCCGTACACTTTCGGACATGGCCACTGTCGCGATCGCCGCCACCGACGGAATGCTGCACTTCGAGCTCGCCATGGCCTGCGAAGTCTTCGTCCGTGACCCCTCCGGCCAGGCGGACCCGTGGTACGACGTGGCAGTCTGCGGCCCCGGCCCGGTCCGGATCGGCCGGTTCCGGATGGAGCCGGACGGCGGATTGGACCGGCTCGCCCGGGCCGACACGGTGATCATCCCGGCCGTGGAGGACATCGACGCGGACGTACCACCCGAGCTGCTAGACGCCGTCCGCGCGGCCTCCGAGGCGGGCGCTCGGATGGTCTCGCTGTGCACGGGTGCGTTCGTGCTGGCCGCCGCCGGGGTGCTGGACGGGCTGCGCGCGACCACGCACTGGGCCCACACCGAGGCGCTGGCAGCCCGCTATCCCCGGGTGCAGGTCGACCCGGACGTGCTCTACGTCGACAACGGCACCGTGCTCGCCTCCGCCGGCAAAGCCGCCGCGATCGACCTGTGCCTGCACCTGATTCGCCGCGACCACGGCTCGACGGTCGCCAACGCCGTCGCACGCCGCCTGGTCGTGCCGCCGCATCGCGCCGGCGGGCAGGCCCAGTACGTCACCACCCCGGTGCCCGCCCGCGACGACCATCCGCTCGCCAACCTGTTCCCCTGGGCGCTGGAACGGCTGAACCGACCGTTGACCGTCGAGGACCTCGCCCGCAAGGCGAACATGAGTTCGCGCAACCTGGCCCGCCACTTCAGGTCGGCGACCGGCACCACCTCGCTGCACTGGTTGTCGACGCAGCGGATCCGCCGGGCGCAGGAGCTGCTGGAGAACACCGACGACAGCATCGATGCCATCGCCGAGGCGGCCGGCATGGGAACCGCGGCGACGTTGCGCCGACACTTCCACCGCACCGTCGGAGTGCCTCCGGACGCCTACCGCCGCACCTTCCGCAGCGCCGCATCCTCGACCGGCTGATCCGCATGGTTCGCGGCGAGATGCGAGGTCCTTCCCGCCCGACGGCCGGGTGTCCGGGTCGACGGGTGAGCCCGTTTGCGGTCAGGGAGCCTGGGAACTCGCCCCGTTCGTCCGCCGGTAGGCCTGACGGCCGGCCGAGAAGACGGAAGGAGCGGGTCATGGAGTACGAGCAGATGATCGCCACGGTACGGAAGCGCGCGGACCTCGGCGAGAACGAGGCCGTGCGGTCCATCCAGGCCGTCCTGTCGGTGCTCGGCGAACGACTCGCCGGACAGGAGGCCGACCACCTCGCGGCACAGCTACCGGAGGGGTTGGACGCGTCGGTCACCCGTAACCCGCAGGGCCGTCGGTGGGACGTCGGCGAGTTCCTGAAGCACGTCGGTGACCGGGAGCAGGTCGCGAACGCGGACCAGGTACGTCAACACGCCCAGGCGGTGTTGCGTACGGTGGCCGAGGCGCTCGACGACGACCAGCGTCACGACCTGCTCGCGCAGCTTCCCGGCGGCATCACCGATCTCTTCGGAGTTCCCACCCCGCGCGGCTGAGCACCCCGCAAAGCCGCGCCCGCAGGCCGCGCAGGTCAGGTCTTGCGGACCGCGCTGGTGAAGCCCGCGATGAAGAGGGTGGCGAAGCTCCAGGCGAGCAGTTGCAGGATCCAGCCGGCAATGGTGAGGATCTGACCGGCGGCGGCGTCGGTGGGTTGACAGCGGTCGCGGGCGCCGGTCCTGAGCAGTGGGGTGCCGAGGTCGAGGCCGACACCGATCTGGTCGATGGTCGTGCAGGCGGCGGCAGCGCTGGTCGCCGGCTTCTGCGCGAGGCCGCCGTGGTGGCCGCCGACGACGCTGAGGGTGACGGCGAGCGCCAGTGCGGCGAGGAGCATGAGCAGGGCACGCCAGGGCTGGTAGCCGTAGCCGAGGGTGATGCCGATGAGACGACCCCACGCTCGTTCGGCGATGGTCAGCCCGGCGCGCTGGATCTGATCGCGGCGTTGGGCGATGAGGACGGTGCGGGCGTCGCGGTCGTGGCCCACGGCCCGGTAGGCGGCGGCAAGGTGCTGGTAGGGCTGGGCGCTGTAACGGGGCGTGTGCTCGCGCAGCAGGGTCAACCAGCCCGGCAGTGACGCGGGGCGCGGCAGGCCGCTGTAGGTGAGCCCGTCCAGTTCGATCAGCGGTCCTGGACCGCGCGCCGTGCGCGTCATCCGATCGGTGTCGAAGCGGAGACCGCCGGCGATCCTCGCTCCGGCCAGCGCCAGCACCGCCACCTCGTCACCGCCGCTGGTGGCGTCGAATCCGTCATCCAGGAGCACGTCCTGATCGACCCGGGCGCTGCTGAGGTCGAGGGCGGGGCCGATCGTGTTCTCCAGTCGCGCGCCGCCGCAGGCCAGGATTCCGCCGATGTGTGCGCCGGCCAGGCCGATGGTGCCCCACTCGCTGGTGCTGGTGGCGGTGAAGTCGTCGTCCAGGGCCACGTCCCGGTCGACCGTGAGGACGTCGCCGTCCAGGACCGGTCCGGCGGTGTTCGTCAGCCGCGCACCGCCGGCGCTCAACGAGCCGATGTGGGCACCGAGCAGCCGGACGGTGCCCTGCTCGCTGGCGCTGCTGGCGGTGAAGCCGTTCGACAGCAGCACGTCCTGGTCGACCCGGAGGTTGTCGGCGTTGAGCGCCGGTCCGGCGGTGTTCTCCAGCCGTGCCCCACGGCAGTTGAGCTGCCCGCCGATGCGGGCGCCGAGCAGCCGGACGGTGCCGCGTGCGCTGGGACTGCTGGCGGCGAACCCGTCATTGAGGAACACGCTCTGGTCGGCCCGGAGGCCGTCGGCGTCCAGGGCGGGGCCCGAGCTGTTGTCCAACCGCGCTCCGCGGCAGTCCAACGTGCCGACGCGTGCGCCGGCGAGCCGAACGGTGCCGGCGGCGGCATCAGCGGTGGCCGTGCTTTCGTCGAGTGCGAGCACCCACGCGGTGCAGCGGGTGGCGTCGAGTGCCGCGTCCGCGGAACCGGGCGCCTGCTCGATGCGGCACCCGGTCAGGGCCACCGCTGCCAGCCGGGCGTTGCGGAGATTCACGCCGCTGGGCAGGAGGCAGTCGCGCAGCTCCAGCGCCAGCTCACTGGCGATGTTCTCCAGATCGATCTGGCCGGCGATCCGTGCTCCGCGCAGCCGCAGGCCGTGCGGGTCGGGCTCGTCGACCACCCGGCCGCGGACCAGGTCACGGATGACCGAAGCCGAGATCGTCCGGTCGTCGCCCCAGGACCGCATCGCCGCAACACCGACCGGCCCGTCACCGGCCAGATCCAGCACCTCGCCGCAGGCGACGGACTCGATCAGTCGCTGCTCCACCGGACTGTGCGTCGCGCCGTTCGCATCCCGCACCCGCTGCGCGCCCACTGACGTCATGGCACCCATCATCAACGACAGGTACGCGAGCGGCCCGCGCCACCACGCGGCTCGGACGGAAGACGGCCGTGCCACACCCCATCACACCGTCCGCGAGATCGGTCAGGTCGACGACCAGGCTGTTGCCCCGGCGGTCGCCGCGGGCGAGCGTACTCGTTGGGGAAATGACTGTGAGTCATAAATATGACTCTGAGGTATCACGCTTACCGGGGACACCGCCCCGGACCCGCCCTCCGGCGAGCCCCGCACGACGGCTCGGACCAGCCGGCTACCGGGGACGGACTCCCGGCTCCACCGTCAGCGTCCCCGCCACGGCGTCGATCGTGGCCCGCGAACCGAGCGGAACGGTGAGCTGCCCGTTGCCGTGGCCCAGCCGGAGCCCGCCGAGGACCGGTACGCCCAGGTCGTAGAGGCGGTCCTTCAGGACCGCCGCCGCGTCCCATTCGTTCGGACCGCCGACGCTGTTGGTGATCTGCCCGATCACCACCCCGGCGACCCGGGACAGCACACCCACCCGGCGCAACTCGGTCAGCATCCGGTCGATGCTGTACGGCGCCTCGTCCACGTCCTCGAAGAACAGGATGGTGTTGTCGAACTTCGGGGCGTCCGCGGCGCCCAGCGAGGTGGAGATCAGCGTGAGGCAACCGCCGAGCAGGGGACCCGTCGCCCGGCCCGGCACCAGCACGGGCGCCGCCGTCTCGGCAGGGTCCCGGGCGATGGTGACGGGTGCGGTCGTCATCACCGCCCGGCGAAGCGACTCGGCCGACTCCGGGCCGGTGCGGCTGTCGCTCCAGTTGACCATCGGGCCGTAGAAGGTGACCAGCCCGGCCTCGCGCCAGAGCCGGCCGTGGATGCTGGTGATGTCACTGAACCCGACGACCACCCGGGGGTCGCGACGGAGCCCGGCCACACTGATCCGATCGACGATCCGTTGGGTGCCGTAGCCGCCACGGGCGGCGAAGACACCACGGACCCCGGGGTCGTTCAGCGCGGCGTTCAGGTCGGCCAGCCGCTGCGCGTCCGTGCCGGCCAGATAGCCGTACCTGGCGAAGACGTGCGTGCCCAGCTCAACCTCCAGGCCCCAGCTCCGCAGGATCTCCACACCGCGGGCCATGTTGTCCGGGTTGGGAGTGCCGCCGGGCGACACGACCCGGACCCGGTCACCGGGGACCAGCACCGGCGCGCGCAACGCGCGCTTCGGGCCGCCGGGCGCGGCAGACGCCGCCTCGGCCGTGCCGGCCAGCACCGCGGCGCCGGCGGCGCCGACCCCGACACCCAGCACGTGCCGTCGGGACAGGGCGAGGGCCCCGGACGTGGAGGTGCGGTCTGTTCCGGAAGCACGCACAGGCGGTCCCCTCATCGACATCGATGTCCGCGCCGCAACAGCCTACGACACCCGTCGATGGCCGTGGGGGTCCAAAAAGGACGTGTGTTGCATCGCCGGCGGCCTCGCCACCCGTAACCTGACGTCAGCACGGGTTCGACCACCGCGACGACGAGGAGTCCTCGACCCATGATCAGGCTGGCTGACCTCCGTAGCTACGCGATGGCTCTGCCGGAGGTCGTCGAGAAACCGCACTTCCGGCTGCCCGGCTTCCGCGTCGCGGACAAGCTCCTCGCTCATCTGGAGAGGGGCGACGCGCACGCGATCGTCTGTGTCGGGCAGGCGGAGGCCAGCACGGTGGCCGAGGATCAGCCGGACATCTACGAGGAGGTGTGGCGGAACGGCCGGATCTTCGTCGGCCTCCGCGTCGACCTGTCCAAGGTCACCGAGGAGCGCATGCGGGAGCTGATCGAGCACGCCTGGCGCAACCGGGCACCGAAGCGCCTGGTCGCCGCACATGACAACCGCTGACGGCCCCGGCCGCGTCGTCCCTGCCGCCACCGCGGTGGAGAACGAGCGACAGTCAACGCCCGGCGCGCCGTACGCGGGCGGGGAACCCACGGTGCGACTGCGGCCGGTCGCCGAGGCCGACCTGGAGATGTTCCGACGGTTCTGCACCGAGCCGGGGCTGATCGGGCTGGACTGGTCCGGCTTCCGCGACCCGGGCGCACCGGCGCGGCGGTTCGCCGCCGACGGCTGGCTGGGCGCCGACGACGGGCGGCTCATCGTCCAGGTCGAGCCGGACCAGGCCGCCGCCGGCTTGGTCAGCTACGTCTCCGGGTGCTACAGCGGCAGGGCGTCGTACTGGGAGATCGGGATCGTGTTGCTGCCGGCGTGGCGCGGGCGCGGCATCGGCTGGCGAGCCCAGGCGCTGCTCTGCGACTACCTGTTCCAGCACAGCCCGGCGCAACGCATCCAGGCCGGCACCCACCCGGAGAACGTCGCCGAGCAGCGGTCGCTGGAGAAGGCCGGCTTCCAGCTCGAAGGCGTCGTGCGGGCCTGCGAGTTTCGGGCCGGGCGGTGGCGCGACGGGTACCTCTACAGCCGGCTGCGCGACGACCCGTCACCCTGGGACGGACCGGGGGAGTGACGCCCGCCTAGGGAATGGGCCACTCGTGCACCGGCCGGTTGCTGTGCATCAGCGTCACGTAGTGCCGCACCACCTCGCGCAGCGCCGCCGGCCGGTCCAGGTGGTCGGCGGACTCCAGCCGGTGCAGCGTCTCCACCTGCCACGTCGCGCCGTTGCGGCCGGTCAGGCAGCGCTGTTCGATGATGCCGAGCAACCGGTCACGCTCGCCCGGATCGAGCCCCCAGCGGTCCAGGCCGTGGTGCGCCAACGGCAGCAGCCGGCGCAGCACCAGCTCGGTGACCGGCAGGTAGCCGAGACCGGGCCAGAAGACCTGCGCGTCGATGCCGTACCGGGCGCAGCTGGTGAAGTTTTCCTCGGCGGCGCTGAACGACATCTGCGACCACAACGGCCGGTCCGATTCGGCCAGGGCCCGGACCAGTCCGAAGTAGAAGGCGCCGTTGGCGATGGTGTCCAGCACGGTGGGCCCGGCGGGCAGCACCCGGTTCTCCACCCGCAGGTGCGGCCGGCCGCGCGACACGTCGTACACGGGCCGGTTCCACCGGTAGACGGTGCCGTTGTGCAACCGCAGCTCGGCGAGCGTCGGCACCTCACCGGCGGCCAACGCCTGCGCCGGGTCCTCCGCGGCGCACACCGGCAGCAGCGCCGGGAAGTAGCGGACGTTCTCCTCGAACAGGTCGAACACGTTGGTGATCCAGCGTTCGCCGAACCAGACCCGCGGCCGTACGCCCTGCGCCTTGATCTCCTCGGACCGGGTGTCGGTGGCCTGCTGGAACAGCGGGATGCGGGTCTCCCGCCACAGCTCCCGGCCGAAGAGCAGCGGCGCGTTCGCGCCGAGGGCGACCTGGATGCCGGCGATCGCCTGGGCGGCGTTCCAGTAGTCGGCGAACTGGGCCGGGCTGACCTGGAGATGGAACTGGGTGCTGGTGCAGGCCGCCTCCGGGGTGATCGTGTCGGCGGTGACCGCCAGCCGTTCCACCCCGCTGATGGCGATCGGCAGGTCCTCGCCCCGGGCGGCGAAGATCTGCTCGTTGAGCAGCGCGTACCGGGGGTTGTGCGAGAGGGTCTCGGCGGTCAGGTGCTCGGGACGCAGCGTCGGCAGGATGCCGATCATGACCATGTGCGCGCCGATCGCCCGGGCCTTCTCCTCGGCGGCGTTGAGGCTGGCCCGCACGTTCTCCTCGAACTCGGCGGTGCCGCTGCCGGTCAGCCGGCGGGGTGGCACGTTGATCTCGATGTTGAACTGGCCCAGCTCGGTCTGGAAACTCGGGTCGGCGATCGCCGCCAGCACGTCGGCGTTGCGCATCGCCGGCATCGACTCCTGGTCGACCAGGTTGAGCTCGATCTCCAGCCCCGTCAGCGGGCGGTCGATGTCGAACCGCGACTCACGGAGCATCTCGGCGAAGACGTCCAGGCAACGGCGGACCTTGTCCCGGTAGCGGGCCCGGTCCTCCCGGCTGAAGGTGCGTACGCCGACATCCTCGCCCATGGTCACCACCCTGTCACCGCTGGTCCCCCTAACCTCGCACGTGTCGAGCGGGCGGGGAAGACCCGATGGTCCCTTCCTACCCAGCTGTGCGCCCGGTGATCCCTGTCGCGCCCGCGTGGTCCGCTCCGGTGCGACCGCCCCGCACCGCTAGCATTGCCGCTCGAGAGGTGGTGGCGTGGGAATGCGTGAGAAGGTGACCCGGCTCTTCGTCGCGGCGGCGATCGCCGAGGCGTGCTCGTGGCTGGCCCTGCTGGTCGGGATGGCGGTCAAGTACGGTCCGCCGGAGAACGAGCTGGGCGTCAAGATCTTCGGCCCGCTCCACGGCGGCCTGTTCATCGCGTACGCCCTGCTGGTGCTCGTGGTGGCCGGGTTGCAGCGGTGGAGCCTGCCGGCCACGGTCGTGGCGCTGGCCTGCGCGGTGCCGCCGTTCGCCACCCTGATCTACGAGCGCTGGGCCCGCCGTCGCGGCATGCTCGACACCGCCCGCCGACCGGCCCGCGAGCCCGCCCCGGTCGGCTGAGCGGCACGTCGCACTGAGCCGCCACCGGCCGCGCTGACCGGTCAGTCGGCCAGGAAGTCGGCGAGCACCGCAGCGAGGGCCTCCGGCGCCTCCTCGGCCATGTGGTGGCCCGAGTCGACCGAGGTCGCCCGCACGTCGTCGGCCCACTCCCGCCAGATCGCCGCCGGGTCGCCGTGCAGCTCCACCATGTCGTCGCGCTCGGACCAGACGAACAGCACCGGGCAGCCGATCTTCCGCCCGGCGGCGCGGTCCGCGTCGTCGGCCGCCCGGTCCGGCCCGAGGCCGGCCCGGTAGTCCTCACACATCGCGTGGACCGTGGCCGGGTCGTGGATCGCCCGGGAGTAGTCCGCGTACGCCTCCTCGCCCATCTCGGCGGGGGAGCCGCCGTACCAGGCGTCCGGATCCGCGTTGATCACCCGTTCCGCCGGCTTGTCGGTCTGGCCGAGGAAGAACCAGTGCCACCAGCGGGCGGCGAAGCGGGCGTCGCAGCTGGCCAGTGCCGCCCCGATCGGCACCCCGTCGAGCACACCGAGCCGGCTGATCCGGTCCGGATGGTCCAGCGCGGTGCGCATCGCCGCGTACGCGCCGCGGTCGTGGCCGACCACCGCGGCCCGCTCGTGGCCGAGCGCGTCGAGCAGCGCGACCACGTCGCGGGCCATCGCCCGCTTGGCGTACGCGGAGTGGTCGGCGGTCTCCGCCGGCTTCGTCGACCCGCCGTACCCGCGCAGGTCGGGGCAGATCACCGTGTGCCGCTCGGCGAGCAGCGGTGCCACCCGGTGCCAGGTGGCGTGGGTACGGGGATGGCCGTGCAGCAGCACCACCGGCGAGCCGGACCCGCCGTGGCGTACCCGCAGGCGTACCGGACCGACGTCGATCTCTTCGAGGGTGAATCCGGGAAACATGCCGGTGCCGGTGCCCACCCGGGCGGGCCCGGAAACCCGGACACCGCCGATCAGGTCAGCGCGGAGCAGGCCGCGACGCCGGTGAGCAGCAGCGCGCCCAGCACCGCCTGCAACAGCAGCGGCGGGCCGAGATGCGACCAGAGCGTCGCCGTACGCGGGGTGAGCAGCTGCCCGGTGGTGAGGTTGACGATCCGCTCGATGCGGGGCGGCAACTCCGGGTCGCGTTGCGGGCGCAGCGTGAGCTGGACCTGGTCGGCCGGGTGCAGGGCGCTCTGCGGCAGGTGGCCGTGCAGCTCGACCTCGCAGAGCTGGCCGGCGGTGTTGCGCAGCCGCACCGGGGTGACCAGGTATTCCGGGCCCTTCTTCAGCTCCTTCCACCGCCGCCGGGTGCCGCCGCCCCCGGCGGCGAAGAGCGAGCGCAGCAGCAGGGCGGGGAGCGCGGCGAACGCGGCCGCGGCGAGCACCGCGACCAGCACCGGCTGGCCGATGCGCACCTCGCGCGTGTAGCCGTCGAGCAGGCGGACCAACCGCCCGGTGACGATCCGCTCCGTCGGGTGCACGATCCGTCGGGTATCGAGTCCGCTGTCCATCTCCACCACCGAGAGTCCGCTTCCGTTCACGCATCGTATCGACGTCTTCGGTTGAACGACGTGAATGAAACCTGGTCACGGGCTCACGGCCGCGAGGTGACATCCCGGGCGACCCGGGTAAGCGGGGGGCCGAGCTGGAAAGGGGTCGAGCATGCAGCTGTCCTTCCTGCGCCCGCTCTACGACCGACCCGGGCCGTGGTGCTCGGTGTACCTGGACGCCTCCGCCGACACGGAGGACGCCCACGCGGCGCTGGCACTACGTTGGCGTGCCCTGGCGCGTCAACTGACCGACCAGGGCGCGGACGAGGCGACCGTCGCCGCGCTGGACCGGGTGATCCGTGGCCACGACCCGATGGTCGGGGACTACGGGATCGCGCTGTTCGCCACCCGGGGCCGGGTGGTGCTCTCCGAGTACCTCTCCGCCCCACCACTGAGCGACCTGGCCAGTTACGCGCCACTGCCGCACGTGATGCCGCTGCTCGCCCAGCGCGGCGAGCAGGTGGCGTGGGTGCGGGTGCTGGCCGACCGTACGGGCGCCGACGCGATCGCGATCAGCGCCGGCGGAGTGCCCCGGCGGGCGCACGTCGTCGGCCGGGAGACCTTCCCGCTGCGCAAACCGCAGCCCGGCGGCTGGTCCCAGGACATCTACCAGAAGGCCGCCATGGAGGCCTGGCACCACAACGCCGGCGACGTCACCGCGGCGACCGTCCAGCTGGCCGAGAAGGTGGGGGCGGAGGTGGTGGTGATCGCCGGCGACGTACGGGCCACCGGCATGATCGCCGCGCAGATGCCGGAGCGCTGGCAGGACCTGATGGTGCGTACCGATGCCGGCTCCCGGGCCGGCGGCGCCGACCAGACGCTGCTGGACGACCTCACCGTGCAGACCATCGCGGAGGTCGCCGACCAGCGGATCAGCGCCACCCTCGACCGGTTCGGCGTGCAGGAGGACGTGGGCGCCGGGCTCGACGCGGTCGTCGGAGCCCTGCAACGCAACCAGGTGGACACCATGCTCATCGTGGACGATCCGTCGGCCAACGGTGAGCTGTGGATCGGGCCGGAGCCGACCGAGATCGCCGTCGACCCGGGTCAGCTGGCCGCGATGTCGGTGGACGACCCGCAACGCGTCCGCGCCGATGCGGCGCTGGTCCGGGCGCTGGTCGGCACCGACGCGGCGCTGACCGTGCTGGGCCCGGACGAGGCGCCCGAGCTGACCGAGGGCGTCGGCGCGGTGCTGCGGTACGTCGATGCCAGCACGCCCGGGCGCGGCAATGGCTGAGCGCAGCGTGGCCGACCTGGTGGTGGAGCGGCTCCTGGCCTGGCGGGTGCCGCGCGCCTTCGGCTATCCGGGCGCGGCGATCGCCCCGCTGGTCGACGCGCTGGACCGCACGGGCGGCGACCCGGCGTTCGTACCGGCCCGGCACGAGGAGACCGCCGCGTTCATGGCCACCGGGCACGCCAAGTTCACCGGCGGCATCGGAGTCTGCCTGGCCACCCAGGGACCCAGCGCGGTGCAGCTGCTCAACGGCCTCTACGACGCCAAGTTGGACAGCACGCCGGTGGTGGCGATCATCGGCGAGGACATCTCCGGGCCGCTCGGCGGCGCACACCAGGAGATCGGGCTCAGCCGGCTCTTCGGCGACGTGTGCAACCAGTTCGTGCAGTACGGCCGCAGGCCCGAGGACGTACCCGCGCTGCTGGACCAGGCGTTCCGCACGGCGGCGGCGACCCGCAGCCCGACCTGCGTGGTGCTGCCCCGGCAGTTGCAGGAGGCCGTGGTGCCCGACCTGCAACCGCAATCCGTCGGCGTGATCTCGGCGACCCCGGGCGTGCCGCTGGCCCGGGTGCTGCCACACGACATGGACCTCGACGCGGCCGCGCAGCTGCTCGGCAGCGGCCGGCGCACGGCGATCCTGGTGGGCCAGGGTGGCCGGGGCGCGGCCGAGGAGATCACCGAGCTGGCCGACCGGCTCGGCGCCGGGGTGGCCACCTCGCTGCTGGGCAAGCCGGTGCTCGACGAGCGGCTGCCCTTTCACGCCGGGGTGCTCGGCGAGGTCGGCACCTCGGCCGCCGCCGAGCTGATGGGCGGCTGCGACACGCTGCTGATGGTGGGCACCAACGACCCGTGGACCGACTACTTCCCGATGCCCGGTCAGGCCCGCACCGTGCAGATCGACATCGACGGGCGGCGGATCGGCACCCGGTACCCGGCCGACGTGCCGCTCGTCGGTGACGCCGCCGAGACGCTGCGGGCCCTGTTGGCCCGCGTGCCCGACCGGCCCAACCAGCAGTGGCGGGCCACGGTGGAGAGCTCCGTGGACCGGTGGCGGTCGGCCGCCGCCGACCGGGCCGCCGCGCCGGCCGAACCGGTCAACCCGCAGCTGGTGCTCCAGGAGCTGTCCTCCCGGTTGCCGTCCGTCGGCGCGGTCGCGGTGGACGTCGGCTCGGTCCTCTACTGGTACGCCCGGCACCTCGTCCTGCCACCCGGGGTGAACGCGCAGCTGTGCGGCACCTTCGGCTCGATGGGCTGCGCCCTGCCGTACGCGGTGGCCGCGAAGCTCGCCGCCCCCGACCGGCCGGTGGTCGCGCTGATGGGCGACGGCGCCATGCAGCTCAACGGCCTCGCGGAGCTGATCACCGTCGCGCACCTGTGGCAGGAGTGGCGCGATCCGCGGCTGGTGGTGCTGGTGCTCAACAACCGCGACCAGTCCGGCATGGGCGGCGGGCGGCGGACGTCGGCCGACCCGGCCACGAGGCGGCCGGACGTGCCGTACGCCGGCTGGGCCCGGCTGCTCGGGCTGCACGGCGTCCGGGTGGACCGCCCGGAGCTGATGGGTGCGGGCTGGGACGAGGCGCTCGCCGCGAACCGCCCGTGCGTGCTGGAGGCGGTGGTCGACGCCGCGGTGCCGCTGGCGCCGCCGGAGCCGGCGTTCGCCGACCTGCGCGGCCTGTACGCCGACGGCGAGGCCGCCCGGCGGGTCCGCGAGCAGGTGGAGCTGACCGTGAACGCGGAGGGCCTCGTTTAGGCGTGGTCCGCCAGGGCATCAGTAGCGGCCCGAGAAGGCTGGAGGTCACATGCTGGAGCCCGTCGACCGTCGATACGGTCCCGCGCCCCTACCGCAACCGCGGGGTCCGCTCTCCGCGGCGGTGGTCGGGGCCCTGCGACGTCCGCCGCACGATCTGCCGGCGGGCCTCGGCGCCGACCTCGACCCGGCGGACCCGCTCGTCGACGAGGATCTCCAGCTCACCCTGTTCCTCTGCTACGAGCTGCACTACCGGGGCTGGCGCGGGGTGGACGAGGCCTGGGAGTGGCAGCCGACGCTGCTGGCCCTGCGGTCCCGTGCGGAGCGGCCCTTCGAGGCGGCGCTGCGTCGGCTGGCCGCCCCGCCGCCGCTGCCGCCCGCCGGGGTGGCGGCGGGCCTGGCCGAGCTGGTCGCGGCCGATGACGGGCCTCCACTGGCGGCCACCCTCCAGCGGCGTGCCGACCTCGCCCAGTTCCGCGAGTTCGTCGCCCACCGCTCGGTCTACCACCTGCGGGAGGCGGATCCGCACAGCTGGGCGCTGCCCCGCCTCGGCGGCCCGGCCAAGGCCGCCCTGGTGGAGATCCAGACCGACGAGTACGGCAACGGCCGGCTGGACCGGATGCACGCCGAGCTGTTCCGGCGCACGCTCGACCGGCTGGGCCTGGACACCGGCTACGGCGCCCACCTCGACGCGGTGCCCGCGGTGACGCTGGCGACCAACAACCTGATGTCCCTGTTCGGCCTGCACCGACGCCTGCGTGGCGCGCTGCTCGGTCACCTGGCCGCCTTCGAGATGACCTCGTCGGTGCCGAACCGCCGGTACGGCAACGGGCTGCGCCGGCTCGGCCTGGACGAGGTGGCCACCCGCTTCTACGACGAGCACGTCGAGGCCGACGCGGTGCACGAGCAGATCGCCGCGCACGACCTGTGCGGCGGTCTGGTCCGCGCCGAGCCGGCGCTGGCCGGCGACGTGCTGTTCGGGGCGGCGGCTGCCCTGGCGGTGGACCGGCTGTTCGCCGCACACCTGCTGGACAGCTGGGCCGCCGGGCGCACCTCGCTGCGGGCGCCGGCAGCGCTGACCGTCGCGCTGCCCGCGACCGTGACCCCCGCCGCGGGCCCGCTGGCCGGCGTCGCCTGACCGCGGCGGTCACCCCTCCCGGGCGGTGCCCGCGCGGAAGTCGACCATCTTGTGGGTGCCGTCGCAGAACGGCTTGAGCGCCGACTTGCCGCACCGGCACAGCGCCACCGTGCCCCGGCGGGCGTCGATCCGCTCGCCGTCCGGGGTGACCAGGGCGAAGTCGCCGCGGACCAGCAGCGGTCCGTCCTGGTACGGCGTGATCGTGGCGGCGGCGGGCTCGCTCGTGTCCTCGGTGCGCATGAGCCCGGAAGTGCCCGTCCTGGCCCCGGCGAAACCCGAGCCGTCGTACCGCTGCTGCCCTGGCCGGTTCGCCCCCGGCGACCCGCTCCCGCCGCCCGCGGCGGATCCGTCGTCGAACGCCGGTGATGACCGGCGACCCCCGCCGACCAGCGGATTGGTGTCGCCGGGTGGGTGATGCCCCGTTTGAACCCCATCGGGACGGGAAGCCGGGCCGCGTGGTGAGCGAACGAGGCAAGGTGGGGCCGGTGCACAAGGTGCACAAGGGGCTCACGGCCGATGGCGCCGGTCTGGCCGGTGACCGGGTCGTGGCCGTGGGCAGTCCCGCCCGGGTGCTGGTCGCCGCCACCGCCCGGGCGCTGCGGGGCCTGGACTGCGCCGACCTGGGGAACGCCGGGCCGGTGTCGCGCTTCCCCGGCGCCCCGGAGCCGGTCCGCCGCGCCGCGGTCAGCCGGGCCGCCGGCCGGGTCGCGCTCACCATGGCCCAGATCGACGAGGTGGACGCCGGGCGGGTCGCCCGCTGGTTCGTCGACCAGTACCCCCGCCAGCGCTACCCCGGTGTGCTGATCGGCTCCCCGCACGGCGCGGCGGCCCACCTCGCGGTGGCACTCGGGGTGCCGTGGCTGCCGGCCGGATTCGACATGTCCGTGCACTGGACCGGTGGCGCGGTGGACCGCCCGGGGGCGGCGCTGGAGCACGGCGCGGAGCTCGCCGGTCGACTGCTCGCCGGCAACCCCGACGTGCATCTTCGCCAGGTGCACTGTCCCGCCAGTCGTGGCCCGCTGACCGGGGTGACCGTGTCGCTGGCCGCCCGGTGGCGGGCGCTGCCGGCGGCGTACACGCAGTTCCTGGCCGACCGGCTGACCACCGGCGCTCCGGTGCTGCTGGTGCGCGACGCGCGGACGTGGCCGGTGCTGGAGCGCGGCCCGGGGCACAGCTTCCAGGTCGGCTGCCCCGCCAGCGGGCTGGACCCGGTGGACTTCCACCCGGACAGCCACGCGCTGCGGCAGGTTCTGCGCTCCGTCGGCGGGGACGCCGCCCGGTGGGAGCCGCCGGAGATGTCCGTCCCCTCCGGCGCCGCCGAGCACGGCGTGGACTCGGGCTTCGAACTGGCCGCCCGGGACTGGGCGGCCCGCCGGGAGCACCCCCTGCACCGGGTGCTGGTGCCCCGGCCCGCCGCGCTGAGCGCGGCGGTGGCCGACCTGTACCGGCACTGGATGCGCCGCGCCGGCAAGACCGGTGACCGGTTGGTGGTGGAGTGCGGCCGGTTGCTCGATCCGTGGCAGGTGGTACGCGCGGGGCTGGTGCCGTACTGGTGCGAGAACGCCACCCGGCGCAGCGTCGACGAGGCCGAGTGGTGGCTGGCCGGCAGCGAGACGTTCAGCTCGGTGGACGTGCTGCCCGAGCCGCCCGGGGTGCGCTCGCCCGCCCTGGCCGGGCTGCCGCAGTGGCTGGCCGTGGCCGGGTTCGGCCGGCGTCGTCGGGCGTTGGACCGGACCGCCGCCCGGGGTTACCCGGTCACCTCGGTGCCCACGCGCCGGGCCACCGAGGTGCTCCGCGCCCAGCCGTACGACCTGCCCACGCCGCCCCCGATGGGGGCCGCCGAGGCGCTCTCCGTGCTCCGGGACAGCGGCGGCCACCAGGGGTTGCTGGTCTCCTGAGGCGGAGCACGCCGAAACATCCTCGCGAACCCGGGGTCCCGTGATTGAGTACCTACGGAGCGGGAACATCGCTGACTGCGACGGCCTGATTGCGCTGCGCAAAGGCGTTGTCGCCCGCTGGCATCCCAGTCACTGACCCACTTTTCCGGCCCGGTGCGTGGCTCGACCACGCGCACGACCGGTTTCCCGATCCGGGCGGGGGACCTTCCTGAGGGAGGCGCGGATGTTCGGACAGACGAGCACGACCACACCACCACCCACCGATCGCGGTCTGGAGGACCTCGACGCGGCAGCGCTGGCGTACGCGGCCCGAATCGAGGGGCTGCCGCCGGAGCGGCGGCAGGAGGCACGGGACGACCTGGTCCGCTTCGCGCTGCCGTTCGCCGGCCGCCTGGCCCGCCGGTACCGGGGGCGCGGGGAGCCGCTGGAGGACCTGGAGCAGGTGGCCCGCCTCGGGCTGGTCAACGCCGTCGACCGGTATGACCCGGAACGGGGCTCGTTCACCGCGTACGCCGCGATCACCATCGTGGGCGAGATCAAGCGGCATTTCCGGGACCGTACCTGGGGTGTGCACGTGCCCCGCCGGCTCCGCGACCTGATCCTGGAGGTCGGCCAGGCCACCGCCGCGCTGACCAGTGAGCTGTCCCGGGCGCCCACCGTCGCGGAGCTGTCCAAACGACTGGAGACGCCCGAGGAGGAGATCCTCGCCGCGCTGGAGTCGGCGGCCGGTTACAGCCCCGCCTCGCTCAACGCCCCGGTGGGCGGGGAGAGCTCCGCGGAGTTCGGTGACCTGGTCGGCGAATCGGACAACGCGCTGGAATCGGTCGACGACCGGGTGACCGTGAGCGGCCTGCTGCACCGCCTGCCCTGGCGGGAGCGGCGGATCCTGGCCATGCGCTTCTACGGCAACCAGACCCAGGCGGAGATCGCCGCCCGGTTCGGCATCTCGCAGATGCACGTCTCCCGGCTGCTGTCGCGGGCACTGACCTGGCTGCGGCAGGCGATGCTCGCCGACGCGCCGCCGCCGTGGCAGAACGGCGCCGCCGAGCCGGACCCGGGCAAGACCCGGATCTCGGTGAAGCAGAACGGCGACCGGGTGGTCGTCGAGGTCGGCGGCGAGGTCGACCGGGACGGCGCGGACCAGCTGCGCAGGGCGATGCTGGAGGCGGTCACCGGCCAGCCGAGCGAGGTGGTCGTCGACCTGGTTGGCGCGGGCGGCTTCGACGCCGGTGGGATCGCCGCGTTGATGGCCGGGCGGGACGCGGCCGCCCGGACCGGGGTGCCGCTGCGGCTGACCCGGGTCCAACCCGCGGTACGCCGCTCGCTCACCGCCGCCGGCCTGGCGCCCGCACGGGAGTAGCGCGGCCCGCCACCGTACGCGACGAGGGCCGACACCCGCGGGTGTCGGCCCTCGTCAGCGCGTCCTGCTGGTCAGCGCTCCTCGGGGTCCTGGTCGCTGTGCGGGTGCCGCCAGCGCTCGTGCGGCTTCGGCGCGTCCTCGCTGTCCTGGGGCGCGTCGCTCTGCTCGAAGCTCGGCCGGCGGACGCCCTCGGGCTCCGGCACCTCCACGGGCCGGGCGCCGGACTGCGGCGCCGGCTGGAACTCGGTCGCGTCGCGGGCGCCGTGCGCGCCCTCGGCGGCGGGCGACTCCGGGACGTGGTGCTCCACGCGCAGCTCCTCGGTGAAGTGCTGCGGCGGCTTGGTCGTGCGCTGTGGCAGGTCCCGGCCCAGGTCCGCGACGAGCGGGCCGTACTTCAGGTCGAACGCGGGGCGCTCGGAGCGGATCCGGGGCATCCGGTCGAAGTTGCGCAGCGGCGGCGGGCAGGTGGTCGCCCATTCGAGCGAGTTGCCGAAGCCCCACGGGTCGTCGACGGTCACCATCGCCCCGTACCGCCAGGACTTCCAGGCGTTGTAGATGAAGAACAGCGTGGACAGGCCGAGGATGAACGCGAAGATGCTGGAGATCGTGTTCAGCGTGGTGAAGCCGTCGGTCGGCAGGTAGTCGGCGTACCGGCGGGGCATCCCCTCGTTGCCCAGCCAGTGGTGCACCAGGAAGGTGCCGTGGAAGCCGATGAACATGGTCCAGAAGTGCGCCTTGCCGAGCCGGTCGTCGAGCAGCCGTCCGGTCATCTTCGGCCACCAGAAGTAGTAGCCGGCGAACAGGGCGAACACCACCGTGCCGAAGACCACGTAGTGGAAGTGCGCCACCACGAAGTAGGTGTCGTGGGTGTGCCAGTCCGCCGGCGGACTGGCCAGCAGCACCCCGGTGAGTCCGCCGAGCAGGAAGGTGACCAGGAAACCGATGGAGAACAGCATCGGCGTCTCGAAGGTGAGCTGTCCCTTCCACATCGTGCCGATCCAGTTGAAGAACTTCACGCCGGTCGGCACCGCGATCAGGTAGCTCAGGATGCTGAAGAACGGCAGCAGCACCTGGCCGGTGGCGAACATGTGGTGCGCCCAGACCGTCATCGACAGGAAGGTGATCGCGGCGGTGGCCAGCACGATCCCGGTGTAGCCGAAGAGCGGCTTGCGGGCGAAGACCGGGATGACCTCGCTGATGATGCCGAAGAACGGCAGCGCGATGATGTAGACCTCGGGGTGGCCGAAGAACCAGAACAGATGCTGCCAGAGCATCGGCCCGCCGGTCGCGGGGTCGAACACGTGCGCGTTGAGCAGCCGGTCGGCCGACAGCGCCAGCAGCGCGGCGGCCAGCAGAGGGAAGACCAGGATCACCAGCAGGCTGGTGAACAGCATGTTCCACGTGAAGATCGGCATCCGGAACATGGTCATCCCGGGCGCGCGCAGGGTCAGGATCGTGGTGATCAGGTTGACCGCGCCGAGGATGGTGCCCAGCCCGGAGACGACCAGGCCGACGACCCACATGTTCGCGCCCACGCCGGGGGAGTGCTCGGCGCTGCTCAACGGGCTGTACGCGGTCCAGCCGAAGTCGGCCGAGCCGCCGGGCGTCAGGAACCCGCCGACCACCATCAGCCCGCCGAACAGGTACAGCCAGTAGGCCAGCGCGTTGAGGCGGGGGAACGACACGTCCGGCGCGCCGATCTGGATCGGCACGATGAAGTTGGCGAACCCGAACGCCGCGGGCGTGGCGAACAGCAGCAGCATCACCGCGCCGTGCGAGGTGAACAGCTGGTTGTACTGCTCCGAGGAGAGGAACTGCAGCCCGGGACGGGCCAGCTCGCCCCGCATCACCATCGCCTGCAGACCGGCCAGGAGGAAGAAGCCGAACGAGGTGAGCAGGTAGAGCACACCGATCTGCTTGTGGTCGGTCGTCGCGAGGAACTTGATCAACGAGTTGCCGGGGACCGGCGTCCGCAGTGGTCCGGGGAAGCCCCCGAAGCGGGCCGGTGCCAGGATCGCCGGGCCTCGATCGCGACTGGGTTCCGTGGTTACCCGCTTGGGCATGGCTGCTCACCCCGCCGTTGTGACAGAAAGGACGGGTGTGCCTACCCGACCCTCTGACCATAAAACCAGGGCAGAGCGGTAATTTCAGTCAGATAGCCCGAGGGTGGCCGGAACGCTCAGGTTGCCGGCACCATCGCCCACACCGCCTTACCCTGGCCGGCCGGCACGCTGCCCCACCGCTGGGCCAGCTCCCGGACCAGCAGCAACCCGCGCCCACCCTCGGCGCGCAGATCCGCCGCCGCCGGGCGCGCCGCCGCCTGGCTGCCGTCCACCACCGCCAGGTGCAGGTACGGCCGACGCAGGGTCACCGTCACCTGCATCGGCGTGCCGGCGTGCCGGACCACATTGCCGACCAGCTCGCTGAGCACCAGCGCGGCCGGGCCGGCGGCATCGGGGAGGTTCCACCGCGCGCACGCGTCGACGACCAGCTCCCGAGCCCGCCGGCAGGCCTCGGCGACCGGCTCCAGCCGCGCCTGTAGGCGGGGCGGGGCGGCCGCGCCGGCCAGCCGGGTCGCCTCCGCACAGTCCCGCGACACCGGGACGACCCGGCACGTGGTCGACTCGGCCAGCCACCGTTCGGCGTCCGGCGGTGGGGCGCAGACCACCACCGGCACGGCCGGCCACTCGGCGGCCCGCCGGGCCGTCGCGGCGAAGACGGACAGCGCCAGCCGGTCCCGGACGGTGACCTCGGCGAGGTCGACCACCAGCGCATCCGGTTGGGCGGCCAGCGCCTCGTCCAGCACGCGGTACACCGATCGCATGGTGCCCAGGTCCAGCGCACCGCGGAGCCGGACGACCGCCACCGGTGCGGTGTCGCAGACCTCCCAGGTGATCCGGCTGGACATGACGCCCTCACTTCGCTGATGTGTCGGGATCTGCGAACTACCCGAGGCGCAGCCCGGTCAAACCGGACCTACGGGCCGGGCGAGGCAGGTCACGGTGTGGCGGGGCAGGTCACGGGTGGTGTGGCCGGTCAGGGACGGGGGCGGCCGGTCAGGACGGGCGCGGTCGGTCAGGGACGGGCGCGGCCGGTCAGCACGCCCAGCGCGATCATGCCGACACCGAGGCCGAGGTGCAGCCAGTCGTCGGCGTCGTTGACCGGCAGCACGTTCGCCCCGGTGTCGTGGTCCACCGCGAGGCCGTAGAGCCACAGCACCAGGTAGACGGCGCCGCCGCCGATGAGGAACGTCCGGGCGCCGCTGACCGTCCGAGCCAGCGCCAGGCCGGCCACCCCGAACAGCAGGTGCACCAGGTTGTGCAGCACCGACACCTGGAACACCCCGAACAGGTACGCGCCCGAGCCGTGACCGGCGAACCGGAGATCGGCCGTGCCGCTGGTGATGCCCGGCACGAAACCGAGCACGCCGATCAGCAGGAACAGCACCGCCACCGTCCCGGCGGCGCGGCGTACCGGCGGCTTGCCGTCGGCCGGATTGTGCCGGGCCCGGGAGTGCGCCATCGGTCCGACCATCACCGGCTCCTCGCTGCACGGCGGGCATGAGCGCTGCGGGCTACCCGTCGCCGCCGACGGCAAACCCGGCGGCGGGGACGGGCCGTCAGACCGGTTGCAGCCGTGGCGCGCCGGCGAGCTGGCGGACCCGCTGATACAGCTCGACGTACCGCTGAGCCATCACCGCCGGGGTGAATCGCTGCGCGGCCACCCGCCGGCACTCGTCGGCGTCGAGCAGCTCGGCGGCCAGCACCAGCTCACCCAACTCCTCCTCGTCCGTGGTGAGCAGCCCCGTGCGGCCGTGCTCGATCAGCTCCGGCAGGCACCCCCGGGCCGTCGCCACCACCGGCGTGCCCAGGGCGAGCGACTCGACCACCGCCGTGCCGCCCGGCTCCTCCCAGCGCAGCGGGAACAGCGACGCGCGGGCGCTGGCGAGCAGGTCGTCACGCTCCTGACCGGCCACGGTGCCGACCCAGCGGACCAGGTCACCGTCGACGTGGGGCGCCACCTCGTCGAGGAAGAACCGCACGTCCGGGTTCTGCCGGGCCTCGTCGCCGGCCGCAGCAAGATCGGCCGGCCGGTGGTACGGGCCGACGGGCCCGGCCAGCACCAGCGGGAAACCGACCTGATGGGCGAGGCGGGCGCCCACGTCCTGCCCCTTGCCCGGGTTGATCCGGCCGAGGATGAGCAGGTGCTCGCCCTTCTCCGGGCGGGACCGCCGGTCGGCGTTCACGGCGAGCGGGGTGGACAGGTGCACGTGCCCCACCGAGTGCTCCCGCAGCGCCCGCGGAGCCCGGGCCAGCTGGGACGCGGACACACCGTTGACGCGGACCCGCTCGCCGCCGTCCAGGCTGCCGTAGAGCGCGGGGTGTTTGGCCAGGTCCCAGTGCAGGGTGTGCAGGGTCGGCGGGCCGCTCGGCCCCATCGCGGCGAGGGTGGCCAGCCCGACCGCTTCCACATGATCGTGCACCAGGTCGATGTCGTCGCGGGCGTGCAGCTCGCGCACCACCCCGGCCAGGTGCGCCTGCGCGATTCCGCAGACCTGGTTGTACGGCCGCTGTAGCGCGGCGAACTGCCCGTCGGGAAAGACCGACACCTTCTCGTCCACCGTCAGGGTGCTGCTCTCCACCGAGGCGAGCACCACGCGTACGCCGAGTCGCCGCAGCTCCGGCACCAGCGTGGCGATCACGTTCTCGATGCCCCCGTAGCCCGGTGGTGGCACGGACAGCCACGGGCCGGCGTTCATCAGCACGGTGAGACTCATCGGACCCGGCCCTTTCGTGCGACGGCACCCGGGGCGGTCGCCGACGTCCTCACGCCGCGGCCACCCGTCGACGGGGCACCCGGTGGCGCAGCTCGGCCAGCGGCGGGCGCTCCTCGATGGACACGTCGCTGACGACGATCTCGCGGTCGAGGTTCGGCAGCGTGTCGGACCCGCCACGGCGGAACTGGGTCAGCAGCGCCTCCGGTGCCATGCCGGGGCTCGCCCAGCCCCGCCGTTGCAACCGCGACCAGGCGGTCAGCATGATCTGTGCGGACATCCGGCCGAGCGCCGCGGTGTCCTGGTGCCGGTGCTTACGCTCACCGAGGTCGACCTGCGCCAACGCGTCCAGGCCGACCAGGTCGAGCAGGTCGATCAGCATCGCCGTCTCCACTCCGTACCCGGAGACGAACGGCACCTGGGCCAGCACCTCCCGCCGGCCGGCGTACTCGCCGGCGAGCGGCTGCACGAAGCCGGCCAGTTCGGGCCAGAAGAGGTTGAGCAGCGGTCGCGCCATCAACTCGGTCACCCGGCCGCCGCCGTCCTGCTCCACGCTGGCGGTGCCGACCAGGGGCCGGTGGTAGAAACCCTTCACGAAATCGACCGACGGGTCAGTCAGCAGGGGGCCGAGCAGTCCGCTCACGAAGTGCGGCCGGAACTCCCGCAGGTCGGCGTCGATGAACGCCACCACGTCCCCCTCGGCGGCGGCCAGGCCGGCCCAGAGGGCGTCGCCCTTGCCGGCGAGCCGGGGCAGCCCCCGGGTCATCTCGTCCTGGCTGACCACCTCCGCGCCGGCGGCCCGGGCCACCCGCGCCGTGCGGTCGGTCGACCGCGAGTCCACCACGATCAGCTCGTCGACCAGCGCGACCCGATCCATCAGGTGTTCCCGGATGGTCGCCACGATCGCACCGACCGTGGCCTCCTCGTTACGCGCCGGCAGCACCACGCTGACCCGGCTCTCTCCCTTGGCGCGTAGCAGCCGGCGCGCCGGCCAGTCCGCCGCCGACGTGGTCCGGTACGTGGCCCACGCCTCCACCACCGGTGACACGCTCGATGTCGTATCCCGCACGGGCACCCCTCCGAATCCTGGCGGAAAACCGAGTTTGGTTGTTCCCATTCCCCACCATGCGCTAACCGCTTCCAGGGAAACAGCTTGATCACATGGGTGCCTCCGGCGCGTTCCCGGGGCATGAACGTTTGATTGCGCCCACCCCAGGGGACTGCTCCCGGCGGAGATGAAACCTTCTCGAAGGGGATTTCGAATGCGTGAATGCCGGGTGGGTCTGATCGGCGCCGGCGGAGTGGCACAGCGGCACGCCCGCGTGCTGGCCGGGTTCGATGACGTCGAGCTCGTCGGCGTCACCGACGTGGCGCCGGAGGCGGCGTCGGCGCTGGTCGCGCAGCACGGCGGACGGGCCTGCGCCGACGTCGCCGAGCTGCTGGCCGCCGGCCCGGACGCCGTGTACGTCTGCGTGCCACCGTTCGCGCACGGCCCGGCCGAGGAGGCGGTGATCGACGCCGGTGTGCCGATGTTCGTGGAGAAACCCGTCGCGGTCGACCTGGTCACCGCCGAGCGGATCGCCGACCTGATCGCCCGGCGCGGGCTGCGTACCGCCGTCGGGCACCACTGGCGTTACCTGAGCGTGCTCGACCAGGCCCGTGAGCTGCTCGGCGACCGTCCGGTGCGGATGGTCAGCGGCTCCTGGCTGGACAAGGTGCCGCCGGTGGCCTGGTGGTCGCGGCGGGACCGCTCCGGCGGCCCGGTCGTCGAGCAGGCCGCGCACGTGCTGGACCTGATGCGGGCGCTGGTCGGTGAGGTCACCGAGGTCACCGCGTACGGCAACGGCACACCCCCGCCGGTGGACGGCGCCGACATCGACTCGGTGACAACCGCCACGCTGCGCTTCGCCGGCGGCGCGGTCGGCACGCTCAGCGCGGCCTGCGTGCTGGGCTGGAAGCACCGGGCCGGGCTGGAGATCCTCGCGGACGGGCTGGCTCTGTCGATCAGCGAGGACGGCCTGCTGATCCGCGACGCCGACGGTGAACGGCACGTGCCGGCCGATCCGGAGGCCGCCCGGGTGGCGGTCGACCGCGCCTTCATCGACGCGGTGCGTGGCGTCGGCGACGACGTGCGCGTCCCGTACGCCGAGGCGCTGGGCACGCAGCGACTGGCCCTCGCGGTGGCCGACTCGGCCCGCACCGGCGAGACCGTGCGGCTCACCACCCCCGTCGGACCGGCGGTGCTCGCCACCGGGGTGACCGTCGATGCGTGACCGGGTCGTCGTGGTCTCCGCCCCCGGCCGGGTGGAGCTGGTCGAGCAGGACGCCGCCCCGCTGCGCCCCGGCACCTTCCGGGTCGAGACGCTGTTCAGCGGCGTCTCCGCCGGCACCGAGCTGAGCTACGTCAAGGGCACCAACCCGTATCTGCACGTCACCTGGAACGCCGACCTGGGGCTGTTCCAGCCGGGGGAGGCGAGCACCCCGTACCCGGTGACGCGGCTGGGTTACATGCAGGTCGGCCGGGTGGTGGAGAGCGACACCCCGGCGGTCGCGGTGGGCGCGGTGGGCGCGATGACGTACGGGCACCGCACCGGCTGGCTGGCCGACCCGGTCGCCGAGCGGTTCGTTCCGCTCCCCGACGAACTGGACCCGCTGCTCGGCGTCTACGTCGCGCACATGGGCCCGATCTGCGCCAACGGCCTGCTGCACGCCGCCGCCGACCTGCACGGCGCCGGCGTCCGCTCGCTCGGCGACGGGGTGCGCGGCCGGCGGGTCGCGGTGGTCGGCGCCGGCGTGGTGGCGCTGCTGACCGCGCTGTTCGCCCGGCGGCACGGCGCCGCCTCGGTGGTGGTGCTCGACCCCACCCCGCAGCGCCGGCAGGTCGCCGAGGCCCTCGGCCTGGAAACCCTCGACCCGGGTTCGGACGACCCGGCGGCGGTGCTCAAGACCCGCTGGGCGCACACCGCCGGCGACCGGGGCGCCGACGTGGTGTTCCAGTGCCGCGGGCAGGCGTGGGCGTTGCAGCTCGCGCTGCGGCTGCTGCGGCCGCAGGGCACGGTGATCGACCTCGCCTTCTACCAGGGCGGCGCGGACGCGGTCCGGCTCGGCGAGGAGTTCCACCACAACGGGCTGTCGCTGCGCTGCGCGCAGATCGGTCGGGTGCCGCGCGGGCTCGCGCCCACCTGGGACCGGGAGCGGCTCTCCGCCGAGACCGTCGACCTGCTCCGGGCGTACGGGGACGTGATCCGCAAGCACGTGGTGTCGGCGGTGGTGCCGTTCGACGAGGCGCCCACCCTGCTCACCGACCTGGCCGAGCGCCGCCGCCAGGAGCTTCAGGTGGTGCTGACCGGCTGACCTGGCGGCGGAGCGCGCTTCCCGGGTGACGGGACGGGCTACCGTTCCCGCCATGAGCACCCCTGACGCCCGGCCCGTCGGCCTGGCCGCGCTGCTGCCGTACCTGCGGGAACACCGCGGCACGCTCGCCGTGGTGGGCGTCCTGTCGCTGGCCGGTGCGGCGGCGTCGCTCGCCCAGCCGCTGCTCACCCGGTCGGTGCTCGACCGGGTGGGCGCGGGCCAGGCGGTGACCGAGCTGGTGGCGGTGCTGGTGGTGCTGGTGGTGCTCGGCGCGGCGATCGGCGGGCTGCGCGACTACCTCCTGCAGCGCACCGCCGAGGGGCTGGTGCTGGGCACCCGGCGGAGGCTGGCCGGGCACCTGCTGCGGCTGCCCATCGCCGAGTACGACCGCCGGCGCACCGGCGACCTGCTCTCCCGGGTCGGGTCGGACACCACCCTGCTGCGCGCGGTGGTCACCTCCGGGCTCTTCGAGACGGTCACCGGGGCGGTGATGGTGGTCGGCGCGGGCACGGCGATGGTGCTGCTCGATCCGCTGCTGTTCGGCGTCACCCTGGTCGGCGTGGGGCTGGGGCTGGGCTTCGCGGCCACCTTCGCCCGGCGGGTCCGGGCGCTGGCCCGTGCCGCCCAGGAGCGGATCGGCGAGATGACCTCGGCGGTGGAGCGCGCCATCTCGGCGGCCCGGACCATCCGGGCCAGCCGGGCCGAGTCCCGCGAGGCGGACACCGTCACCGGCAGCGCCCGAGCGGCGTACGGGGCGGGGCTGCGGGTGGCCCGGGTGCAGGCGGTCGTCGGGCCGATCGGCTCGGTCACCGTGCAGGGCGCCTTCCTGCTGGTGCTCGGCATCGGCGGGGCCCGGGTGGCCGCCGGCGCGATCACCGTCGGCGACCTCGTCGCCTTCGTCATGTACCTGTTCTTCCTGGCCCTGCCGCTGGCCCAGGTGTTGCGCGCGTACACCCAGCTGCAGACCGGCCTGGGCGCGCTGCAACGGATCGAGGAGATCCTCGCGGTGCCGGCGGAGGGCGCGGCGGACCGGCCGGTGGAGACCGCCGGAACGACGACCCCGCGCCACCCCGCCCCGATGATCGAGTTCGACCGGGTGGGGTTCGGTTACCCGGGCGGCGAACCGGTGCTTCGCGAGGTGAGCTTCGCGGTGCCGGCCGGCACCCGCACCGCCCTGGTGGGCCCCTCCGGCGCCGGGAAGTCGACCCTGCTGGCCCTGGTCGAGCGCTTCTACGAGGTGAGCGACGGCGCCGTGCGGCTGGACGGCACGGACGTGCGGGAGCTACCCCGCGACCTGCTGCGGGCCCAGCTCGGCTACGTCGAGCAGGAGGCCCCGGTGCTGGCCGGCACGCTGCGGGAGAACCTCCTGATCACCACCCCGGACGCCACCGACGACCGACTGCACGAGGTCCTCGACAAGGTCAACCTGGCTCATCTGGCGCACCGCTCCCCGCAGGGCCTGGACGTCCAGGTGGGCGAGGGTGGCGTGCTGCTCTCCGGGGGCGAGCGGCAGCGGCTGGCCATCGCCCGGGCGCTGCTGGCCGGCCCGCCGGTGCTGCTGCTCGACGAGCCGACCAGCAACCTCGACGCGCGCAACGAGATCGCGCTGCGGCGCGCCATCGACGCGGTCGCCGTCCGCCGGACACTGTTGATCGTGGCGCACCGGCTCGCCACCGTGGTCGACGCCGACCAGATCGTCGTTCTCGACGGCGGTCGGGTGGTAGCCGTGGGCACCCACGCCGAGCTGACCGCCACCGACCCGCTCTACCGGGAGCTGGCCACCCACCAGCTGCTGGTCGGCTGACCCGACAGCGCCGGCTTCGACATGCCGCCCGCCGGCCGGGCGACCGGGCGGCAAAAGCCGGCCGGAATCGCGTACCGTTGCCGCTCATGGGTGTGTCGCAACGGTTCAAGAGCAAGTTCCGGCGTTTCCTCCAGCGCCCGGGCTCGACGGTGGATCTTGCTCCGCTGGAGAAGCTGCTGCCGGCGATCGAGGCGCGCGAGGCTGACCTCGCCGCGCTGGACGACGCCGGGTTGACCGAGGCCGCCAGTGCGGCGACCGGCTACGAGGAGATCTGCGCGGTCGGCCGCGAGGCCGCCCGCCGCGGCCTCGACCAGCGGCCGTACGACGTGCAGCTGCTCGGCGCGATGGCGCTGCTGTCGGGCAAGGTCGCCGAGATGGCCACCGGTGAGGGCAAGACCCTGACCGCCACGATCGCCGCGTACGGGCACGTCCGGCTCGGCAACGGGCCGGTGCACGTGCTGACCGTCAACGACTACCTGGCCCGCCGCGACGCCGAGTGGATGGAGCCGGTCTACACCCTGCTCGGCCTGCGGGTCGGCTGGGTCAACGAGGCGTCCAGCCCGCAGGAGCGGCGCGACGCGTACGCCTGCGACGTCACCTACGTCTCGGTCAGCGAGGCGGGCTTCGACTACCTGCGCGACCAGCTGGTCACCGACGTGGCCGACCGGGTGCAGCCGCCGCTGGCCACCGCGATCGTGGACGAGGCCGACTCGATCATGATCGACGAGGCCCGGGTGCCGATGGTCCTCGCCGGCTCGGTGCCGGGCGAGCAGGACCCGGTGCACGCCGCCGCCGCGCTGGTGCGCGGGCTGCGCAAGGGCAAGCACTACACGATCCCCGAGGACGGGCGCAGCGTGGCCTTCACCGCCGCCGGCCTGGCCGCCGTCGAGGCCAAGCTCGGCATCGACCTGTACGACGAGGAGCACGTCACGCAGCTCTCCGCGGTCAACGTGGCGCTGCACGCGCACGCCCTGCTGCACCGCGACGTGGACTACATCGTCCGGGACGGCTCGGTCGAGCTGATCGACGAGATGCGCGGTCGGGTGGCCCAGCGCCGCCGCTGGCCGGACGGGCTCCAGGCGGCGGTCGAGGCCAAGGAGGGCCTGGACGCCACCGCCGAGGGTGAGGTGCTGGGCACCATCGCGATGCAGGCGTACATCGCGCTCTATCCGAGGGTCTGCGGGATGACCGCCACCGCGGTGCTGGTCGGCGACCAGCTGCGGGAGTTCTTCAACCTTGAGGTGGCGGTGATCCCGCCGAACACCCCGTGCGTGCGCGAGGACGAGCCGGACCGGATCTACGCCACCCGGGCGGAGAAGGACGAGGCGCTGATCGACGAGATCCGCCGCTGCCACGAGGTGGGGCGGCCGGTGCTGGTCGGCACGCTGGACGTCAAGGAGTCCGAGGGGCTGGCCGCCGGGCTGAACGCGGCCGGGGTGCCCTGCGTGGTGCTGAACGCCAAGAACGACGACGAGGAAGCGGCGATCATCGCCGAGGCCGGCGCGTACGGGGCGGTGACGGTCTCCACCCAGATGGCCGGCCGGGGCGTGGACATCCGGCTCGGCGGCAGCGACCAGGCCGACCAGGAGCGGGTGGCCGAGCTGGGCGGTCTCTACGTGATCGGCAGCGGCCGGCACGACAGCCGCCGGGTGGACGACCAGCTGCGCGGCCGGGCCGGCCGACAGGGCGACCCGGGCGGCTCGGTGTTCTTCGTCAGCCTGGAAGACGACCTGGTCGTCCGGCACGCCGCCGACGCGGTGCCGGCGTCCCCGCGGATGAACGCGGACGGCCTGGTCACCGACGACGAGGTGGATTACGCGGTGGAGCACGCCCAGCGTGTCGCCGAGGGCGTCAACCACGAGATCCACCGCAACACCTGGCGCTACAGCGTGGTGATCGAGCAGCAGCGCAAGGCCCTGGCCGAGCGTCGGGAACGGCTGCTGACCAGCGACGTGGCCGCCCTGATGCTGCTGGACAAGATGCCCGAGAAGGCCGGCGAGATGGACGAGGACCTGCTCGCCCGGGCGGCCCGGTCGATCGCGCTCTACCACGTGGACCGGCTCTGGGCCGAGCACCTGGCCGAGCTGTCCGAGGTCCGGGAGGGCGTGCACCTGCGGGCGCTGGGCCGGCTCGACCCGCTGGACGAGTTCCACCGGGCCGCGGTGCCGGCGTTCAACAACCTAATCCCGGAGATCGAGGCGCGCACCCTCGCCACCTTCGCCGAGACCGAATTCGACGAGGACTGGCAGGCCGACGACGGCGCTCTGGTCCGCCCGACCGCGACGTGGACCTACCTGGTGCACGACAACCCGTTCGGCTCCGAGCTCGACCGGCTGATCGCGTCGATCGGGCGGCGGCTCAGCGGCGCCTCGCGCTGAGCGTCGGTTCAGCGGCTTCCGGGGTCCCTGTAGCGCATCCGCGCGCCGCAGGGGCCCCGATTTACGCCGTTTCGACCCGGCTTTGCGAGGGTAGTAGGGCTGGTCGGTCCAGTCGGGAGAGAGCAGACGATGACACAGGTGACGATGCTCGCCGAGCAAGCGCGGGGGCGTACGGGGGCTGCGGACCGGTGAACCTGGACACGCGGGAGCCGATGCTGCAGAGCCTCGGTGTACTGGAGACTGCCGCGCTGCTGCGCGAGCTGACCGCCGGCCTGATCACGCTGACCGATTTCGATGAGGCGCTGCTGGCGCTGGTGCGGGTCACCCGGGACGCGGTGCCCGGCGTGCGCTGGTGCGGGTTCACCGCCCTGCGCGCCGGCGAGCCCGCCGGGGCGGCGGCCTCCGACGAGCGGCTGGCCGGCCTGGACGACCTGCGGCACGGGCCCGACTCGCCGGCGATGAGCGCGATCCGGCGGCGGGAGATGATCCTCGCCGTGGACCTGGCCGGGGAGCCCCGCTGGCCGGCCTGGACGGCGCGCGCCCGCGACCTCGGCGTCCGCGGCGTGATCTCCGCGCCGGTGGACATCGACGACCAGGTGATCGGGGCGATCAACCTGTACGCGGCCGCGCCGGATCTGCTCACCCCCCAGCACCAGTTGACCGCGATGCTGCTGGCCGAGCACGCCGGCCTGCTGCTGGCCGCCGTCCGGGACCGAAGCCGCCAGCTCGCGCTCGCCGGCGAGCGGGACGCCTCGCTGCTGCACGAGGGAGTGGTGGGTCAGGCCATCGGCGTGATCATGACGCAGCGCGGGTGCCCGCCGGCCGAGGCGCTGGAGGTGTTGCGCACGGCCGCGTCCTCGTTGGCCATCCCGCTGCGCGAGGTGGCGGAGCGGCTGGTCCGGACGGTCTCGCGGCAACGCGACAACTGATCCGACCGCGGTGCCCGTTCTCCCGGTCGGTGGCGAGTCGGTCGTCCCTGTTTCGCCGTTGCAGACCTCGGGTAGCACTCTGGTACTGGTGAGCTGCGCCGACCCGGGGGAGGACCGATGCAGAGCCGGCTGCGCGTGCAGGGGCACCCCATCCAACCGATGCTGGTGACGTTCCCGCTCGGGCTCTTCGTCAGCGCCACCATCTTCGATCTCACCGACGTCATCGGTGGGCCGGCCTTCCTCGGCGAGGTCGGCTACTGGACCAGCGTCGCCGCCCTGTTCGCCGCCGCGATGACCGCGGTCGCCGGCATGGTCGACCTGTGGGACGTACCGGGTGACCGCACCCGCCGCACCGCCGTCGCCTTCAACCTGGTGAACGCGACGATGGCCGCCATGTTCCTGCTCACCTGCCTGATCCGGGCGCAGTCCCCGCAGCGCGGCGCGTCGGTCGCGATGCTCGTCACCGAGCTGGTCGCGCTGGCCGTCGGCGGGGTCGGCGTGCACCTGGGCGCCCGGCTGATGCGCCAGTTCGACGCGCGCCGCCGCGCCGAGGTGGGCACGTTCGACGCGCTCGGCGGGGTGACCGGGCCGCCCGCCCGCTGGATCCGGGCCGCGCGCCCCTGCTGGTTGATCAACTCGGTATCGGCGATGTCGCGGTGTCCCGGCCGACGGATGCCCCGATGTCGGCGATACCGAGTGGATCACCATGCGACGGGCCAGCCGCGCGTGCCGGGTGCGGCGGCAAATGCGTTGCCGGCGGTACGGGCGTCCGGCGAGGCTGGTCGCCGTGGAAACTGCGCGCGACGTCGAGGATCTGATCGCGGAGGCGGCCGCCGCGCCGGTCGACGGCTGGGCTTTCGACTGGCTGGCCGGTCGGGCCACCGAGGAACGCCCACCCTGGCGGTACGCCCGGTTGGTCGCCGACCGGATGGCGCACGCCGACGCGGCGCTGGACGTGGACACCGGCGGCGGCGAGGTGCTCGCCGAGGTGCCCCGGCCACCACGGCTGCTGACGGCCACCGAGGCGTGGCCACCCAACGTGGAGGTCGCCCGGCGTACCCTGCGGCGGGTCGGTGCGCGGGTCGTGGCGGTGGCCCCGGCCGCGCCGCTGCCGTTCCGCGACGCCTCCTTCGACCTGGTGGTCAGCCGGCATCCCGTCCACACCGACTGGGCGGAGACCGCCCGCGTGCTGCGTCCCGGTGGGACGTTCCTGTCCCAGCAGATCGGGGCGGGCACCATGCGGGAGGTGAGCGAGGCGATGCTCGGCCCGCTGCCGCCGCCGACCCAGCGGCACCCGGAGCAGGCGGTGGCCGCCGCCCGGGCCGCCGGTCTGATCGTCGTCGATCTGCGCCGGGCCACGCTGCGGGCCGTCTTCCACGACGTCGGCGCGGTGGTGTGGTTCCTGCGCAAGGTGATCTGGACCGTGCCCGGCTTCACCGTGGACCGCTACCGTCCGCAGCTGCTCGCCCTGCACCACCGCATCACCACCGAGGGTCCCTTCCAGGCCCACGCCCAGCGCTTCCTCATCGAAGCGACCCGCCCCTGACCGCCCCGCCCCGCCGATCACGAGGACCGGACCGGGTCAGTGCGGGTGGGTCCGGTGGTGGGCGGCCAGGACGTCCGCGCCGAAGTCGCTCGCCGGGCGGCGGAGCACGGTGTGCGCGTGGTTGCCGTCCTCGGCGGTGTTGTCGTACTCGATCAGCAGGTCGTCGCCCTGCACCCGGTAGTAGTGCCGCTGCCCGGCACGGGTCGGGCCGGCCCAGGCGAAGTGCAGCTGGCCGCCGTCGAGCCGGCGGGCCTCCCGAACCGCCAGCTCCGGTGACAGCCGGTCCAGGTAGAGCGCGACCACCTGGTCCAGCAGCGCCCGGCCGGTGGGCCCGAGCCGGTTCGCCGGCACGCCGAGCGGCTCGAACGGGCCGTCAACCCGCCCGCGGGTGGCGCTGACGATGTCCGCCGGGGCGTCGTCGGCGATGATCGCGGCGGCCCGCTCGGCCGGGCCGAGCGCGTCGAGCAGCGCGCGGGCCAGGTCCTCCTCGGGACCAAGCGGGCGGGAGACGGGCCGGCCGGCGTACCGGACCGCGGCCGGGTTGGCGCCGAAGAAGATCGGGGCGGGGGAGACCTGGTCGTCCACCACCGTCATGCTGACCGACAGGTGGTGGCCCTCCAGCCGCCACGCCCAGCGGTCGTCGCGCGCGGGATCGCCGAACACCGCGACCCAGTAGTCGCCGCTGTGCCGCCCCCGTCCCCAGCCCTCGGCCCGGTCCAGCACCTCCTCCAGCGCGACGATCGCCATCGCCTGCGCGTACGCCGAGGGGCTGAGCGCGGTGGCCAGCAGCCGGTGCGCGGCCTTGCGCCCGGCGATGTCCAGCTCGGCGAGGCAGGCGCCGGGGCGGGGCCGGGGCCGGTACTCCAGCCAGCGCCGGGCCGCCTCGTCGTCGAACGGGTGCACGGCCTGGTCGCGCGCCGCAGGGTCGAGCGCGGCCAGCAGCGCGGTGCCGGCGGCGCGCATCTGCTCGGGCAGGGGATCTTCCACCGACCCTGTATACCGGCCCCGCGGGGCTGGTGTCAGCCGGCCCGCAGCAGCTCCGTCATCTCCGGCAGGTCGAAGAACTGCGCCGTCTCCGCCGCGGACGGGTTGCCGTGCTCCGGGTCGGCGCCGGCGGCGAGCAGCGCGCGGACCGCCTCGGTGCTGCTGCGGAAGACCGCGGCGGCCAGCGCCGTCTGGCCCCGGTCGTTGCTCCGGGAGTGGTCCGCGCCGCGATCCAGCAGGGCGGCGACCGTGGCCGGGTGCGCGTGGTACGCGGCCAGGATCAGCAGCGTGTCGCCCTTGTCGTTGGTCAGGTTCACCGGCAGGCCGGCGTCGACCTGCGCGGCAAGCTCCTCCGTGGAGCCGGCGCGTGCCAGGTCGAACATCCGGTGCGCGAACGCCAGCGTCTCGGCGTCGAGGTCCTCGGTCACCGGTCCAGGTTAGTCGCCGGGGCCCTGATAGGTTGCTCGGCCGGTGCGCGGTGGGGTGGGGTCCGATGGGTGAGACGGTGTACGTGGGCAACGCCGGTGTCGACGGCGCCGGCAACGCGGGTTGGCTGCTCGGGCACTTCGCGCCGCCGGGGGAGGTCCTGCACAGCACCGACGTCGAGGTGAAGTGGGGTGTGCACCCGCCCGGGGAGGCCCGCTCGCGGTGGGCGACCGGTGAACGGCGGACCACGCTGCTGGTGCTGGTCGAGGGACGGTTCCGGGTGGAGCTTCCGGACCGGACGGTGCGCCTGGCCGCGCCGGGCGACTACGTGGTGTGGGCCCGGGGGGTGGACCACTCCTGGTACGCCGAGTTCGCCTCCGTGGTGCTGACCGTGCGGTGGCCGTCGCTGCCCGGCTACCGGGTGGAGCCGCCGATCCTGCGCTGAGCCGGCCGCGGTCGTGCCGGCGTCCCGACAGGTGGAATTGCCTACTAAACCTATAGGGTTTGCCGGCTAGAGTACGGGGGCACCCGCCGAACGACCCGCGAGGACCGTCATGAGCCACCACCGTCCGGAGCCCGACCTGCTCGCCCTCGCAACCCGCTGGGCCGATCCGGCCACCTGGCCGGTGGCGTTGCGCTTCGATCCCGCCGAACGCTGGTACGCCCGGCTGGCCGCCGACGCCGAGCACGAGGTGTGGGCGCTGAGTTGGCTGCCCGGCCAGGGCACCGGCCTGCACGATCACGGCGGCTCCGCCGGGGCGTTCCGGGTCGTCGCCGGGGCGCTCACCGAGGAGACGGTCGGCGGCGGTCGGTTGCGCCCGCGCCTGCTGCCCACCGGGGCCGGTCGCCGCTTCGGTCCCCGGCACGTGCACGCGGTGACCAACCGGGGCGCGACGCCGGCGGTCAGCGTGCACGTCTACCGGCCGGCGCTGCGCCGGATGACCCGCTACCACCTCCTCGACGGTCGGCTGCGCGTCGCCGAGGTCGCCGAGGCCGGCCGGTCCTGGTGACCGCCGGGCAGCCAGCACCCACCCCCCAGCACCGGAAGGAACCGAGAATGCAGATGACCGCCGAGCGCTGTCCCGCCCCCGTGCCGCGCCGGGATCCCGGGGCATCGACGAGATCCTGGCCGCCGCGCGTGCCCGGCTCGACCGGCTCGACCCGGAGCGGGCGCACCTCGCGTACCGGGCCGGCGCGCTGCTGGTCGACATCCGGCCGGCCGCTCAGCGGGCCGCGCACGGCATCGTCCCGGGCTCGCTCGCGATCGAGCGCAACGTGCTGGAGTGGCGCTTCGACCCGCGCTGCCCGGCCCGCCTGCCGCAGGCGGTCGACTACGACGTGCCCGTGGTGATCCTCTGCCAGGAGGGCTACACCTCGTCGCTGGCCGCCGCCGCCCTGCGGGACATCGGCCTGCACCGCGCCACCGACGTGTTCGGTGGATTCGCCGCCTGGCGGATCGCCGGTCTGCCCGCCCTCGGCCCGACCCCGCTGCACCGAGCGTCCCCCCTCGCGCCGCCGGTCACCGCCGGCCCGGCGCGCCGCTGACCGCCACGCCGCACCGGGCGTGGCGGGCGTACCGCCACTCAGGAGGCATCATGTCCGTCGTCGCCATCCCCTCGCGCCCCCATTCGGCACGTCGTCCCGACCGGGCCGCACCCGCCCGCCCACGCGCCGTCCCGAGCCTTACCATCACCCTCGACCTCGCCCCGGGGCCGCTGAGCCCACGGCTGGCCCGGCTGGTCCAGCTGCTCGGCGAGCTGGCCGAGGCGGGGGAGGGCCGACTGCGCGCGGTCGACGATCTTCCACGGGAGCCGCGACCGGCTCCCACCGACCGCGCGGAGCCGTCCGCCGCCATCGACGCGGACCAGGTGTCCATCCTGGCCGGCTCCCGGATCGTCCGCCGGGGCGACCGGGTCGTCCCGCTGACCCGCATCGAGTACGAGCTGCTGCTGTTCCTGGCCGAGCGACCGCGCCGGGTCTTCACCCGCCTCCAGCTGCTGGCCAACGTCTGGGGTTACGAGCACGCCGTGGCCCGGACGGTGGACGTGCACGTCCGACGACTGCGCGCCAAGCTGACCGGGGTGCCGGTCGTCACCACCGTCTACGGCGTGGGTTACCGGCTGGCCGACGAGGCGCCGATCACCGTGGACCGCAGCCGCTGAACATCGCTCGACTTTCAACGTCGCGGGCGGCGAAACGGCCCCGGGGGAACCGGGCGGGGACCCCCGTATCGGGTCATCCTGGCGGCTCTGCTGTAATCATCGGGCGGCGTACGCAGAGCGAGCAGACGGCTCCTATGTGTTCGTCAATTGTCACATTCATGCAACGCAGCCGCCTCTTGACCCTCGCCCGGACGCCGGGAAGCATCGATGAAGCGGCGTCCCGGGCCGTGGGGAGATACCCGGACCAGCCAAGGAGGACCATGTCGGTCAGCCCCGCTTCGTCGCGCGCCGGATGGCATACGTCCCAACCCGCGGTGCCCGGTCGGCCACCGGGCGGCCAACGCCGCCCGGCGAACACCGCCGCGCCCGTGCTCACCGTGACGCTGTCCATTCCGCTGGCCTGCGAGGAGTCGCTGACCCCGCCGGCGCGCCGGCTGCTCGAGGCGGCCCGCGAGCTGCTGGAACGGGGCGAGGCCGTCATCACCAACTCCGTCCCGGTCGAACGCCGCGCCGACGCGGTGCCGGCCAACCGGTCGCCGGCCAGGCCGCTGAGCCCGACCATCCCGGCCCTGCACATCCTCGCCTCGTCTCGTTCGGTGCTGCGCGACGACGAGCCGCTGCCCCTGACCCGGCTGGAGTTCGACCTGCTGCTGCACCTGGTCGCGCACCCCCGGCGGGTCTTCACCCGGCTGCAACTGCTCAACGCCGTCTGGGGCTACGAGCACGCCGGCGTCCGCACCGTCGACGTGCACGTGCGCCGGCTGCGCGGCAAGGTCGGCGTCGACGTCCCCCTGGTCACCACCGTCTACGGCGTCGGCTACCGGCTGGCCGACGACGCCCGCGTCACCATCGACCGCACCGGCTGACCGGCGGCGCCGTCCCGCCCGACCCGGGGCAGGATGGTCCGGTGCGCATCCGCCCCATCTCGCCCGACCTGCTCGTCACCGAGCTGACCGGCCGGCTGGCCGACGACGCGACCCGCGCCGCGACCGCCGCCACCGGGCCCGCGCGCCTGCGCGTGGCCGTGGACGGCGCCCCCGCCGCCGGCCCGGACGCGCTGGCCGCCGCGCTGGTCGAACCGTTGCGCGCCCGGGGCCGACCCGTGCTGCACGTACGCGCCACCGACTTCCTCCGCCCCGCGTCGCTGCGCTTCGAACTCGGCCGCACCAACCCGGACGCCTACTACGAGGGCTGGGTGGACGAGGCCGGGCTACGCCGGGAGGTGCTCGACCCGGCCGGCCCCGGCGGCACCGGACGACTGCTCCCCTCGCTCTGGGACGCCGCCGCCGACCGGGCCAGCCGCGCCCGGTACGTCGACCTGCCACCGGGCGGCGTGGTCCTGGTCAGCGGCGCGCTGCTGCTCGGCGGCGGCCTGCCCTTCGACATCACCGTCCACCTGGAGCTGTCCGCGGCGGCGCTGCGCCGGCGTACCGAACCGGCCCAGGACTGGACCCTGCCGGCCTTCGACCGGTACGCCGAGGAGGTCGTTCCGGCCAGCTTCGCCGACGTCGTGGTACGGGCCGACGACCCCCGCCGACCGGCGCTCGTGGAGCCCGGCGCCGACGCCTGACAACCGCCGAAAATTCGCCGGTTTGATCGACTGTTCCGGCGGGTACTCGCCCGGCTCACAGAGCGCGGGTGACCGCCCGCGCACCAGACGCGACCGCGACCGGGGCCAGGTGCCGCCGGCTTCCCGGTTCACCTTGATCAGGCCCAGGAAAGGCAGGCAGCGATGCTCGTCCATGAGACGGTCGACACGGGTCGTTCCCAGGCGGAGATCGACGAGATCCGGCGCTCCCTCCAGGCGCGCTACGACGAGCTCTCCGCGGAGTACGAGCAGGCCGTGCTGCAGAGCCAGGTGCTGCGGCTGGTGGAGGTCGGTGACACCGCGGGTGACGACCAGGCCGACAGCGGCACCAAGACGGCCGAGCGTGACACCGCGCAGTCCCTGTTGCGCACCATTCTCGACCGCCGCGCCCAGTACGAGCACGCCCTCGCCCGGCTCGCGGAGGGCACCTACGGCTGGTGCGAAGGCTGCTCGGCGGCGATCCCGGTGGAGCGGCTGGAGATCTTCCCGTCCGCCACCACCTGCGTGACCTGCAAGCAGACCCGCGAGCGGCGGGCGGCCTGAGCGACTGTCAGCGGTTGCCGGTCGGTCCGGAACACGGTGGACTCCACCCATGGGTGACATTCTCGTGGGCACCGCTTCCTGGACCGACCGCACGCTGCTGGACTCGGGCTGGTATCCGCAGACCGCGGACACGCCGGAGAAGCGGCTGGCGTACTACGCCCGACAGTTTCCGCTGGTCGAGGTGGACGCCACCTACTACTCGCCGCCCGCCGAGGCGACCGCGCGGCTCTGGGCCGAGCGCACGCCGGACGGCTTCACCTTCAACATCAAGGCGTTCAGCCTGCTGACCGGTCATCCCACGCGGGTCAGCGCGCTCTACAAGGACCTGCGCCCGGAGACCGACAAGAAGAACATCTACCCCGACGACCTGCCCGCGCAGGCGTACGAGGAGGTGTGGACGCGCTTCCTGTCCGCGCTGGACCCGCTGGTCCAGGTGGGCAAGTTGGGAGCGCTGCTGTTCCAGTTCCCGCCCTGGTTCACCATCAAGCGGGACAACAAGCAGTACCTGCTGGAGGTGGCGAAGCGCTGCGCGCCGCTGCGCCCGGTCTACGAGTTCCGCCACGCCTCCTGGTTCGACGGCGCCAACGCCGACGAGACCCTCGCCTTCCTGCGCGAGCACCGGCTGCCGTACGTCTGCGTGGACATGCCGCAGGGTCACCGCTCGTCGTTGCCCCCGGTGCTGGCCGCGACCGCGGACCTCGCCGTTGTGCGCTTCCACGGCCACAGCGACAAGTGGACTAGCAAGGACATCCACGAGAAGTTCGGCTACCACTACTCCAAGCGGGAGCTGGCCGACTGGGCGCCGAAGCTGCGCGAGCTGGCCGACGAGGCCGGGCAGACGCACGTGCTGATGAACAACTGCTACCGCGACTACGCGCAGACGAACGCGAAGACCCTGGCCGGGCTGCTCGGCGCGGACTGAGCGGCCTGAGCGGGTTGAGCAACGTCGTCCGGCTCACCCGTTCGGGGTGGGGCCGGGTCACCCACCGGACGGGCAGGCTGGCAGGTGCGTGCGGTCGTGAGGGCGGCCGGCGCCGGAGACGACACGGAGGTGACGGGAATGACGGTTCGACTGGTGGCGGATAGACGGCGTGGCGCCGTCCTGCACGTGGTCGGTACGGCCGACAACGCCCGGCGCGCGCCGCAGGGCAGCCCGATACGGGCCCGACGTGGCCCGGCGGGGCCGCCGCGGCGCAACGACGACCAACGGTGGGACACCGCGGAACGGGGGTCGACCGATGGCTGACACGATGATTTCGGCGTTCGAGTCCTCGCTGGACAAGACGAACCTCATTCTCAAGGACATCGAGAACGCCTACGGCTGGCCGAAGGACCGACGCAACCAGTCGTACGCGGCGTTGCGCACGGTGCTGCACCTGCTGCGGGACCGGCTTCCCGTGAACGAGAGCGTGGAGTTCGCCCAGCAGCTGCCGATCCTGGTCCGGGGGATCTACTTCGACGGCTGGAACCCCGCGGACGTCCCGATCAAGCTCAACCGGGACGACTTCCTCTACGAGGTGCGCCAGGGATTCCCGTACGACGCCGAGGGCGGCGCCGAGCGGGTGACGCAGGTGGTGCTCGACACCCTGCGCCGACACGTCACCCAGGGCGAGTGGCAGGACGTCAAGGACACCATGCCCAAGGACCTGGCCCGGATGCTGCCCTGACGGGCTGTCCTGACGCTGTGGGCCCGCCCGACCGTCGTCGGGCGGGCTCAGCCGTCGGAGGTGGCCGGGTCCCTCGGCGGTGCGGACGGCACCCGGGACACCGGATGGCCGGCCCGGCTGGCCAGGGCGGCGAACGCGACGGCGTCCACGATGGCGGCGCCGCCAGGATCGTTGTTGAAGTAGACGTACGCCGGCTCGTCCGCGCCGAAGGCGTCGGCCAGCCGGCGCACCCAGGAGGCGAGCGCGGTGCGACCGTACCGGGGCCAGGGCCGGGCCCGTCCCTCGTGCAGCCGCAGGTAGCCGAAGTCGGTGGTGCGCCAGCGCGGGGCGACCGGGCGGCCGAGCCGGTCCGCCCAGACCAGCGCCGCCCGCCGGCGCTCCAGCACCCCGCGGGTGGCGTCGGTCCACCACGAGGGGTGCCGCGGCTCCACCGCCACCCGCACCTCGGCCGGAAACAGCCGCAGCGTCGCGTCGAGCGCGTCGACGTTCGCCGGCAGGTTCGGTGGGAGTTGCAGCAGGACCGGGCCGAGCCGGTCACCGAGCGCGGTCGCCCGGCCGAGGAACCGGGCCACCGGCTCCTCCGGGTCGCGCAGCCGCTTGATGTGGGTCAGGTAGCGGCTCATCTTGACCGCCACACAGAAATCCGCGGGGGTCCGGGCCCGCCAGGCGGCGAAGGTGTCCCGCTCGGGCAGCCGGTAGAAGGCGTTGTTGACCTCGACGGTGGCGAACCCGGCCGCGAAGTGCTCCAGCCAGAGCCGCTGCGGCAGCGTCTGCGGATAGAAGCGGCCGCGCCAGTCGCGGTACTGCCAGCCGGAGGTGCCCACCAGGATCATCCCTTCATCCTGGCACCGGGCCGCGCGCCGGTGAACCGCCCGTGTCGCCCCGGTTCGGCGTCTACGGTGTGGGTTAGAGAAGATCGCGCGTGGGGTACCACCCGCAGCACGACGGACCCCGGCGTACGGCGGGGCGGCACACCCGAGGGAGTACCGATGGCACTCAACGATGACGACATGCAGACCACGGGCGGCGGCGGCCTGGAGGGCCCGGCCGACGGTGGTGCGACCCCGGGTCGCCAGGACGGTGGCGCGGACGGCGGCGCCGAGGGCCCGGCCGACGGCGGCGCGACGCCCGGCCAGCAGGACGGTGGCGCCGATGGTGGCGCCGAGGGCCCCGCGGACGGCGGTGCGACCCCGGGCCAGCAGGACGGCGGCGCCGACGGCAGCGCCCGCTGACGGCATCACCATGACGCATCTCGACCCGCCGGGCGGCCACGGTCGCCCGGCGGTTCCGTCCGCGCCCGCCACCGCCGCGCTGGCCCGCTGCGTCTCGGTCGAGCCGGCCAAGTTCGCCGCCGCGCACTGGGGGCACACCCCGCTGCTGTCCCGCGCCGCCGAGCTGCCCGACCCGGCCGGTTTCACCGACCTGTTCAGCCCCGCCGACGCCGACGAGCTGCTCAGCCGGCGCGGTCTGCGTACCCCCTTCCTGCGCATCGCCAAGGACGGGCAGCTCGTGCCGGCGGCGCGCTGGACCGGCGGCGGCGGCGCCGGCGCGGAGATCGGCGACCAGGTGCTCGACGAGCGGGTCCTGGAGCAGTACGCGGCCGGGGCCACCCTGGTGCTGCAGGGCCTGCACCGCATCTGGCCGCCGCTGATCGACTTCGCCCGCGACCTGGGTCTCGCGCTGACCCAGCCGTTGCAGATCAACGCCTACCTCACCCCGGCGGGCAGCCAGGGCTTCGCCACCCACTACGACACCCACGACGTGTTCGTGCTCCAGGTCGACGGTCGCAAACACTGGCGGATCCACCCGCCGGTGCTGCCGGACCCGCTGGAGAAGCAGCCCTGGGGCGGCCGCGCCGACGAGGTCGGGGCCACCGCGCAGGGCCGGGCCGCGCTGGACGTGGTGCTCGCCCCCGGCGACGCGCTCTACCTGCCACGTGGCTGGCTGCACAGCGCGCAGGCGCAGGAGGCCAGCTCGCTGCATCTGACCGTGGGCATCCGCGCGTTGACCCGGTACGCCCTGGTCGAGGAGCTGCTCGCCCTCGCCGCCGAGGACCAGCGCCTGCGGGCCAGCCTGCCGTTCGGCACCGACGTCGCCGACCCGGACGCCATCGAGCCGGAGCTGACCGAGACGGTGGAGGCGCTGCGGGACTGGCTGCTGCGCGCCGATCCGGGCGCCGTCGCGGCGCGGCTGCGGCAGCGGGCCTGGCCGGCCGCCCGCCCGGCGCCGATCCGGCCGCTCGCCCAGGCCGGCGCATTGGCCACGCTGAACGCCGACTCCCGGCTCACCCCGCGTCCGGGCCTGCGCTGGCAGCTCGCGCCGCACGGGCCGGACACGGTGGCGCTGCGGCTGTTCGACCGCGCCATCACCCTGCCCGCCGACTGCGAGCCCGCCGTCCGCACCCTGCTCACCGGTGGAGTCGTCCGGGTCGGTGACCTGCCCGGGCTGCCCGACGACGCCGACCGGGTCACCCTCGCCCGCCGGCTGCTGCGCGAGGCCGTCCTGGTCCCGGCCTGAGCACCGGGCCACCGATCCGGGTGGGGGTGGCTGTGGGTTGACGACCTCGCCCGGGTATCCGCGCCGATCCGGAGGGTCCAGGTCAGCGGCCGAGCACCAGCAGCAGCGCGGTCGCGAGCAGGCCGGCGCCGAGCACGATGGTGATCGGCCGAGGCCCGAGCACCGCGTGCCGGCGGTCGGCCACCATCCGCGCCGGCACCAGGCCGACCAGTGGCCCGAGCAGGGTCACCACCAGCGCCAGCACCGGCATCCCGACCGCGAGGTCGCCGCCGTACCCGACGCCGAGCGCCCGCGCGCCGGCGCCCAGCCCGTACGCGAGCACCGCGCCGGCCACCCCGCAGAGCGCCAGCAGCGGGTTGACCGAGCCCGGCAGCTCGCCCGGCTGCCCGGCCCGGTCGAGCAGATCGCGGGCCCGGCTGAGCAGCAGCACCGGGTCCGCCGAGCCACCGTCGGCCGGGGCGGGCGGGCCACTGAGGCGGCGGGCCCCGGCACCGAGACGCTTGCGCAGCTCCTGCCACAGGTGCGCGACCTCGGCGTCCACCCGCTCCTGCTCCTCGCGCGCCGCGACCAGCTCCTCCTCCGCGTGCCGCACCTGTTCGGCGGCGTCGGCGACGGCCCGGTCGGCCGCCGCGCACTGCCGGTCGTACCAGGTGTGCGCCTCGGCGCGCTGTTCGCGCACCCGGGCGGTCAGCTCCGCCAGCCGCCGCAGCTGCGCCGCGTACGTCTCACTGGCCACCGGTTGGTTCATCGCGTCGGTCCGTAGGGGATGATCACTTGCCCGGTGCGGTGCACCGCCCGGTCGAAGAAGAGCCCTCGCCACGGGCGGGGATACCAGTCGGGGCCGCCGGTGCCCGGATAGAGCGAGGCGCCCAGCTCGCCGCCGTGCGCGTCCAGCGCCACCCAGGCGCCGATCTGGTCGGTGCGGGCGGCCGGCCCGCCCAGGTCGGCGCGCATCCGGGCCACCCCCCGCCACCAGGCCAGCACGTGGGTCCGCCGTTCCGGCCCGTCGTGCAGGACCCGGCGCAGCTGCTCCAGACCGGTCCGGCGGCCCGCCCGCGCGGCCAGCGCCCCGGCTGCCGCGTCCACCGCGAACAGCAGCAGGTAGTGCGGGCTGCCCGGCCCGGTGAGCCCGTCGGCGGTCTCGGCCATCAGCTCGCCGACGGTCTCCTCGTCGTACCAGGCGGCGTCGTCGGCCAGGTCGTCGTAGAGGGCACGGGCGATCGGGTCGGCGTCGGGGTCCAGGCAGGCGATGGAGAACCGGGCGGTGCCGGGCGGGTGTTGGCGGGCCAGCGACCGGGCGGCCGCGTCCAGCACCGCGCACGCCTCGTCCACCCGGGTGCCCAGCACCGCGAGGTTGCGCCCGGGTGCGCGCGGCAGCCGCAGCGCCGCCGAGCGGGCCTGCACGTCGATGATCTCGCCGAGCAGGGCCACCGGGGTGCGTGGCGCCGACCCGTCCGCCGGGGCGGCGAGCGCCCGGAAGTCCGGGGCCTCCACCAGCCGGGGAATCGCGTCGCCGTCGAAGAGCCGGGCCGGCGCCGCGTCCGGCGGGCGCATCCGCCACAGCCGGTTCTGCAGGGCGCTCCACGTCTCCCAGTCGCTGGCCGCCGGGATCCGGGCGGTCTCGTTGCCCTCCACCATGCCGGACTCGGCGTTGACGACCGCGTGCCAGCGGGGCAGTGACTGTGCCGCGTCGTTGCGCTCGGCCAGGATCCGCAACGCCTTGGGCAGCGCGATGCGCAGGGCGAACTGGGCGACCAGCGCCGGGCGGCCCCACAACGCCTCGATGCCGCGTACGTCCTGCGAGGCGAGCACCAGGTGGATGCCCTGCGACCGGCCCCGCCGGGCCAGGTCCTCCAGCAGGTCCGCCGCCTCCCGGGCGACCACGTCCCGGCCGGCCAGCAGCATCTGGAACTCGTCGACCACCGCGACGATCCGCGGCCAGTGTCCCGTCGGGTCGACCGCGCGCAGTTCGGCCAGCTTGGTCACCTCGTGCTTCTTGGCCGCGTCGGCCCGCCGGCGCAGCTCCTCGGCGAGGAACCGCAGCAGCGCCAGCCCGAACTCCCGGTCGGTGTTCACGTTGATCCCGACCAACCGCATGTGCGGCAGCCAGCTCGGATCGCGCCGGCCCTTCGCGAACCGCGCGAAGGACACCCCCTCCTTGAAGTCCAGCAGGTAGAACTCCAGCTCGGCGGGGGAGTAGCGGGCCGCCAGCGCGCCGATCCAGGCGAAGATCAGGTTGGTCTTGCCGGTGCCGGACGGCCCGCCGATCAGCGCGTGCGGCGGATAGTCGCCCAGCGTCAACCGCACCGGCCGGCCGTGCGGGCCCTCGCCGATCGGGGCGGTCAGCCCGGCTGCGGAGTCCTCCCGCCACATCAGCTCCGGCGGCGGCAGCAGGTCGGCGAACGGGGCCGGCGGTGGGCCGGCGTTCACCCGGGCGGCGGCTTCCCGGCAGGTCTCGGTGACCAGCGACGCCGGAGGTGGCGGGTCCAGCCGGACCGGCAGGCCGGCCGGACCGCCGATCCGCGTGCCGGAGGCCTCGGCGACCACCCGGGTCACCGTCGGATCCTCCGGCAGCGGCACGCCGCGGACCACCAGGTGCACCCCGCACGCCGCACCCGCCCGCACCACCCGGTCGAGCTGCCCGCGCTCGTGCCGGTTCGGCTCGTCGCCGCCGAGCAGCACCGCCACCCGCCATGGTTCGGGACGGCGGCCGGTCGCCGCGGCCAGCTCCCGCAGCGAGCCGTACTCGCCGGCCAGCACGGTCTCGTTGATCCGGCGGATCTGCTCGACGAGGTCGTCCAGCAGCGGGCCCAGCCCGCCCGGGCCGACGAAGGTGAGCAGCCCCGCCGTGCCCAGCGGCGCGAACCCGGCCAGGCCGCCGCCGAGGTGCTCCGGGTCGTACCCGATCAGCCGTACCGCGCCCGGGTCCGCGCGGCCGACGGCCCGTAGCAGCAGCGCGGCGACCACCGCGTCGCAGCCGGCGCGGTCGTCCCCGGAGAGGTGCACGTGCCCGGCGTCGAGCAGCGGCACCAGCGCGGGCACCGGGTCCACGTCGTCGAGCCGGACCGTGCCGACACGCAGCGCGCCGGGCGGCTCGGCCCGGCGCGTGGGCGTGGGCGTCCATTGCGGCCATTCGGCGGCCGCGCAGCCGGGGGCCTCCCGGCGGGCGGCGTCGGCGGCGTGCCGGGCCAGCTCGGCGATCCGCGCGGCGTGCCGCGCGTCGATCTCGGCCAGCCGGCGGTCCCGCTGGCCGCCCACCCGCTCCGGTACGGCGGCGGCCGCGCGGCGGACCCGGGCCAGCCGCTCCCGTGCGGCGGTCAGGTCGGCCTGCGCGGCGGACAGCCGGGTACGGGTGGCCCCCAGCGCCTCGGCGAGGGTGTCCCGCACCCGGGTGGCCAGTTGGCCGCGCCGGAGCACCGATGGCTGACCGGCGCGGACCGGCGGCTCGGCGGTCGCGGCCCGCGGTCCGGCGGTGGGCTGCGAGCCGGCGGCGGTGGGCAGGTCCCGGCCGAGCCGGGCCAGCAGCAGTCCGGTCGCCACGCCGGCCGTCACCGCGGAGTCCGCGGCGTGCGGCGGCTCGCCGGCCCCGCGAGGCGGCGGCATCCGGCACACCCGGGTCAGCAGCGTCTCCAACACCGGCGGCGGCAGCCCGGGCAGCAGGTCGCGGACCCGCCCGTCCAGCTCCCCACGCAGCCGGCCGAGGTCGGCCGCGCGCGGCGGGTGACCCAGCAGCTCGCCGGCCAGCTCCCGCAGCAGCGGCGGCGCCAGCGCCGCCATTCCCAGGCCCACGTCGGCCGGCGCGCGGCGCAGCTCGGCGCGCAGCCGATCCCGGTCGCCGGCGCGCACGCCGCCCACCACCCGGCGCAGCAGCTCCTGGGAATCGTCCAGCCGCTCGTCGGGCTCGTCGGCGCCGCCCTCGCGTCCGCCGGTCAGCTCCGCGACCCGCACCGACCACCAGCGGCGCAGCCGGACCTGCTCGGCCGGCTCCGGAGCCACGCTGGCGGGCCCGCCGGCCGGCGGCGCGTCGTGCCGGGGCTCGCGCTGCTGCGGGCGGGGCGGCGGCGCGCCGTCCGCGGCCAGCCCGATCGCGGCCAGGTACGCCGACAGCTGCTCCTGCGCCATCCGCAGCGCGTAACCGGCGGTCTCGGCATGCTCGGTGGCGGCGGACAGCTCGGGCACGCCCATCGGGTTGGCCGACTCCTGCCGTACCCAGCGCAGCCGCTCCGCGGCCAGGCCGAACTTCTCCAGCGCCTGCCCGAGCAGGGCCACCGGAAACTCCTCACTGGCGGCACGGACCTGCCCACCGACGTCCTCGATGATGGACATGGTCGCCTACAGCGTGGCGACGTAGAGCTGCGCCTGCTCCACCGCGACCAGTGTCGCGGCGAGACACTCCTCCAGCTCCTGGCTGGCCTGGGTCAGCGACGCCTGGGCCGCCTCCACCGTCTCGTGCCCGCTGCCCTCCAGCGCGCCGGCCAGGGTCTGCTGCGCCTCGGCCAGCTTCTCGCCGGCCGCCTGCACGGCTGTCTGCCCGTCCCCGATCTGTTGGAGGGCGACATCGATGGCAGCCTTCAGCTCGGCGACGCTCGCCACGGCGGAACCTCCTGGGGGCGGGGAGGTCTTTATTAGAGCCTATCGGCGACCGCCGGAGAACATCCGCCCTGTCGGTGTTGCTGCCCGGGTGTCCCGTTCCGGCCCGGAAGTGCCGGGAGTCCGTTCTGTGGGAGTCCCAGTGCGAGAGCTTCTCAGGTGCCCGCGGGGGTGTCGCGGAGCCAGCGTGGCCCGTACACCTCGGCGCCCAGGGCGGTGACCCGCTCGCGCAGCTCCCGGTCGGCGGTGACCACCAGCCGGCGGCGCAGGGGAGCGCCCTCGACCAGGTCGACCACCGTGTCGTCGCCCGAGCCGGCGGCCGACACCACCCGCACAGCCTCGGTGCCGGGGACGCCCCGCGCGGCCCCCTCGACCACCAGCACCACCTCCACGGGGGCGGCGAGCCGGTCCGGCAGGCCGGAGGAGGCCACCGGCGTCAGCGCGTCACGCAGCCGGGCGGCGGCGCCGGCCCGGTCCCGCCACCACCCGTTCGGGCGGGAGCCCACCACGTTGGCGCCGTCCACGATCAGCAGCGGGGTCTCATCCATTCCGTCAGCCTGCCACCACCCGCGGCCGCCGGCCGGACGCCACTCCCGTGACGCCGGTGCGCCACCACGTGCGGCGTTTGTCGGCACGAGCGTCGGGTAGCCCCTGGCGACCGTGCCGCACCCAACTGCGGAGGACAGACATGATGGGACCCGGCGACCTCGGCTCCGACCCGTGGGACGAATTCCTGGCCCGGTACTTCGGCCGGGGTGAGGGAGGACGCCGACCTGCGCACCGGGTCGACATCACCCGGCTGATGACGGCCGACGCGCGGGAGATGCTGGCCGACGCGGCCCGCCGCGCCGCGCAGCGGCAGAGCAGCGACCTGGACACCGACCACCTCCTCTGGGCGGCACTGCAACGCGAACCCCTGCGCGACCTGGTACGCCGGGCCGGCGCCGACCCGGACACCCTGCTCAACGCGCTCGGCGGGCGGGGCGACGGCGCGCCACGCGGCGAAGTGCCACCCAACCTGTCGTTGACCCCGGCGGCCAAGCGGGCGCTGCTCGACGCCCACCAGTTGTCCCGGGCGATGGGTGCCAACTACATCGGCCCCGAGCACATCCTGATGGCGCTGCCGCTCAACCCGGAGTCGCCGGCCGGGCGGATGCTGGCCGCCGGCCGGATCCAGCCGGAGTCGTTGCAGGCCGCCAACGCCGAGCGAGGGCCGATGACCGGGCCAAAGCCGGACCGGGGCACCCCCACCCTGGACCAGTACGGGCAGGACCTCACCGACCTGGCCCGCGCCGACCAGATCGACCCGGTGATCGGGCGCGCCGACGAGATCGAGCAGGCCGTGGAGATCCTGTCCCGGCGTACCAAGAACAACCCGGTCCTGATCGGCGAGGCCGGCGTCGGCAAGACCGCCATCGTGGAGGGCCTCGCCGAGCGGATCTGCGACGGCGACGTGCCGCAGACCCTGCTCGGCAAGCGGGTGGTCCAGCTCGACCTGGCCGGTCTGGTCGCCGGCACCCGCTACCGGGGTGACTTCGAGGAGCGGCTGAAGAAGGTCATCGACGAGATCCGGGCCCACCGCGACGAGCTGATCATCTTCATGGACGAGATCCACACCCTGGTCGGGGCCGGTGGCGCCGGCAGCGAGGGTGGCATGGACGCGTCCAACATGCTCAAGCCGGCGCTGGCCCGCGGTGAGCTGCGGGTGATCGGCGCGACGACGCTCGACGAATACCGCAAGAGCATCGAGAAGGACGCCGCGCTGGCCCGGCGCTTCCAGCCGGTGCTGGTGCCCGAGCCGAGCGTCGACGACACCATCGCCATCCTGCGCGGGCTGCGCGACCGGTACGAGGCCCACCACCAGGTGCGGTTCACCGACGAGGCGCTGGTCGCCGCCGCCGAGCTGTCCGACCGGTACGTCACCGACCGGTTCCTGCCCGACAAGGCCATCGACCTGATCGACCAGGCCGGCGCCCGGGTCCGGCTGCGTACCCGCACCCCCGCCTCCGACGTGCGGGAGCTGGAGCAGCAGCTCGACGACGTGCGCCGGGACAAGGAACAGGCCGTCGCCGACGAGCAGTACGAGCGGGCCTCCACGTTGCGCGACCGGATCTCCGAGCTGGAGGAGCAGGTGCGCCGCGCGAACGGCGACGACGGCTCCTCCTCGCAGGTGCCGGAGGTGGGGCCGCAGGAGATCGCCGAGGTGGTCTCCCGCGCCACCGGCATCCCGGTCAGCCAGCTCACCGAGGAGGAACGGGACCGGCTGCTGCGCCTGGAGGGTCACCTGCACCAGAAGGTGGTCGGGCAGGACGACGCGGTCACCGCGGTCGCCGAGGCGGTCCGCCGCTCCCGTGCCGGGCTGGCCGACCCGGAGCGGCCGATGGGCAGCTTCCTGTTCCTCGGTCCCACCGGCGTCGGCAAGACCGAGCTGGCCCGCGCCCTGGCCGAGGCGTTGTTCGGCGAGGCGGACCGGATGGTCCGGGTGGACATGAGCGAGTTCCAGGAACGGCACACGGTCAGCCGGCTGGTCGGCGCCCCGCCCGGGTACGTCGGCTACGAGGAGGCCGGCCAGCTCACCGAGGCGGTGCGCCGCCGTCCGTACGCGGTGGTGCTGCTCGACGAGATCGAGAAGGCCCATCCGGACGTGTTCAACATCCTGCTCCAGGTGCTCGACGACGGTCGGCTGACCGACAGCCAGGGCCGCACGGTGAACTTCAAGAACACCGTACTGATCATGACGAGCAACCTGGGCTCCGAGCTGATCACCGGCGCGCAGCGCGCCGTGGGCTTCGGCACCGGCGCGCCGGGCAGCGAGCAGGAGAACGACGAGCTGCGCGAGCGGTTGATGCGCCGCCTGCAGGAGAACTTCCGCCCGGAGTTCCTCAACCGGATCGACGAGGTGATCATCTTCCGTCGGCTGGAGGCCGAGCAGCTGCGTCAGATCACCGGACTGCTGCTGGAGGAGACCCGCCGCCGGATGCACGCCCAGGACATCCAGGTGGAGTTCACCGCCGCCGGCATCGACTGGCTCGCCGAGCACGGTTACCAGCCGGAGTTCGGCGCCCGCCCGCTGCGCCGGGTGATCCAGCGGGAGGTGGACAACCACCTGTCCCGAATGCTGCTGGAGTCGGCGATCTCGCCCGGGCAGAAGGTCACCGTGGACGCCCGCGAGGGCTCGCTCACCTTCGACGTGACCGCGGGCGAGCGGGGGTACACCGCTGCCACGACGACGCACCCGCGATGAGCGGGGCCGTGCGACGACCGGAACCAGAGGAACCGCGGGAGAGCGCGGAGTCCGCGGAATCCCGGGACGAGGACGACCATCCCGACCCGATCCTGGCGCCGCCCACCGCGAATCCCAGGAGGACCCGGGTGCCGCCGGAGGGCCTGCATCCGAAGACCGACGAGGACGGCCCGGAGACGTCCGGGTCGCCGCCCGGAGAGGAGACCTGATGGCACGCGTTACTCGGATCGATCCCGAGGTGGAGGTGCTCTGGGAGGACTTCCACGCGGAGGTCAACGTCCCGTCGGAGCAACTGCGCACCTGGCTGCTGACCCGGGGCTCCGGGGAGGAGTCGTTCGGGTCCAACCCGACCCTCGACCTGCCCCAGCCGGGCCGGGAGATCCTCAAGGTGCTGAACAAACGCAAGGTCGACCTCACCCCGGAGGACATCGAGGTGATGCGGGACGCGGTCGACCGGATCCGCGAGCTGATGGACGCCAAGCCGCCGCGCGGCAACGCCGACGACGAGTGGCGGCACTCGCTGCTCGACCTGGGCCACGACCCCCTCGTCGAACGCTGAGCGACGCACGCTCGACGGTGCCGTCCCGGGCAGGGGCGGCACCGTCACGTCGAGCCCGGTCAGGCCTGATCGGGCTCCAGGCTGCCGATGGTCAGCCCGACCGCGTCGGCGGCGGCGTCCCGCTCGCCGCGGGTCCGTTCCTCGCGGCTGAGCAGGTTGGCGTACTCGGCGACGTCGGCCGGGTCGGGCACGTCCGGCAGCCGGCGCAGGAACGCCTCCGTCTCGCGGATGGCGGCGGTGTGTGCGGCGGCCGCCTGGCGGAGCAGTTCCCGGTCGCCGGTGGGCGGGTAGAGGTCGGTCATGTCCGCCAGATACCCCGCCGACGGTGGATCAGACCCCGGAGGGCTGCCGGACGCCGAACCCGGGATTGCGCAGCAGCCACGCCAGGTAGCCGGGATGCGGGGCAAGTGAATCGGTGTACGCGGCCTTGGCCGTCTCCAGCACCAGCTCCGCCCCCTGGGCGGCGGGGGAGTCCGGGTGCCAGCCCAGCAGCAGCCGCCAGCGCAGCGGTATCCCGGCCAGCCGTCGGGTGACCAGCCCGGCCACCGGGCGGAACGTCGCCTGGCACAGGGCCACCGCCTCGCCGGCGTCCACCAGGTCGACACAGCCCCGCACGTCGGTCTCGTACACCTTGCGGGGGGTGAAGCCGGCGCGGGCGCAGGCGGCGGCGAAGCAGTCGCCGAAGCAGCCGTCGCCCGGCGCGGCCACCCACTGCTCGTGGCGCAGGTCGACCAGCCGCACCTCGTCGCGCCCCGCGAGGGGGTGCGTCTCGGGCAGCAGCACCAGCACCGGGTCGACGGACACCTCCCGCCAGCTCAGCCCGAACTCGGCCGACGGGACGGCGTCACCGCACACGCCGGTGAGCGCGAAATCCAACCGGCCACCGGCCACCAGCTGCGCCAACTCGTCCACCGACCAGGACGCGTACGTGGTGATCTGCGCGGGTGGCTGCTCGGCGGCCAGCCGGTGCACCAACCGCCCCAGGATCGGGCTGTTCACACCGCCGAACCGGTACCAGCGGGGCGCCACGCCGGCGCCGGCCAGCCGGGCCGCCTCGTCCTGCAGGCCCTTCATGGCCGGCAGCAGCACCCGGGCCCGGGCCAGCACCAGCTCACCGAGCGCGGTGGGGCGCGCGCCGCGGCGGTCCCGGTCGAACAGTGGCCCGCCCAGTGTCCGCTCGATCCGCTGGAGCTGGGCGGTGAGCGCCGGCTGGGCCAGGCCGAGAGCCGACGCCGCCTTGGTCACGCTCCCCGTCTCCGCGATCGCGCAGACCACCCGCAGGTGTCGCAGCTCCAGGTTCATACCGTGACGGTAGGACTACGCCGGGGCCGGCGGAAGGGTCCGGACGGATAGGTGAGGTTGAATGCAACGGCGGGTGTCGCCGCTCGTCAGTCGCGCGGTGGCTCCGGCAGGTCCGCCAGGTACGTCGGCCGGCGGGTCACCACGTCGCGGACCTTGTCCACCACGCCCACCGCCGGCTCGACGATCCGGTTCCACGGCGGGGTGGCCGGGGTGCCCGGGTGCGGTCGGGTCGGGGCCGCCTCCTCGGCGATCTCCAGCCGGTTGCCCAGCCGGATCAGCTCCTCCTCGGTGGCCACCGCGCGCAGCTCGGCGACGAGCGCGCCGACCCGGTCCACGTGCCGGCGAACCCGCTCGACGACCTCGGTCAGCGTCTCGTCGCTCAGCGCCTTGAGGGTCGCCAGCAGCGCCGCGTCGGCGTTGATCTCGGCGTCCACCCGCTCGGCCGCGTCCGGCAGCGCGGCGCGCACCGCCGGCAGCAGGTACTGCTCCTCCGCGGAGAGGTGCCGCGACAAGGCGGCCGTGAGCACCGCGAGCCCCTCCTGCGGCGCGGCGTCCGGACCGGTCAACTGGTCCAGCAGCGTCAGTAGCTGTTGGTGCTCCCGGTCCACGATGTCGGCGATGCTGCGTCCGCCGGGCCGGTAGCCCTCCTCGGGGGTGGGCGGCAGCGGCGGCAGGGAAACGGCGGACATGGTGCCCTCCTCGACTGGCGGGCGGAAGCTCCGGCAGGGGATGTGCGGTCGTGGGCGGCGGTACCCGGCGGCGCGCCCGGCGAAACCGGCACCCGGATCAGCCGACCTGAATACCCGGCCTGTCGCGCCCGGTGCGCCGGCCCGCCGGCCGGCCCGGGCTGGTATGAAGAGGCGATGACGAGCGACGCCGCCCCCGCCCGACCGGAACCCACCGCCGAGGTCCTGGACCTCTGCCGCGACCTGCTGCGTATCGACACCACCAACACGGGGGACAACGACACCAGCGTCGGTGAGCGCCGCGCGGCCGAGTACGTGGCGGAGAAGCTCGCCGAGGTGGGCCTGGAGTCCGTGCTGCACGAGTCCGCGCCCGGCCGCGCGAACGTGGTGGCCCGCATCCCCGGCGCCGACCCGAGCCGGGGCGCGCTGCTGGTGCACGGCCACCTGGACGTGGTGCCCGCCGACGCGGACGAGTGGTCGGTGCACCCGTTCTCCGGCGAGGTGCGCGACGGCTACCTGTGGGGCCGGGGCGCGATCGACATGAAGGACTTCGACGCCATGGTGCTCGCCGTGGTGCGGCACTGGCAGCGCACCGGCGTACGGCCCCCGCGCGACATCGTGCTGGCGTACACCGCCGACGAGGAGGCGGGCGGCGACTACGGCGCGCACTTCCTGGTCGAGCGGCACCGGGAGCTCTTCGACGGCTGCACCGAGGCGATCGGCGAGGTGGGCGGCTTCTCCTACTCGGTCAACGACAACCAGCGGCTCTACCTGATCGAGACCGCCGAGAAGGGCCTGGACTGGCTGCGGCTGCACGCCAAGGGCCGCCCCGGGCACGGCTCGATGATGCACGACGACAACGCCGTCACCGCGCTCGCCGAGGCGGTGGCCCGGGTCGGCCGGCACCGCTTCCCGGTGGTGGTCACCGACACCGTGCGGGCCTTCCTGGAGGAGGTCTCCGACCTGCTCGGCGTCGAACTGGACCCGGAGGACCCGGAGACGGCCATCGCCAAGCTCGGGCCCATCGCCAACATCATCGGCGCGACCATCCGCAACACCGCCAACCCGACCCGGTTGAACGCCGGCTACAAGGACAACGTCATCCCCGGCCGGGCCACCGCCACCATCGACTGCCGCAGCCTGCCCGGCCAGTCCGAGTTGCTGGAGCGGCAGCTGCGCGAGCTGGTCGGTCCGGACATCGCGATCGAGTACATCCAGCGGCAGCCGGCCCTGGAGACCACCTTCGACGGTGACCTGGTCGACGCCATGTCGGCGGCGCTGCGCGCCGAGGACCCGGGCGCGCGGCCGGTGCCGTACATGCTCTCCGGCGGCACCGACGCCAAGAAGTTCTCGCAGCTCGGCATCCGCTGCTTCGGGTTCGCCCCGCTGCGGCTGCCCGCCGACCTGAACTTCTCCGCGTTGTTCCACGGCATCGACGAGCGCGTTCCGGTCGACGGACTACAGTTCGGCGTGCGGGTTCTCGACCGGTTCCTCCGCACCTGCTAGCCAGGTCCGACAGCTGCACCCGGCTCGGATCCTCCCCATCGTGAAGGGACTGCCCCACATGACCGACCAGCACGGTGAGCTGGACGCCGCTCTCGAGCGGGTGATCGAAGCGGCCCGCCACCACCTGGCCGCCGTACGTGCCGCGCAGGGTCGCGTCGACGACGACGACGTCTGGCAGGCGTACGTGGCTTTGAACAACGCGTCCTACGCCTACGACGAGCGGCTGCTCGACGCGTTCGGCGAGGTGACGCCGTGGGACGTCGACTCGATCGACCCGGACGAGGCCGACGAGCGCTTCGGCGGCGCCGAGGGCGGCGAGGCCAGCGACCCCCACCCCAGGGTGATCTCGGTGCGCCAGCGCCGCGACTACCGGGTGCCGAGCGTCTCCGCGCTGCTGCGCGTGGCCGAGGTGGCCCGCCGCGAGGGCACCCCGGAGGACGACGAGCCGGCACCGGTGGAGGGTGTCGGCGAGGCGGTGCTGGAGCTGCTGCAGAGCGGCGACGGCTCGCTCGGCGCGCTGGACGTCCCCGAGCTGGAGCCCCTCGACGGGGTGGTCATGGTCAGCGAGGTGGGCACCCCGGTCGACCTGGAGTCGTTCGACGACGACGACGCTGTCGGCCCGTTCCAGCCGGCGGTCGACGACCGGCTCGTCGGCCGGCTCGACGAGCACCCGTTCCTGGAGCTCGACGACGACCACGACCACGCCGGGCACCAGCACTAGGCCGTACGACGCCCGGGGCCCGACCGGTCACGGCCGGGCCCCGGGCCGTCACACCGCCCGGCCCGACCGGGTGTCAGTACGACAGGCCCGGCTGCGGCTGGTTGGCCCGTCGCCGACGCAGCATCACCTGCCGCGTGCCGTCCCGGAACAGCCGCACCCGGGCCAACTCCCATCCGGAGAACTCCGCCTGGATCGCCAACTGCGCCGCGGCGGTCAACCGGTCGACGTTCGGCGGCAGCCGCAGCGGCGCGTATTCGTAGTCCATGCCATCCATGCTGCCCAGCCCAGCGGCCATTCGCCACCCCCTCCGGGGTGACCAACGCCGCTGCCGTGGGTGGTTCGTGCCGCCCTGGGCCGACCCGCGTGGTCCCGGCCGCACGAGCAGCCAGCGCCCGCGTGGTCCCGGCCGCACGAGCAGCCAGCGCCCGCGTGGTCCCGGCCGCACGAGCAGCTAGCGCCCGCGTGGTCCCGGCCGCACAATCAGGCAGCGACCCGCGTGGTCCCGGCCGCACGAGCAGCCAGCGCCCCGCCTGGTCCCGGCCGAACGGACCGTCAACCCGTCGGGACGTTGGCCGTGAGCAGGGCCGCCAGCGCCGGCGCGGCCAGGGTGATCCCGCGGGCCTGGCCCGGGTCGACCGCCAGCCCCCACGACGGGTCGGGCCAGTCCTCGAACAGTTCGGCGCAGGGCAGCGCGACGAACGGCACGTCGTCACCCGCGAACGCGGCGAGGGCCCGGGGGGAGGTGAAGACCGGCAGCAGCGGCGCGCCGGTCGCATCCCCGACCACCGTCCACGGGAAGTCGGCGTCCGCCGCCGGTTCCCCGGCGAGCGGAACGCACACCGTGGCGCCCGCCAGCACTCCCAGGTACCCGGGCAGGTCACGTCGGTCGGCGGCCGCGGCGAGCACCGCCACCACCGCCGGCTCCGCCGCCCCACCATGCGCCGGCTCCGCCGCCCCGCCATGCGCCGGCTC
>NZ_RCVJ01000178.1 GCF_003667505.1 Micromonospora sp. BL4
CTTTTCCATGCAGCAGTATCTATAGATTTAGCGGGTCTTGACGATGGTCCAAGCTTCGTCGAAAAGTCGGGCTGCGTCGCCCGGGTCCTTCAAGAAGACCATGCGTTTGATTTCTTCGTCGGTCGGGTTGATAACGCGGTTTTCGGGGAATGCCGTTTCAAGTACTTCGAGGGAAGCTTTGTTCGGCGTTGCGTAGTGGATGTACTTTGCAAGCTGTGCGCCGATCTGAGCGTCGAGAATGTAGTTCATAAAGGCGTATGCACCGTCAACGTTCGGAGCCTTGCTGCTGAGCGTCATTGCATCGACCCACATAAAGGAGCCTTCGATCGGAATGGCAAACTGGAGAGTCGAGTCTTCGTCGATGGCGGCCATGGCTTCGCCGTTGAAGACGATTGCGGCCCAGTCCATTTTCGAAAGCACCTTGTCCTTGCCGCCG
>NZ_RCVJ01000015.1 GCF_003667505.1 Micromonospora sp. BL4
AACTAAAAGTGCAGGATAATGGCTGCGGCGTCCCGGAAAACGCCGAACGCAGTAATCACTACGGCATGATCATCATGCGCGATCGGGCGCAAAGTTTGCGCGGCGATTGCCAGGTACGCCGACGCGAGACTGGCGGAACAGAGGTCACTGTTACTTTTATTCCAGAAACAAACTTCACAGAAACCCAGGGAGATACCCATGAATAATCAGGAACCGGCAACCATCCTGTTAATCGATGACCATCCGATGCTACGCACGGGTGTAAAGCAGCTTGTGAGTATGGCGCCCGATATCAGCGTGGTCGGAGAAGCCAGCAACGGTGAGCAGGGTATTGACCTGGCGGAATCGCTCGATCCCGATCTGATCCTCCTTGATTTGAATATGCCGGGAATGAATGGTCTCGAAACGCTGGATAAATTACGCGAAAAAGCGC
>NZ_RCVJ01000014.1 GCF_003667505.1 Micromonospora sp. BL4
GCTGTTTTCAGGCACGTTCGACAACCTCTCGCTTCTGAAAGAGTATACCAACCGCCAGGATGTTTTCGATGCCGCGCTGGTGCAACATTTGATGTTACTGGCGGGCACGGTGCTGCCGGCGCTGGCGATCGGGTTACCGTTGGGCGTCTGGTGTTATTTTTCCGCCTCGCGCCAGGGGCCGGTGTTTACCGTACTGAATGTGATCCAGACTATCCCTTCCGTCGCGCTGTTTGGCCTGCTGATCGCGCCGTTGGCCGGGCTGGTGAAACAGTTTCCGTGGCTTGCCGCATTCGGCGTCGCGGGAACCGGCATGACGCCTGCGCTGATAGCTCTGGTGCTCTATGCGTTATTGCCGCTGGTGCGCGGCGTGGTCGCCGGGCTCAATCAGGTGCCGCACGATGTGCTGGAGAGCGCAAGAGCCATGGGAATGAGT
>NZ_RCVJ01000012.1 GCF_003667505.1 Micromonospora sp. BL4
ACTTCGTACTCGCCGGCCGCGTCGATCCCCGGCTGCCCTCCGTCGCCATGGCCAGCGGCGGAATGGCCGTCGGCGCCGCCGTTCTGCTCCTGATCGGGCTGACCGGTGTGCTGCCGCTGCACGCCACCTTCGGCGAGGTCACCTTCGCCGGGCAGCGCACCAGCTGGCTCCTGCCCATCGTCGGGCTCTCCCTGGTCGCCGCCGTCGTCGCGTACCTGGCCGGGATCGCCGGCACCCGGATCCTCGGGCCCCGGCTGGCCTCGTTCGTGGGACTGACCGAGGTGCTCTTCGCGGTGCTCATCGCCTGGCTGTTCCTGGACGAGTTGCCTACCGCCTGGCAGTTGTTCGGAGGCGTGCTGATCGTCGCCGGGGTCGCGCTGGTACGCCTCGACGAACTGCGCGCCTCGCCCGCACCTGCCCCGC
>NZ_RCVJ01000033.1 GCF_003667505.1 Micromonospora sp. BL4
GTTCAGCTCGAGTGCATCTGCGCAGGCAAGGGCCTCGACGGAATTGAAAAGCAGGTGTTCCCCTACGGTGTGGACAAGGTCCACGTATTTGACGCCGAAGGGCTCTTCCCCTACACCACCAACCCGCACGCATCGCTCGTGGTGAACCTCTTCAAGGAAGAACAGCCGCAGATTTGCCTGCTCGGTGCAACGGTGATTGGCCGTGACCTCGGCCCGCGTATTTCCCGCGCCATGCACAGCGGCCTTACCGCCGACTGTACCGAACTCGAAATCGACAGCTTCGAAATGAGCATCGGCGGCGTGAAGAAATTCTACGAAAACCAGCTCTGCCAGATTCGCCCGGCGTTCGGCGGCAACATCGTTGCCACCATCGTGAACCCGGAACACCGCCCGCAGATGGCGACGGTGCGCGAAGGCGTGATG
>NZ_RCVJ01000011.1 GCF_003667505.1 Micromonospora sp. BL4
CTACGCCACCGAGCTGAAGGCCGAGCTGGCCGGCGTACCGGCTGAGCTGCTGGCCGAGCGGGGGCCCGTGGACCCGGACGTGGCGGCGGCGCTCGCCGAGGGTGGCCGGCAGCGCTGCGGGGCGGACTGGGGGCTCGCCACCACCGGGGTCGCCGGTCCCGAGCCGCAGGACGGCAAGCCGGTCGGTCTGGTCTACGTCGCGGTCGCCGGCCCGGACGGCGGTGAGGTGCGCCAGCTCGACCTGGACGGCGGCCGGGACCACGTCCGCTCGACGGCGGTGACCGAGGCGTTGCGGCTGCTCGCCGAGCGGATCCACGACGCCGATGCCGCGGACGCGGACGCCGCGGACGCGCCGGGTGCCGGCAGCGTCGCCGAGGCGGGAACGGCCGGGGCGGGGCGACGGTGAGCCGTCCCGGGCGAACC
>NZ_RCVJ01000111.1 GCF_003667505.1 Micromonospora sp. BL4
CGCCAATACGCCAGCCGCGATGCTGGAGCTGGGCGTAGAGGGCGTGAAATCCTATATCAAAACTATCGGCTTATTTAACAGTAAAGCGGAAAACGTGGTTAAGACCTGCCGTATTTTACTGGACAAGCATAATGGCGAAGTGCCGGAGGATCGGGCGGCGCTGGAAGCGCTTCCCGGCGTGGGGCGTAAAACCGCTAACGTGGTGCTAAATACCGCCTTCGGCTGGCCGACCATCGCCGTTGATACGCATATATTTCGTGTATGCAACCGAACGCAGTTCGCGCCGGGTAAAAATGTCGAGCAGGTAGAAGAGAAGTTGCTGAAAGTGGTGCCGAATGAGTTCAAAGTGGACTGCCATCACTGGTTAATTTTGCATGGTCGCTATACCTGTATCGCCCGAAAACCCCGCTGCGGCTCCTGC
>NZ_RCVJ01000263.1 GCF_003667505.1 Micromonospora sp. BL4
ATGAAGCGTTCGAATTTTTGAAGCACAACGGTTTCCGCCTGAAGAATGAAATTCTGGAATGGTGGATTAAGCGGCGCTTTCACGGCGAAGACGAGTTTTTTAAGCATGTATTGTTCTCGATCAAGCGTAACGCATCGGCGGTGAATGCTCAGCGCATTCTTTGGACTCTCGATCCGACATTCCGTTTGACGCTTACGACGAATGAAATTTACTGGTCTTCGATGCCGAAGCCGCTTGCGGAACTTTGGCTCATGGGCATGGTGGAATTCTCGGCGAATGCAGGTGCGATTACTGCAATCCGCTTGAGCGACTGGGCCAAGGATTGGCTTTCGGCAACGGCGGCTCCAATGCTCGGTGCGCAGATTTCAACGCTTCCGAACTTTGAAATGATCATTTCGGTCAAGAGCGCTCCGCGCGTTCT
>NZ_RCVJ01000106.1 GCF_003667505.1 Micromonospora sp. BL4
CTGCCGGGGCTGCACACCGCACCGGACGATCCGGGCTGGGTGCTGGCCCGGTGCTGCTGGCTGCCGCTGTTGGCCGCGGTGCTGGTCACACTGACGCGGGCGGGCCACCGGACGGGGTCGCGACAGCCGGGCGGTGGAGGGGCCGCCGGCCGGTCGGCCGAGTGCGTCCGGTCGGCAGCGCAGGTGTACGATGATCGACGTTCCGGCCCGCCCGACTTCAGGAGGTGATCGCTGTGCGAGATAGCGATCCTCCCAGTCGTGGCCGGGCCGATGGTCAGACCCGCTGAGCCACGACTCAGTCCGGTGAGCTGACCCCGCTCCGCTCCCCGCCACCCGGCCACGCCGAGGTGCGCGTGCCGCGCCGTCCGAATCCGGACGGTCGCCGGGAGCCGCCCGGTCACGACTTCGTGTGCGCGTCCC
>NZ_RCVJ01000103.1 GCF_003667505.1 Micromonospora sp. BL4
GCCTTGACCACCGAGCCGTTGTCCCGGTCGACGTCCACCTCGTGCTCGGTGTCGCCAGCGACGATCTCGACGCTCCACACCTGTCGACCGTTCTCCTGCTCGGCCTCGACCTCGACGATCCGCCCGCCACCGGCCCTGGCGAGGGCGATCTCCCCGGCGCGCTGCTCGTCGACCGCTGCGCCGGCCGGCGCGCTGCCGGCCGTCGGCGTACCCGACGGGGTGCCGCTCGTCGGCGTACCCGACGGGGTGCCTGCCGACGGCGAACCGCTGGTCTCCGGCGCGTCCGTGGCGGTCGGAGCGACTGTCGCCGCGGCCAGTGCCGTGCCGCCGCTGCGAGAGTCGTTCGCGGCGTTGACGCCGAGCGCGACCCCGGCCACCGCCAGCACCGCCGACCCGCCGACCGTCGCGAGAAGCAGATT